>SLBI01000295.1 GCA_007126375.1 Paracoccaceae bacterium
ACATGGGCGCGGCGGCAAGCTGGGACGACCGGCTGCGGGCGCGGCTGCCGCGGGTGCTGGCGGCCTCGGCGGCGATGGGGGCGGTGCTGCTCGCCGTTGCCGCGCTGCTGGCCGGGCCGCTCGCCACACCGGGGCTGCGCTATGCTGCCCTGGCCGCACTGGTCGGCGCCGGGATCGTAAGCTATGCCGGCTTCGGCATTGCCCTGGGCGCCTTCAACCCGGCCGAATTGCGCCGCGTGCTCCGCCGCGGCGGCTGAGGTCAGCCCGCTCCGGACATCAGCTCGGTCAGCCGTTGGATCAGCGCCTCCAGCCGGGACGACAGTATCAGCCGCGTGTCGTCCACCAGCGCGACATAGCTCGACAGCACCGGCCCCGGTTCGGGCCGCATCCGCCCGAACAGATAGACCAGCAACAACGCAAGCGCGATCGCCAGCACCAGCAGGAAGCCGGCGCGAAACCCGCGCCGTGCCGCCGCCTCGTCGGGCGCGGTGGCGCCCTCGGGGACCGGCCGCTGCGGATCAAGCACCGGATCGACCTCCTCGATCTTCGGCAGGCGCTTGCGCGGCGCGGCCGGCGGTGCCGGTGTCGTATCAGCGGCTGAATCAGCCGATGCCGGAGCCGCCGCCTTGGCCGGTACGGCTTCGGTCAGCCCCAGCTCCGGCTGGGTCTCCAGCGCCGCCGTCTCGGCCCTCCGGGCCGCCGCCTCGCGCTCGGCCTCGGCGCGCAGCATCTCGCGCAGTGCCTCGTCGAGCGATGGACGCGGAACGTCCGCCGGTGTCTCACCTTCCGGGGTTTCGTCCTCCGACCTCCCGCCCTCGGGGCGTTCTTCTTCCTCCGGCGCCTGCGCATCCGGTCGCGGCGCTGCGGTCGGCCGTGTCTCGAAACGGTCGGCCGCCGCCGGCTCGGCGGTCGGGGGGGCGCCGGCGCTCCGCTCCTCGGCCGCCCCGGCGACACCGCTGCCGGCCGACGCGGGGGGCGGCATTGCGGTATCGATGCCCTGCCCCTTCGCCACCGCCGGCTGCGCGCCGGCCGGGCTCCGCGCAACGGGGCTGTTCGGCAACTGGAACCAGGCGCGGCCGCAGTTCGAGCACTGCACGTCGCGCCCCTCGGACGGAATTGCGACCTCGTCCACTTCGTATTCGGCGGCGCAGGATGGGCAGATGATCCGCATGCACGTTCCGATCGCGACAGCGGGGCCGGCCATCTGCGCCGCCCGCCCGGTTGCACCCCGCCGGACGGCCCGACCTCCGCCCTCGAACCGCCGGCGCCTCTCTCTAGCAACCCGCACGTCACAATCCAAGCGAGTGCGCACGCCACCGGCAAAGCCCCGCCGGCCGGAACCGCAGCGCGCCGGATTGCATGGCCCGTCGTTCCGGGGCATCACACGCAGGATGGCGCGCGGACAGCGGCGCGTGGAAGCTCCGCCGCAGGAAGCCCGATGATCGAGCTGCAGAAAGTGGCCCACAGCTATGGCGGCGGCGAACTCTTCGCCGATGTGACGCTGGCGCTCTCGCCCGGCGGTTTCTTCTTTCTTACCGGTCCCTCCGGCGCCGGAAAGACGACGCTGCTGAAACTTCTTTACGGCGAGCTTTCCCCAAGCGCCGGACAGGTGCGGCTCTTTGGCACGCCACTGGCACGGATGAGCCGCGACGACATCGCTTTCGCCCGGCGCCGCATCGGTGTCGTGCATCAGGATTGCCAGTTCCTCGACCACCTTTCGCTGGCCGAGAATGTCGCATTGCCGCTCACCGTCGCCGGGGCGACGACGGCAGAGGCCGATGCGGATCTCGACGAGTTGCTGGCCTGGGTCGGCCTCGACACCCGCGCCGACGCGCTTCCGCCGGCGCTGTCGGGGGGCGAACGGCAGCGCGCCGCACTGGCACGGGCCGTCATCATGGCGCCGGATGTCATCCTCGCCGACGAGCCGACAGGAAATCTCGACTGGGACATGTCGCTGCGGCTGCTGACCCTGCTGGTCGAACTCAACCGTATGGGGAAGACGATACTGATCGCCACGCACGACCTCGCCCTTATCCGCGCCGCCAAGAGCCAGATCACCGCCCGCGTGCTCCGAATCGCCGGCCGCAGGCTGCAGACAGCCGGGGCCGAACTGTGATTGCCGCTGCCGTCACCGCCATGCGGCGGGAGCCTACGCCCATCTATGACAATCTTATTATAGCTTTGCCTCACGTTTTTCATGCAGCACATGAGGCGTTGCGCCGCGGTGCGAACGGGTTGCCATGACGCCTTCGTCTCGCTCCGCCACCGCCCTGCCACCAGCCGACCGGGTTGTGCCGCCCTCGGGCTTCACCGCACGGCTGACCGGTTTCACCTCCGCCGCCATGGCCTTTCTCGCCGTCTTCGCCCTCGCCCTTTCGCTTGCGTCCGGGCGGCTGGCCGACCGCTGGCAGGCGGCGCTTGCGCAATCGGCGACGATCCGCATCTCTGCACCGCCGTCGCAGATCGAGGCGCAGACGGCGGCGGTGCTCGCGATCCTCGAAACCACCCCAGGCGTTGCCGATGCACGGGCGCTGACCGAGGCCGAGATCGCCGCGCTGCTCGCGCCCTGGCTCGGCCCCGACCTGCCGCTGGATGCGCTGCCGCTGCCGCGCATCGTAGAGATCGTCGAGACGCCGGATGGCTTCGATGCCAACGGGCTGCGCATGCGACTGGCCGCCGAGGCACCCGGCGCGGTCCTGGACGACCACACCCGCTGGCGACGGCCGCTGGTGGCGGCAGCGGAGCGGCTGCGGTTGCTGGGCCTGATCGCCATTGCGCTGATCGGCGCGGCAACGGCGGCGATGATCACACTGGCGGCGCAGGCGGCGCTGGCGGCAAATGCTCAGGTGATCCGGGTGCTGCGGCTGGTCGGCGCGCGCGACGCATGGATCGCGCGGGCCTTCGTGCGCCGGTTCACCCGCCGGGCATTTCTGGGCGCGGCGCTGGGCACTGCGGCGGGCATGGCGGCGGTTGCGGCGCTGCCGGCGACGGATGCGGCCGGCGCCTTCCTGACCGGCCTCGGCTTCGCCGGTCTGCACTGGCTCTGGCCGCTTGTGCTGCCACCGCTGGCCGCGCTGGTCGCCTGGGCCGCGACGCGGGCTGCGGCACTGCGTGAGCTGAGGAGAATAACGTGATGTTCTTGCTTCAATACGTGAGGTCGCTCTTTTTCATAGCGCTGATGTATCTGTCGCTGGTGTCCTTCGCGCTGGTCTTCACCCCCTGGGCCGCCTTCGACCGGCGCGGCGCCTTCGTCGGCATCAATGCGTGGTGCAACTTCATCCGCTGGCTCGCTCGCGTGGTGGCCGGCCTGCACTCCGAGGTGCGCGGAAGGGTGCCGCAGGGCGAGGTGCTGATCGCTGCCAAGCATCAGAGTTTCTTCGACATCATCATTCTGCTGAGCGTTCTGCCGCGGGCGCGTTTCGTGATGAAAAAGGAACTGGAGCGCGCGCCGATCATCGGATGGTATGCCAAGCGTATCGGTTGCATCTCGGTCGATCGGGGCAAGAAGGGGCGGGCGATCCGCGCCATGCTGGAGGGAGCCGCGGGCGGGCAGCACATGGCCAGTCAGCTGGTGATCTACCCGCAAGGCACCCGCGTCGCCCCTGGCGCCTTTCTGCCCTACAAGATCGGCAGCGGCGCGCTGTACGAGACGCTGGGCCTGCCCTGCGTGCCGGTTGCCTGCAATGTCGGCGTGTTCTGGGCCCGGCACAGCCTGTGGCGCCAGCCGGGAACCGCGGTGGTGGAGTTCCTCCCCGAGATCCCGCCGGGCCTGCCGCTGCGCGACTTCATGAGCCGGGTGGAAGCCCAGGTGGAAGGCGCCAGCAATCGGTTGATGGGCGAGGCGGGCTTCACCGCGCCCCTGCCGCGGGGCGGCTGAGGGACCGGTCAACAAATGGTTGATGGCAGCGAGAAGCGGGTCTTGGCCACCGGAACCAGATTTCCGCGACCCGAATGCCAGATTCGGCGGGTAAAAATGCGCGCTTCAGGGCCGGGTTCGGCACCCTGCCAGGCATCGCGATACCGGCACCCTGCGCGGGAAATCCGCAGTTATCCCCTCCCCTCCGCCGGCAACCAAGGTTGGGTCATGGGGTATCAGGCGGCAAGGCCGCGGCTGCCCATCTGCAGGAACTTCCGCCGTCGGTCCGAGATCAGCGCGGCGGGCTTGCGGCCGGCAAGCTCATCCAGCATCGCGTTGATCGCTGCGCCCACCGCGGCGATGGTGGCGGCACGATCCCGCTGCGCGCCGCCCAGCGGCTCGGAAATCACCCGGTCGATGACGCCGAGCCGCATCAGGTCCTGCGCGGTGAGTCGCAGCGCCTCGGCGGCCTCGCGCATCTTCTCCGCGTCCTTCCACAGGATCGAGGCACACCCCTCCGGGCTGATGACCGAATAGACCGAATGTTCGAGCATGGCGATGCGGTTCGCGGTGGCCAGCGCCACCGCCCCGCCCGAGCCGCCCTCGCCGATGACCACCGAGACGACAGGCACGCCGATCTCGAGACATTTCTGGGTGGAGCGCGCGATCGCCTCGGCCTGGCCGCGTTCCTCGGCACCCTTGCCGGGATAGGCGCCGGGCGTGTCCACCAGCGTGACCACCGGCAGACCGAAGCGGTGCGCGAGATCCATCAGCCGGATCGCCTTGCGATAGCCCTCGGGGCGGGCCATGCCGAAGTTGCGTTCCAGCCGCGAGCGCGTGTCGTTGCCCTTCTCCTGACCGATCACCACCACGGCGCGGTCATCGAGCCGCGCAAGCCCGCCCATGATCGCCGCATCCTCGGCGAAGTTGCGATCGCCGGCGAGGGGCATCCATTCCGAGAACAGCGCCTCGATGTAGTCCTTGCAATGCGGCCGGTCGGGGTGACGGGCGACCTGGCATTTGCGCCACGGGCTCAGGCTCTTGTAGAGGTCGCGCAGCAGCGCCTCGGCCTTGCGGTCGAGCGCTGCGGCCTCCTTCTCGACATCCATTTCGGGCGTGGCGCGGGCCAGACGGCGCAACTCCTCGGCCTTGCCCTCGATCTCGGCCAGCGGCTTTTCGAAGTCGAGATAGTTCACGAAGCCCCCCATGCCGCGCGGCAGCGGCGACGCGATGGCGCTTCATATGGCTGCGGCGAGCCGGTTTTGCAATCGCCCGCGCGGCGGTCCGTGCTAGGCTGCGCCGGTTACGTGCCGTTTGCCGCGAGGTGGCCCATGCATCCCGTCACGATCCGCGAGTTGCCCGGACGCCGGGTGGTCGGTCTGCCCCATCTCGGCCCTTACCCCGAGGTCGGTCCGGTGTTCGAGCGCGTGTGGGCTGCGCTGGGCGCGGCCGGCCTTCGGCAACAGGCCGGGCACGGGGTCATGGTGGCCTTCTCCGACCCCGACGCGGTGCCTGCCTCCGCTCTGGAGAGTTTCGCCGGGGTGCTGATGGCCGAGGAGGTGCCCTGCCCCGTGGGGCTGGAGGACTGCCGGCTGGCCGGCGGCCGGCATGCGGTGATGGCGCACCGAGGCCCCTATGGCACGCTGAAGGAGGCCTATGGCCATATCTACGGCCCATGGATGGCCGAGGCGGGCGAGATCCCCGGGCGCGGCCCGAGTCACGAGGTCTATCTCAACGACCCCTCGGAGACCGCGCCGGACGATCTGCGCACCGATATCTGTGTACCGCTGGCCTGAGACCGCGCCGCCTGCGCGGCGTGCGCATTTTCCGCACAAGGCATCGGTCGGGCGGGAAATCGATGCGTCGCGGGGCTGGCAGGCGGCGCAAATGTCCATCACCTTGCAGCCGGTCGCGGGCAGCATGGCCCGTGAGTCGCGAGGGCCGCGCCGAAGGGAGGCAAGCATGTCGATCCAGACCCCCTATCTGTTGTTTCTGGGCGATGCGCCCGATCCGCTCGCCGCCAAGGTGGCGCAGGGCATCCGCGACTGGCGGCCCGATTTCGCCCTTGGCCAACTGCGCCTGGAGGGCTGCAGGGCGGACCTCGGCCTGGCTGACATGACGCTGGCCGAGGCGCGGGCAGCCGGGGCAAGGACGCTGGTGATCGGCGTGGCCAACCGCGGCGGCGTGATCGGCCAGAGCTGGAAGAAGGTGCTGGTCGCGGCACTGGAGGAGGGGTTCGACCTCGCCTCGGGCCTGCACAACCTGTTGCGCGACGAGGAGGATCTGGCGGCGGTTGCACGGGCCACGGGGCGGGCGCTGCATGACGTGCGCGTGCCCTCGGTCAAATAC
Organism: Paracoccaceae bacterium; assembly: GCA_007126375.1. Classification (GTDB taxonomy): domain Bacteria; phylum Pseudomonadota; class Alphaproteobacteria; order Rhodobacterales; family Rhodobacteraceae; genus Rhodobaculum. The sequence continues at coordinate 6,206 of SLBI01000295.1, forward strand.
CCGATCGCCAACGGCGTGCGTCGACGCGGCAAGCGGATGCTGGCGGTCGGCACCGACTGTTCGGTGGGCAAGATGTATACCGCGCTGGCGATGGAGAAGGAGATGCGCGCCCGCGGCATGAAGGCGAGTTTCCGCGCCACCGGCCAGACCGGGATCCTCATCACCGGCGACGGCGTGCCGCTGGATGCGGTGATCGCCGATTTCATGGCCGGGGCCATCGAATGGCTGACGCCCGACAACGACCCCGACCACTGGGATCTGATCGAGGGGCAGGGCTCGCTGTTTCACCTGTCCTATTCAGGGGTGACGATGGCGCTGATCCATGGCGGCCAGCCCGATGCGCTGATCCTCAGCCACGAACCCACCCGGCGGCATCTGCGCGGGCTGCCCGACCACCCCGTGCCCTCGCTGGAGGCGCTGCGCGACCTGGCGTTGCCGGTGGCGCGTCTGGCCAACCCGGCCTGTCGGGTGGTGGGGGTGGCGGTGAACACCCATGCGATGAACGCCGCCGCGGCCGAGATCTATTGCGCCGAAGTGGAGGCGGAGACGGGCCTGCCCACGGTCGATCCGATGCGTCATGGCGCCGGCCGGCTGGTGGATGCGCTGGCGGCGGTCTGAGGCATGCGGATTTCGGTAACGCCCGAGACCTTCCGGCTGGCCGAGGTCTTCACCATCGCCCGCGGTTCGCGCAGCGAGGCACAGGTGCTGACGGTGACGGTGGAAGGCGACGGCGCACGGGGCCGCGGCGAATGCGTGCCCTATGCGCGTTATGGCGAGAGCGTGGAAAGCGTGGCGGCGCAGATCGCCGGGCTGCCCGCAAAGCTGGACCGGGCGGCGCTGCAGGCGGCGCTTCCGGCCGGGGCCGCACGCAACGCAGTCGATTGCGCGCTTTGGGACTGGGAGGCGAAGCACAGCGGGCACCGGGTCTGGGAACTGGCCGGCCTGCCGGCGCCGGGGCCGGAGATCACCGCCTTCACCCTTTCGCTCGACACCCCCGAGCGGATGCGGGCGGCGGCGGCGCGTCATGCGCATCGGCCGCTGCTGAAGATCAAGCTGGGCACGCCCGACGACATGCCACGGCTGGAAGCGGTCCGCGCCGGTGCGCCGCAGGCCAGCATCATCGTCGATGCCAACGAGGGCTGGACTGCCGAGATCTATGCGGACCTGGCGCCGCATCTGCTGCGCCTCGGCGTGGCGATGGTGGAACAGCCGCTGCCGGCGGACGCCGACGCCATGCTGGCCGAGATCGCCCGCCCCCTGCCGGTCTGCGCCGACGAGAGCTGCCACGACCGCGCCAGCCTGCCGGGGCTGCGCGGCAAATACGACATGGTCAACATCAAGCTGGACAAGACCGGCGGGCTGACCGAGGCCCTCGCCCTGCGCGATGCCGCCCGCGCCGAGGGCCATGGCATCATGGTCGGCTGCATGGTGGGTTCGTCGCTTGCGATGGCGCCGGCGGTGCTGGTGGCGCAGGGCGCGGCGGTGGTCGACCTTGACGGTCCGCTGCTGCTGGCCGAGGACCGCGACCCGCCCCTGCTCTTTGACGCGCACGGCGTGCACCCGTCCGACCCGACGCTGTGGGGATGAGGCCGCGCGGGGCATTGGCCCCGGCGTCGTTCCGCTGTAACTCCACCCCAGCGGGCGGAAATGGGAGCGACGCATGAGCCGGATCGTCTATGTCAACGGAACCTATCTGCCGGAGGAGGAGGCGAGGGTCTCGATCTTCGACCGCGGTTTCCTGTTCGCCGACGGGGTCTATGAGGTGACCTCGGTGCTTGACGGCAGGCTGGTGGATTTCGACGGGCATGCGGCGCGGCTGGAACGCTCGCTAAGCGAGCTGGAGATGGACAGCCCCGTCGGCCGCTCCGAACTGCTGGACATCCACCGCGAACTGGTGACGCGCAACGGTCTGACCGAAGGCATGATCTATCTGCAGATCACCCGCGGCACTGCCGACCGCGATTTCGCCTTTCCCGAGGGGGCGACGCCGACGCTGGTGATGTTCACCCAGGCGACGCCGCTGATCGACCGGCCGGCGGCTCGGAACGGCATCCGCGTGATCTCGATCCCCGACATGCGCTGGGCCCGGCGCGACATCAAGACGGTGCAGCTCCTCTATCCCTCGATGGGCAAGATGGCGGCGAAGAAGGCCGGAGCGGACGACGCCTGGATGGTCGAGGAGGATTTCGTCACCGAGGGGACATCGAACAACGCCTGGATCGTCCGTGACGGGCGCATCGTGACCCGGCATCTAAGCACCGAGATCCTGCACGGCATCACCCGCGCAGCCGTTCTGCGGCTGGCCGCCGAGGCACAGATGGTGGTGGAGGAACGCCCTTTCAGCCTGGCCGAGGCCCGGGCGGCGGACGAAGCCTTCGTCACCTCGGCCTCGACCTTCGTCACGCCGGTGGTGGAGATCGACGGCGCCCCGGTGGGCGACGGCACGCCCGGCCCGGTCGCGCGGCGGCTGCGCGAGCTGTACATAGCCGAGATGCGCGCCGCAGCGATCTGAATGGGGCCCGCTGGCGCGGTCGTGAACGATCCGGCGGGCATGATCGGTTAGGCTCGATGGAGGTGCGGCCGCTGGCGGTTGGCGGCCGGCGTGACCGGAGCTGCGCCCATGCTGAGATTCCCCCTGGTTTTCGGCCTCCTGCTCGCCCTGCCCTTGCCGCTTGCGGCGGATACCGCGGAACGCAGGCTGTCGGCGCTTCATCTGGTGGAGACGGCGGCGGACGACGCGCTGATCCGAAGCCTTGCGAGGGAGCCGGTGCAGGAACTGCTGCGCGCCAGCCACGCCCGGCGACCCGCATTGACCACGCCCGAACTGATGGCGCTGAGCGCCCTCTACTACGAAGAGATGCACCGCGCCGCGCTGACGGCGTTGCGGGCACGGGCCGAGGCGATTGCCCGACGCTACAGCGCAGCGGAGATCGCCGCGCTGCGCGATTTCGCCGGCACGGCAGAGGGGGCCGAGGTGCTTGCAGGGCATGACGGGATCACCGGCGGCCTCGCCCCGGCGATCGAGGAGGCGATGCACGCGCGGATGGACGCCGCCTTTGACCGCTACGGCCGCGCGGACTGAGGTGGTGTGGGCGCTGTCGGTCGCGCCCGGCGCAGGGTAAGACAGCCGGTCGCGGGGTCGTAGCCGTTCGCCTGCCAGGGAAAAGAACCTGCCTGATCGGTCTCGAAACCGGCACAGAGCCGGAACGCCACCGCCGACACCCCATGGTAGGTATAGACCGCGCCGCTGTACGGATCGGCCAGGCGGGCGGTCAGCGGGCAGCTTTCGGTGCCCTCCAGCCGCGCGGGCAGGGTGCCGGTCTCGTTGGCTTGGCACTGGACATGCTGGGCGAGCGCCTGGAGATCCTGCATCCGGGTCCGGTCGCGCGCCTCGGCCCGTCCCTGCTCCGGCCCGCCCACGGCCCAGAGCCCGAAGAGCACGGCCAGTCCGATCAGCGCCGACAGCGCCCACAGGGCCGGGCGCAGTGGCGGCGGCGGCGTCTCGTCGCGCAGCGGGCGAAAATAGAGCAGCACCGTGCCCGCGAGCGCCGCCACCACCGCCGCCTTCAGCACGAAGCGCAGCGTGAGGTCGCCGGAAAGGAATGCATGGACCACCGCGATCAGGTCACCGATCAGGCCCAGCACGGCGAGAAACAGGGTTGCATGCGCAAACCAGCGCCGCACCGGCGAGCGGCGCCGAACCGGATCTGCGGCCAGCGCGCGGGTGGCGCGGATGTCGAGCCAGAGAAACAGCGGAAAGGCGATGACAAGCACCGCAAGCGACCAGCGGATCGTGCCGGTGCCGCGGCCCGGCATCTCGCCTGCCTCGGGCAGCCAGTGCGCGATGAGCGCGAACCAGAGCGCGGTGGCATGCCCGATCACGGTCGCGAGCGCGACGAAGGTCAGCCCGTAGGTGAAGGCCTCGGCGGCCGAGACGTGGTGGCGCGGGCGCGGCACCGGCGGGCGGAAGGGGATGTCGGCCCATGCGTGCAATGCAGCGGCGATCTCGGCCTCGCCCCATCCGGCATCCCGCAGCGCCGCCGCCACCTCGTCGCGCGTATGCCCCGACGCCAGCGCTTCGCGCACGAACAGCGCCAGATGGTCGCCGGGGCGCATGGCGTCAGCCGTGGGAGCCCTGCGACCTTGCAAAGGCCGTCTGCTGATCGACGCTCGCATCGGTCTGATGCCGCGCCTTCCATTCGGCATAGGGCATGCCATAGACGATCCTGCGGGCGGCTTCGCGGTCGAGGTCGAGTCCGCGCTCGGCCGCCGCCTCAGCATACCAGCGGCTGAGGCAGTTTCGGCAGAACCCGGTCAGGTTCATCATGTCGATATTCTGAACGTCGGTGCGGGCCTGCAGATGTGCGACGAGACGACGGAAGGCAGCGGCCTCCAGCGCCTCGCGGGTGGCGTCGTCGATGCCGTGGTCGATGCTATGGGTGTCCATGTGGGGCTCCTCTCTCTTGGTCTGCAGGTTGACCCCGGCCCGCGCCGGGTCAAGCCCGCGGTCCGCTGTTGTCGCTAACATTTCATGCCCCGGGCGGTTGCCCGCAACGCAGGCAGACGTCATAACCCGCTGGACAGTGACAGGAGGGCCGACATGCGACGCATGCGCTGCGTCAAGATCGTGGCCACACTGGGGCCGGCATCGAATGATCATGCCACCATCCGCGCCCTGTTCGAAGCCGGTGCCGACGTCTTCCGCCTGAACATGAGCCATGGCAGCCACGCCGACATCGCCGCGCGGCACGCCATCGTACGGCAGGTGGAAGCCGAGACGGGCAAGCCGATCGCCATCCTGGCCGATCTGCAGGGGCCGAAGCTGCGCGTGGGCGCCTTCGCATCCGGCGCCACCGAACTGGAGGAGGGCAACCGCTTCCGCCTCGATCTTGACCCTGCACCGGGCGAGAGTCACCGGGTCTGCCTGCCGCATCCCGAGATCTTCGCAGCGCTCGAGCCGGGCTCGACCCTGCTGGTCAACGACGGCAAGATCCGGCTGCGGGTGGAGGAGTGCGGGCCGGAGTTCGCCGAGACGACCGTGATGGTCGGCGGCACGATCTCGGACCGCAAGGGCGTGAACGTTCCAGATGTCGTCCTGCCGGTGGCGGCGCTGTCGGAAAAGGACAAGGCGGATCTCGATTTCGCCTGCGAGCTAGGCGTGGAGTGGCTCGCGCTGTCCTTCGTGCAGCGTGCTGCCGACGTGACCGAGGCGCGCGAGCGCGCGGCGGGCCGGGCGCTGCTGATCGCCAAGATCGAAAAGCCCTCGGCGCTGACCGAGTTCGACGAGATTCTCGCGGCCGCCGACGGCATCATGATCGCCCGTGGCGATCTGGGGGTGGAACTGCCGGTTGAATCGGTGCCACCGATCCAGAAACGGCTGATCCGCAAGGCGCGTTCGGCCGCCAAGCCGGTGATCGTGGCGACGCAGATGCTGGAAAGCATGATCACCAGCCCGATGCCCACCCGCGCCGAGGTCTCGGACGTGGCGACGGCGATCTACGAGGGGGCCGACGCCGTTATGCTGTCGGCCGAATCCGCGGCCGGCAACTATCCGATCGATGCGGTGTCGACGATGGACCGGGTGGCCCGGCAGGTCGAGAGCGATCCCACCTATCGCGACATCATCGTCGCCTCGCGAGTGATGCAACGCTCCTCGGTCGCAGACGGCATCGTCGCGGCTGCGCGCGAGATCGCCGAGACGACCGACATCCGGGCAATATGCTGTTTCACCGAATCGGGCCACACGGTCAATCTCGTCGCCCGAGAGCGCCCCTCGGTGCCGATCATCGCACTGACCTCGGTGCCCGGCGTCGCGCGCCGATTGTGCCTGATCTGGGGAACCCATACGGTGATCACCGACGAACCGGTCAGCCGATTCAAGGAGGCGGTACTGAGCGCAGTGCGCGCAGCCCGGCGCGACGGCTTCGCCGAGTCCGAGCACCAGATCGTGGTTACCGCCGGCCTACCCTTCAACGTGCCGGGAAGCACCAATATCCTCAGGGTTGCGCCTTGCGAGGAGCGCTTGATTTTCAGGAGCGATCCGGAGTAATCTTAACCTTGGTGGGGGCCTGACGTGGAGTCGGGCCATGTATTCGGATTACATTCTGCTTGTCGGGGTGGTCATGGCGATTTTCGCCTTCCCCTCGTTTCTCAATGCCTGGACGGAGTCGCGCTTTCCGCGTTCGGCACTATCCTGCGTGATATTCTCCGGGGTCTGCCTGACGCTCGCACAGACGATGGAGCCCGGTGGCTATCGCGCCGGCGACGTTCCGGAGGTGTTCGTCAGGGTTCTGGGCCAGGTGGTGCGATGAGCGCCGCAGGGTTGGCGCAGCTTGCCGCCCCGGGACCATTTTGCGCGTTTGCCCTTGCACCGCGGCCCGCCCCGCTATAGCAGCACGCGGTCAAAGATCGTGCGGCCGGCCGATGTGGCATGCCGAGTCGCACCTGCACCACCCGGAAGGAGATGGAAATGCCCAAGATGAAGACCAAGGCAAGCGCCAAGAAGCGCTTCAAGGTGACGGCCACCGGCAAGGTGATGGCCCAGCAGGCCGGCAAGCGGCACGGCATGATCAAGCGGACGTCCAAGTTCATCCGTAACGCCCGCGGTACGGCGGCGCTGTGCGATGCGGACGCCCGCATCGTCATGAAATACATGCCCTACGACCGCTGAGGAGAGACAGACATGGCACGCGTCACATCCGGCAAGGTCACCCACGCCCGCCACCGCAAGGTGGTGAATGCCGCCAAGGGCTATTACGGCCAGCGGTCGCGCAACTTCCGCACCGCCGCGCAGGCCGTGGACAAGGCCAACCAGTACGCCACCCGCGACCGCAAGAACCGCAAGCGCAGCTTCCGCGCCCTGTGGATCCAGCGCATCAACGCCGCGGTGCGCGAGATCGATCCCAGCCTGACCTATTCGCGCTTCATCCACGGCCTTGCCGAGGCCGGGATCGAGGTCGATCGGAAGGTTCTGGCCGATCTTGCAGTCCACGAACCCGCCGCCTTCGGCGAAATCGTCGGCAAGGCCCGCGCCGCGATCACCGCCTGAGGCGCCTCCACAGAATAGCCGGGGGGCCGTTCCGCCGGGGCGGCCCCTTCCCGTGGCACATGGCCCGAGAGCACCGCACGTCGCCAACATCGCCCGGCCCTGCGTCGCCCCTTTCCGCTCCACGGCTATCGGCCTACCTTCGAGAGGGGCCGGTTTTCCTGCCCCGGGCAACCCGGATCGGACAGGATGCGCGCCGACGTTCTCTCCCTGACTCCGCAGGGCTTGCGGTGCGAAGCGGGCGGGTTTCACATAGATCCGTGGCGTCCGGTGGCGCGGGCTGTGATCACCCATGGTCATGCCGACCATGCGCGGCCCGGGCACGGGGCCTACCTCTGCACGCCCGAGGCGGCGCCGGTGCTGCGGCACCGGCTGGGCGATGTCCGGATCGAGACGCTGGAATATGGCCTGGCGACGGGAATCGGCGCGACGCGCGTCAGCCTGCATCCGGCGGGGCATGTGCCGGGCTCGGCGCAGGTGCGGGTCGAATCGCAGGGCGCGGTCTGGGTCGTTTCCGGCGACTACAAGCTGCAGGATGACGGCCTGACCGCGCCGTTCGAGCCGGTGCGCTGCGATACCTTCGTCAGCGAATGCACCTTCGGCCTGCCCGTCTTCACCTGGCCGGCGCAGCAGGCCGTCATGGCGGAGATCCGCGCCTGGGTCGAGGCGGCGGCAGCCGAGGGGCGCACCCCGGTGATCGCCGCCTATTCGCTCGGCAAGGCGCAGCGGCTGATCGCGGGGCTGGCCGACCTCGCGCCGATCCGCACCCATGGCGCGATCGAGGCGACCACGGCGGTGATGCGCGCGCAGGGCCTGCCGCTGCCGCCGACCGAGCCGGTGACCGACCCGAAGGCGCAGCGCGGCCGGCTGGTGCTGGCGCCGCCGGCGGCGCTGGGTTCCGGCTGGCTACGCCGGTTCGGGCCGGTGGCGACCGCTTCGGCCTCGGGCTGGATGCGGCTGCGCGGCATCAGGCGCCGGCGCGGGGTAGAGCGCGGGTTCGTCATCTCGGACCACGCCGACTGGCCGGGGCTGAACGCCGCCATCGCCGCAACGGGGGCCGGGACGGTATTCGTCACCCACGGCTATACGGGCGTATTCCGTCGCTGGCTGGAGGCACAGGGGTATGACGCACACATCCTCGCCACCGAATTCGCCGACGATGATGCCGAGGAGGAGCACGACGGGTGAGGCGCTTCGCCGAGCTTTTCGCCGCGCTCGACGGCACCACGCGAACCGGCGAGAAGGTGGCCGCGCTGGCCGCGTTTTTCCGCACGGCGCCCGAGCCCGACCGGGTCTGGACCATAGCGCTGCTGTCGGGGCGTCGACCGCGAAGGGCGATCACCGCGACGCGGCTGCGGGAATGGGCGGCGGAGCGTGCGGGCATTCCGCTGTGGCTGTTCGAGGATGCCTATCCGGTGGTGGGGGATCTGGCCGAGACCATCTCGCTGGTGCTGCCGCCACCGACGCAGGACACGCAGCGCAGCCTGTCGGGCTGGATGGCGGAACTTGCGCGGCTGGGCACGCTTGAGGAACCCGCACGCAAGGCGGCCGTGCTGGACGCCTGGGACCGGCTGGCGGGCGCCGAGCGGTTCCTGTTCAACAAGCTGATTACCGGCGGATTCCGCATGGGCGTCAGCCAGGCGCTGATGACCCGGGCGCTGGCGCAGGCGACGGGGCGCGACGAGGCCGAGTTGGCGCATCGGCTGATGGGCGACTGGGACCCGGCCAGCACCGGCTTCGCCGCGCTGGTCCTGACCCAGGACCCGGCGGCGGACCGCGCGCGGCCCTATCCGTTCTTTCTTGCGCATGCGCTCGATGATGGGCCGGACGCGCTGGGGCCGCCCGCAGACTGGATGGCGGAATGGAAATGGGATGGCATCCGCGCCCAGTTGATCCGCCGCGGCGCGGACTGGCATCTGTGGTCGCGCGGCGCGGAGCTCATCACCGAGCGTTTCCCCGACCTCCGCCCGGCAGCGATGGCGCTGCCGCCGGGCACGGTGCTGGACGGCGAGCTCCTGGCGTGGGAGGGCGACGCCCCCCTGCCCTTCGCCGCACTGCAAAGACGGATCGGGCGCCGCTCGGTGCCGCGCAAGCTGCTGGCCGAGGCGCCGGCGGCGTTGCTGGCCTATGACCTGCTGGAGTGGGCCGGGGCCGACCTGCGGGCCCGGCCGCTGTCCGAGCGGCGGCAGCTGATGGAGGATGCGCTGGCGTCCGGGGACCGCATCCGGCCCTCGCCCGCGCTCCGCTTCGACGACTGGGCCGGGCTCGCCGCGCGGCGCCAGGCCGCGCGGACGGTCGGTGCCGAAGGGCTGATGCTGAAGCGACGCGCAGGCCTCTATCGCGCCGGGCGGAAACGCGGCGACTGGTGGAAGTGGAAACTCGATCCCTACAGCGTCGATGCGGTGATGATCTACGCTCAGTCTGGGCACGGCAGGCGTGCGAACCTGTTTACCGATTTCACCTTCGCAGTCTGGGAAGGCGAGGCGCTGGTGCCCTTCACCAAGGCCTATTCCGGGCTGACCGATGCCGAGTTCCGGGAGATCAGCGCCTGGGTTCGCAAGCACACGCTGGAACGCTTCGGACCGGTGCGGCGGGTGGTGCCGGAACTGGTATTCGAGGTCGCTTTCGAAGGGATCCAGCCCAGCAGCCGACACAAGGCCGGGCTGGCGCTGCGCTTTCCCCGGATGCTGCGATGGCGCCGCGACAAGCCTGCCGCCGAGGCCGACCGGATCGAGACACTGCGGGCGCTGCTGTCCCGGGGATGAGGCCGCCCGCCCGGCGACGGGCGGCCCTGGAAGCTATTGCCGGATGCGGCCCTCGATCCGTGGCGCATAGGGGGCATTGTTGGTCAGATGTTCGGCCAGCGCGTCGGCCATGTCGATGGCGGTGTCGTAGGGCTCCATCGCGCCGGAGGCGAGCATGGCATAGCCGTCGCCGCCGCGGGCCATGAAATTGTTGGTGACCACGCCATAGCTCGCCGCCGGGTCGATCGGCACCCAACCATCGGCGCCCATCACCTCGATCTCGGAAACCCGGCCGGCACCGGGCGCGACCGAGAGATCGAGCGCGAAGCGCAGCCCCGCGACCTGCGGAAAGCGGCCCGCGCCTTCTTCGACCGCGTTCACCCCGTATTCCAGCGCGGCGAGGATGTCGGCACCCGACAGCCGCATGGTGTAGAGCGTGTTCTGAAACGGCAGCACGGTCAGCACATCCCCAAGGGTGATGGTGCCGGCCTCGAGCGAGGCGCGCAGCCCGCCGCCGTTGGTCAGAGCGATGGTGATTTCGGGGTTGCCGATGCGCGCCAGCATGGCGTCGGTGACGGTGTTTCCCATCTCGCATTCCATCGCACGACAGCTCTCGCGGCTGCCGTCGATGGGCGCGGCGAGCTCGGCAACCGGGGTTGTCTTCAACGTCTCGATCGGCCCGGCAAGGGCGGCGACGCGGGCCGCGACCTCGGCGTCCGGTTCGAAGGCCGCGTCAAGCTCGATGCTGTCGCCGGTCGCAGCGGCCACCGCGCCGTCCTCGGCAAACTCCAGGGTCAGATCGCCCATGTAGCGCGAGAAGGCGTAGGACTGCACGATCGGCACCGCCCGGCCCGAAGGGCTCTCGATCAGCGTGGCGTAGGCCGGCGCACCCTCGACCGTGTTCGACAGCAGCGTGTGGCTGTGCGCGCCGATGATGGCCGAAAGCCCGTCGACCGCCGCGGCGATCTGCTGATCGCGGAGAAACCCGACATGCGACAAAAGCAGGATGTTGTGAACCCCGTCGGCCCGCAGCCGGGTGACCGCATCCTGAAGGTATCCGATCTCCTCGGCGAAGGTGACAGGGCCAGGCGAGGAGAGGATCACCGTATCGGGCGTGGTGATGCCGAGGATGCCGACGCGCTCGCCGCCGACCTCGAGGATGAGATGCTCGCGCAGGATATCCCCAAGCGCATGGCCCGCGGGGGGCTGCACGTTGCCGGCAACGATGGGGAACTCGGCCTCGGCCAGCATCTCGGCCAGCGCGTCTGGACCGTTGTTGAACTCGTGGTTGCCCAGCGTCATCGCGTCGAAGCCGATCAGGTTCATGATCTCGATCTCGGCCTTTCCGCGATAGGTCGTGTAGAAGAGCGTGCCCTGCGACTGGTCGCCGGCATCGAGCGTCAGATACGGGACGCCGGCGGCATCAAGCTCGGCGCGGCGGCCGCGGATCGCCGAAGCGAGGCGCGCGGCGCCGCCGAAACAGCGGCCCTCCTCCGAGGCTGTGGGCGAGCAGGTGGCGTCGGAACCCGAGATTTCTTCCAGCCGGGAATGCATGTCGTTGATGTGCAGCACCGTCATGCGCAAGCCCGTAGAGGCGCGAGCCGAGGTCATGGTGAAGCTGCCCGCGCCGGTGATGGCGAGGCTGGCGCCGGCGACGCCGAGGAAGCGGCGGCGATCGAGCGCTGTGGCGGCGAGGGGGAGGGTCATGGCGAGGTCCTTTCCGAAACGTCTGGCGCGGGCGGCTGGGTGCCGCAGATGCAATCCTACTCCTGCCGCGGATTTGTGCCAGCCCGATGACACCGGCCGCCCGAAACCGCCGGTCACCAGCCGCCGGTGAGGCTGCGCCAGAGCAGCGAGCCGCGGCGGGCGAACTCCGACTGCACGAGGCGGCCTTCGGCGACGCGGGCGGGTTCGTCCCTTGCCATGCGCAGCAGCACCGGCGCACGCCAACCCGCCCGCAACGCC
>SLBI01000387.1 GCA_007126375.1 Paracoccaceae bacterium
CGCCGCCGGGGCGCGCGCGGCGGAGCCGGTCAGGGCGCCCCGGCCGGGGCCGGCAAAGCACCGCGGTCATAGGCCGCCCAGTCGGTAATGTCGGGATAGAACTGCCGCCGCCAGGCCCGCACGCGCGGGTTCATCACCCGCCGCCACAGCGGCGGCACCATCGCCAGCGCCGTCATCGCCGGATAGCCCAGCGGCAGCTGCGGCGCCTCGTCCGCGTCATGTGTCTGCAGGAGCGGAAAGCGGCGGGCGGGCTTGGTGTGGTGATCGGAATGGCGCTGAAGGTTGATCAGCAGCCAGTTCGACGCCCGATGCGCCGCGTTCCAGCTGTGTCGCGGCGCCACCGGCTCGTAGCGCCCTCCACCGAGATACCGCCGCGTCAATCCGTAATGCTCGATGTAGTTGGTCAGCTCCAGCTGCCACACCGCCACCCCGGCCTGCAGCAGGAACAGCCCCAGCCCTGCCCAGCCCCCCAGACCCAGGGCCAGCGCAATGAACCCCGCCTGCAGCCCCGCATAGCGCCAGAAAGGGTTGGAGCGATGCCAGACCGGCAGTCCCCGGCGCGCCAGCATCGCCCGCTCCGCGCGGAAGGCAGAGCGCGGGCAGTCGCGCAGGACCCGTCCGTAGTAGCGATGGAACCCCTCGTTGTAGCGCGCCGTCACAGGATCGCGCGGCGTGCCCACATGGCGGTGATGCACCAGAAGATGCTCGGACCGGAAATGGCTGTAGAGCACCATGGCGAGCAGGATATCCCCCAGCCAGCGCTCGGCCCGGTTCGGCTGGTGCAGCAGCTCATGCGCATAGGTGATGCCCACCGCCCCGGTCATCACCCCGACACCGGCAAAGAGCGCGAGCCGTTCCCAGACCGCAAGATGATCGGCGCCGGCGGTCCACCAGATCAACCCGAACAGCACGGCCGCCTGCACCGGCATCCAGATAAGCGTGAGCGCGCGATACCAGAACAGTCGCGCCACCGGCGTCTCCGGGTCCGGGTTGGTGCGGTCGCGCCCGGTCGCGACGTCGAGCAGCGAAACCAAACCCCAGCCATAGAGGGGCACGAGTGCCAGTGCCCAACCGCCCCAGAGCGCCGCCGCCAGAAGGAGCGGCACCAGGCCGAGCGACATCCAGAACGGCAGCGCAGCCGCGAGCGAGGCCGGGACCGTGCGATAGGCTTGCGACATCCGGAGCCTCCGGCCGAAACGCCTGACCGGAGCATTCTAGCGCGGCGCCACGCATTGGGAAACGCAGCTGCAGGTCGCAGGGCACCTTCGCTTCACGGAACTGTCAGGCAGCGGGCGGCAGGTTGCCAGCCGCGCCCGCATCGGTCAATCCTGCCGTCCGGACCTCGCAAGAAGGTCGATGACATGCGGGGCGGCGCCGGAGGAGCGGCGTTCGAACCTGCCAGCCGGGAGGATGCCATGCCGCGGAGCTTTACATCTGTCGCCGACCGCGACGCCATCGAGGCGGAGGCGAGATGGACCTCGCTCGACCTGCCAACCACCGTCTACGATCTGCTGACCCGCACCCGAGAGCAGCACCCAGGCCGTCCCGCGCTCTCCTTCCAGATCACCTCGGGCGCAACGGACAGGGCGGTGACGCTGAGCTGGGCCGAACTGCACGGCGAAGTGACGCGGGCGGCCAATCTCTTTCGCGATCTCGGTGTGGGCGAGTCGGACGTGATCGCCTATGTTCTGCCGAACTGCATCGAGACGGCGGCGGTACTGCTGGGCGGCATGACCGCGGGCATCGTCAATCCGATCAATCCGTTGCTGGAACCCTCGACGATCGCCGCCATCCTGCGCGAGACCGGTGCGAAGGTTGTGGTCACGCTGAGATCCATGCCCAAGACCGATGTGGCGCAGAAAGTGGCCGAGGCGGTCGAGAACGCACCCGACGTCCGCCACGTGCTGGAGGTCGACCTCAATCGCTACCTCAGCCCACCGAAGAGCTGGATCGTTCCGTTCATCCGCCCGAAACAGGAGGTGCACCACCGCGCCCGCGTGCTCGACTATCATGCCGAAGCTGCACGCCACTCCGCCACCCGGCTCGGCTTCGCAAATTCCGCCGACGACCGCGTGGCCGCCTATTTCCATACCGGCGGCACCACCGGTTTGCCCAAGGTGGCGCAGCACCGCTTCTCCGGGATGATCTACAACGGCTGGGTGGGGCACCGGCTGATGTTTGCCGAGACGGATGTGCTGATTTGCCCGCTGCCGCTGTTTCATGTCTTTGCCGCCTATCCGATCATGATGTCGGCGCTGGCTTCGGGCGCGCATGTGGTGCTGCCGACACCGCAGGGGTATCGCGGCGAGGGTGTTTTCGACAACTTCTGGAAGCTGATCGAGCGCTGGGGCGTGACCTTCATGATCACCGTGCCCACCGCGCTGGCGGCACTGATGCAACGCCCGGTGAACGCCAATGTCTCGACGCTGGAAAGTGGCATCTCCGGCTCGGCCGCACTGCCGGTAGAATTGTACAATCGGTTCGAGAAGGCGACGGGCGTGCAGTTGGCCGAGGGCTACGGGCTGACCGAGGCGACCTGCCTCGTTTCCTGCAACCCGCCCAGTGGCACCAAGAAGGTGGGTTCGGTCGGCATTCCCTTTCCGCACACCGATGTGCGCATCCTGCGGTTCGACGACGACGGAAATATCACCCACCAGTGCGCCACCGACGAGATCGGCGAGATCTGCGTGCGCAACCCCGGCGTCTGGCCTGGCAACACTTATACCGAGGCGGCCAAGAACGCGAAGCTCTATGCCGGCGAGCACCTGCGCACCGGCGATCTCGGCCGGCTCGATCCCGACGGCTATCTCTGGATCACCGGCCGGGCAAAGGACATCATCGTACGCTCGGGTCACAACATCGACCCCGCGGTGATCGAGGAGGCGCTGCTCAGCCACGAAGCGGTCGCCTTTGCCGGCGCCATCGGCCAGCCCGACGCCTTCGCCGGCGAACTCCCCTGTGCCTATGTCGAACTGGTGGAGAACGCCAAGGCCACGCCCGCGCAGTTGCTGGATCACGCCGCGGCGCGGATCGGCGAACGGGCGGCAATTCCCAAGCATGTCGAGGTTCTGTCAGAACTGCCCAAGACCGCGGTCGGCAAGATCTTCAAGCCCGACCTGCGCCGCCGGGCGATCAGGCGCGTCCATGACGCGGCCTTCGCCGAGAAGAAGCTCGCGGTAAGGGTCGCCGAGGTGGTCGAGGACCGCAAACGCGGCCTGGTCGCCCGTCTGGAACGCACCGGCGCGGTGGACGAAGCCGCGGTCGCCGAACTGATGGGCGGATTCACCACGCATTGGGAATGGGTGGAATGAGCAACGGGCCGGCGGCATGACCGGTATCCTCCTGTCGCTCGGTCATGGCTACAGCGCGCAGGAGCTGGCGCGGCGGCTTCTGCCGCAGGGCTGGCGCGTGATCGGCACTGCCCGGCGCCCCGAGGCATTGGCGGCCCTTGCCGCCGGAGGCGTCGAACCGGTTCTCTGGCCAGGCACGCCGCTTGGGCCTGCGCTGGCGCAGGCGACGCATCTTCTGACCTCTATCCCGCCGCAGGCTGCGGGCGGCGATCCCGTGCTTGCCGCCGAGGCCGAGGCGATCCTCGCCGCACGGCAGCTCGCCTGGGCAGGCTATCTTTCCACGACAGGCGTCTATGGCGACCACGGCGGGGGCTGGGTGGACGAAACCACGCCATGCGCCCCGACCTCTCCCCGCGCGGCCGCCCGGCTCGATGCCGAAAACGCCTGGGCGGCCCTCAGCCGCGCCGCCGACCTGCCGCTGGCGATCTTCCGCCTCGCCGGCATCTACGGCCCCGGCCGCAGCCCTTTTGACCGGCTGCGCGCCGGCACGGCCCAGGCGGTGGTCAAGCCCGGGCAGGTCTTTTCGCGCATCCATGTCGAGGACATCGCCGCTGCTGTCGCCGCCTCGATGAACAGGCCGCCGCAAGGGATGGCGATCTACAACCTCGCCGATGACACCCCCGCCCCGCCACAGGATGTCCTGTGGCACGCAGCCGACCTCGCGGGCCTTCCGCGCCCGCCGGCCGTTGCATACGCGGAGGCCGAACTGTCGCCGATGGCGCGCAGCTTCTACGCCGATTCGAAACGGGTTCGTAACGACCGGATCAAGCGCGACCTCGGGCTGCATCTCGCCTACCCGGACTATCGCGCCGGCCTCGCCGCAATCCTGGCAGCGGAAGGCCGGGAGCGTTGACCGGGCCGCCGCCGTTCATCCCGCCGGATCATGGAAGAACCCCTTGATCGCAGCAACATGGGCTGCCGTCGCGCCGCGAGCGTGGGCGGACAGCGTCGCGGCCTCCTCCAGCAAGGCTTCGGCCGGCACCAGCCGGTCGACCAGACCCCAGTCCAGCGCCTCGGCGGCGCTGGCGCGGTGGCCGGCCATCAGGATAAGCTTCGCCCGCGCCGGCCCGATCAGGGCCGCCAGCCGTGCCGGATCGGAGGGCTGCGGCAGAAAGCCGAGCCGCATGACGGGATAGAAGAACCTCGCCTCGGGCACTGCGATCCGCAGGTCGCAGGCCAGCGCCATGCCGAAGGCCCCGCCCGCCAGCGTGCCGTTCAGCGCCGCCACCGTCAGGCAGGGCAGCCGGGCGATCGCCCCTGATACACGCTCCCAGGCCGGGCTGAGGGTGAGGCCGGCGCGCGCCTCCTCCAGATCGGCGCCGGCGGAGAAGACCGTGCCGGCGCCCGTCAACACCACCGCACGCGCCGCTGACTGCCCGGCCTCGCCCAGAATTCGCTCCAGATCGGCGAGCATGGCCGCGGTCAGCGCATTCGCCTTGTCCGGCCGGTCCAGGGTGATGGTCCACAGCCCCTCGGCGATCTCAAGCCGGATCATGCCACGAGCCCCAACTGCCGGCGCAGCCCCTCGTCGCGCAGGCTCACCTCCTGCCCCAGATGGGGGTCCGCCTCGGGCCCGCACATCCAGACCAGCGCCTTCGCCGGCCATTCCGGCGGAACATGCGCGGACCAGTCGAGTTGGCTGACCGGGTTGACGCCGCTGCCGCGGATTGCCTGCTGCATGTCGGTGGCCACGGTGCCGGGGGACAGGCTCATGATCCTGATCCCTGCCGCCCGATGCTCCAGATCGGCAACGCGCGTGAGCATCAGCGCCCCGGCCTTCGAGGCACAATAGGCACTCCAGCCCTCCAGCGGATGCTGCGCGGCGCCCGAACCCACGGTGATCACCGTGCCGCCGCCGGCCGCCGTCATGACCGGCAGCGCAGCGCGCATCCCGTGGAATACACCCTTGAGGTTGACGTCGATCAGCCAGCCCCAGTCGGCCGGGTCCGCGGCGTCGCTGCGGGCGATCGGCTCGATCACGCCCGCATTGTTGATCAGAACGTCAAGCCTGCCCCAGCGATCGGTCATCGCCGCCACCGCGCGTTCCACAGCGGCGTAGTCGACGACGTCGCAGGGCAGCGCGAGTCCGTCGATATCGGCCGCGAGCGCCTCGACCGCCGCACCGTCACGTGCGGCACAGCCGACATGCGCGCCGGCTTCCGCGAAGGCAACCGCGGCCGCCGCGCCAATGCCCCGGCTCGCACCGGTGATCAGAACCGTCCTGCCGGTCAAATCCATCCTGGCCTTCCCCCTGCTGCGCTGGACGACCGGGCTCGCATAACCCAGACGCCGGCCGGAGGCCAGCTTCGGCACCGGCATCGGAAAAACCTGCGCGACCAGCATGGAATTGTCCGGGAAACCGGCTTGACCCGCCACGGCCCGCCGAGGATCATCGACGTTGTCTTCCGGGTCAGAAAGGACACCCAATGTCTCCTGTTGCCGCCCTGCGCGCCTCGGCAGTGCCAGCCGCAGCGCTCGCTGCCGCCCTCGCCGCCACCCCGGCCCAGGCCCAACTCGCCGCCGAGGACGTCTGGCAGGCATGGCAATCCTATGCCGCCGTGGGCGGCTCGACGATGCAGGCCGGCACGGTCAGCCGTGACGGCGCGACGCTCACGGCAAGCAAGGTCCGGATCGAGAGCGAGAGCGACGAGATCGTTGCCAGCATCGTCCTCGACAGCGTCGCCTTTACCGAACAGGCCGACGGCACCGTATCCGTCGCCATGCCGGACAGCTACGACATGCGCCTGGCCGGCGATCAGGGCCAGTTGATGGTCCTGAACATTCGCCAGCCGGGGTTCCGGCTGCTTGTTTCCGAAGGTGAAAACGGTCTTTCCCATACGCTCACCGCCCCCGAAGTCACCGCCAGCGTCACCGAATTCGTCGCACCCGGTGGCGGCCCCGATGTCATGAACGTGCGGATGACGGCGCTCGGCGTGGCCGGAAACTACGACATCCCCCTCGCGCCGGGCGGGCCCAGCAGCACCGACTTCTCCGTGGGCGCGCTCAACGCCGGGGTGGAGGTCCGCGACGCGAGTGGCGAGTTCGTCACCTTCGACTACGCCGCGACCGGGCTGGTGCTCGGTTTCGTCGGCGCCGGGATGGACCAGGTGTCCCGGCTGGAGGATGGCGATCTTGCCAGTGCCCTTGACGAGGGGCTCGCGCTGGCGATCAGCTTCGGCTACGACACTCTGCGCTACGCCTTCGACATGGATGCCGACGGCAATCAGGCCACGGGCGGCGGCACGGCCATGACGGGGCAGACCCGTTTCGTGCTGAACGCGGACGAGGTGTCCTTCAACTCGGGCAGCCGCAACGGCGAGTTCACCTTTGCCGGCAGCGAACTGCCGATGCCACAGATGACGCTGAAGGCGGCGGAGCTTGGCTATGGCTTCAGCCTGCCGACCAAGGGCGCGCCGACCCCGCAGCCGGCCGAACTGCTGCTGCGGCTCGTCGACCTGGTGCTGCCCGAAGATGTCTGGGCGATGGCCGATCCCGCCGGTCGGATTCCGCGCGGCCCGGCATCGCTGGTGCTCGACCTCGGCGCGCAGCTGGTTCTGCCGGCCGATCTGTTCGGCATGGAAACGATGTTCGGCTACATGATGGGCGGCCCGCTCGAAGCGGCGCAGCCGACCGCGCTGGACATCCGGAGCCTCGAGGTGCGCGCGGGCGGCGCCGAACTGATCGGAGACGGCGGCTTCACCTTCGATCCAAGCGATACGCAGACCTTTCCCGGGATCCCACGGCCTGCCGGGGTGCTCAACCTCGTGCTGCGAGGGGGCACGCAGCTGCTCGACACGCTGGTGGCGATGGGGATGATTCCCGAGGATCAGGCCCAGGGGGCACGGATGATGATGGCGTTGTTCGCTCGCCCAGGTGACGGACCAGACGAACTCATCAGCAAGCTGGAGTTGCGCGAGGACGGCTCCATCTTCGCCAACGACATGCGCATCCAGTAGGATCAGTCGCCGCTGCGAGTCTGCCGTCGGACAGCTGTCGGTGACCGCGCGCCTTGCCTGACGGGGCTGGTCAGGCGCGTCTTGCAGGGCGCTCCGTCAAAGAGGTGGCCCGCCGCACCAGCGGCGGGCCGGACCGTCACATCGCGGCGTAGATCGGGAAGCGGGCGCAGAGATCCGCCACCTCGGCCTTCACCTGCGCCTCGACCGTACCATTGCCCGCCTCGCCATTGACGGCAAGCCCCTCGACCACGCGGGCGATCCAGTCACCGATCTGTCGGAATTCCGGTTCGCCAAACCCGCGTGTGGTGCCCGCCGGTGTGCCCAGCCGGATGCCCGAGGTGACGGTGGGCTTCTCGCTGTCGAACGGAATGCCGTTCTTGTTGCAGGTAATGTGAGCCCGCCCCAGCGCCACCTCCGTGGTGTTGCCTTTCACCCCCTTGGGACGCAGATCGACCAGCATCAGATGGGTGTCGGTACCGCCGGTCACGATGGCCAGACCGGCCTTCTGCAACTGGTCTGCCAGCGCCTGCGCGTTGCGGATCACCTGCGCCTGGTAATCGCGGAACTCGGGCCGCAGCGCCTCGCCGAAGGCCACCGCCTTCGCCGCGATCACATGCATCAGCGGACCGCCCTGAAGCCCGGGAAAGATTGCCGAGTTGAACTTCTTCGCCAGCGCCTCGTCATCGGTCAGGATCATCCCGCCGCGCGGGCCGCGCAGGGTCTTGTGCGTGGTGGTGGTGGCGACATGCGCATGCGGAAACGGCGATGGGTAATGGCCCGAGGCCACCAGCCCGGCGAAATGCGCCATGTCCACAAGCAGATATGCCCCCACCTTGTCGGCGATGGCGCGGAAGCGGGGGAAATCGAGGATGCGCGGGATCGCCGAGCCGCCGGCGATGATCATCCGTGGCCTGTGCTGCAGCGCCAGCGCCTCGATCTGGTCGTAGTCCGGCATCAGGTCGGCCTCGCGCACGCCATAGGCGACCGCGTCGAACCATTTGCCCGACAGGTTCGGTCGCGCGCCATGGGTCAGATGCCCGCCGGCATCGAGGCTCATGCCTAGGATGGTGTCGCCCGGCTGCAGCAGTGCCAGCATCACCCCCTGGTTGGCCTGGCTTCCCGAGTTGGGCTGCACATTGGCGAAGCCGCAGCCGAACAGCCGCTTCGCGCGCTCGATCGCCAGTTCCTCGGCGACATCGACATGCTGGCAACCGCCGTAATAGCGGCGGCCGGGATAGCCCTCGGCGTATTTGTTGGTCATCACCGAGCCTTGTGCCTCCATCACGGCGCGGCTGACAATGTTCTCGGAGGCGATGAGTTCGATCTCGTCGCGCTGCCGGCCGAGTTCGGCAGAGACGGCGGCAGCCAGTTCGGGGTCGCGGCTGGCGAGCGGTTCGGTGAAGAACCCGGTATCACGGTGCGGGGCATTCATGGCGGCCTCCTCGGGCTGACGGGCATTCTGCAGCGTGATATCCGAAACCCCAACCGGCTTGAAGCGCGCAATCCGACGCGGCCTGGCGTTTCCCCGCCACGGCTGTTGTCTGACATCTGTTCTGCGCTGGGTCTGCCAGGTCTGGAGCGGGGATAACAGGGGCTCATTTGCGGGATCTGGTGCGAGCAGCCTGATACTCGCGATTGAGCCGGTCAGCGGCGCGCGTGGCGGGGCCTGAGCCAGCCGCACACAGCTACGTCGCTGGCACGCAGCGTGCGCGCGATTTCGGCAATGGGTAAGCCCTGCGCGGCGAGCCACGGAATCGCGAATGGCAGGCGTTTCGGCAGTCGGTGCGCGTTGGCGGCGAGGCGCTGGGCTGCATCCGGGCCGTTGACGCCCACCGGGCGCAACCGGGCACCGGGGCGGTCAGCGATGGCGAATTCGCGGCCGCCGGGGGTGAGCAGGAGCTTCATGGCCAGCTCGGGGCCAATCGCCTTGGCGAGGCGGCCGCGCAGGCCGCCCGTGGGCGCGGTCGCAGGCGCGACCTCCTCGGCCGCGACGGCCTTGAGGTGCAGCGCGGGGCGCGCGCGACCAGGCCGGCGCCGAGGAGCTTGAGCACGGCGCGGGACTTCGGATCGAAGGCGATCACCGGGCTCATGTAGCGCCATTCCCGCCGGGCGATCATCTCGGCGGCGCGGTCTGTCCAGGACACCTTGGCCCAGAGGGCGCCGTCGCGGACCTCAAGCGCCGTGATCCAGCCGGCGGCGCGCAACCGCTCGGCATCGCCGGCGAGGTCGGGCTTGTCGTGGGTGTGGTCGAAATCGACAGGCAGATCGGCGCGTTGGGCGCTGGACCGCGCGGCCAGGGCGGCGGGATCGTCCAGCCGCCAGGCGCGGCCGTCGCGGGCGCGGATCATGCCGTCCGCATCGGGCGCGGGCAGGAGTTGCACCCACTCCGGCACCGGCGCGGGCAGGTCGGCCAGGTCGATGGCGGCGGCGGTCATCACGACAGCCAGGGCGTGACGAGAAGCTCGGCGGTGCCCTTCCACTCGTTCGGCTCGCCGCCGGTGCCAAGCTCGGAGTTGAGCAGCTTGCGCGTGGCGCTCTCAAGGCTGGGCGGCACCACCAGAAGCCCCGGCATGATGCCCAGCCGCCGGCCGCCGGGGCCGCGGTAGGCCATCATCGCGGCGCGCGCGGCGGCATGGTTCGTGGCGTTCAGCGTCTCGCGCGAGGCATCGGCGAGCTGGGGCAGGCCGTAGCCGGCGTTGCCGCGCCCGCGCACCCCGTAGAGGAAGCGGTTGTTGCGGAACACCTCGGCGATCTTCGCGATCATTTCGGCCCGTTCGGAGCGGCGGCTGTGTCCCCGGCGGTGGTGTGGGAGCAGGCCGCAGAAGACTTGCGCTTCTGCGACCAAGAGTGTCGGCGCAGGGTCAAGCAAGCGGTGCATGGCACGTTCGAGCCCTCGCCCGGGGACATGCTCATCTCGCCGGTCCTGCATGAACTCCACGACGGACAGACCCCCCCCCGAATAGTCACAGCCAGAGGGTAAGCCGCCCGGGTTGCGGGCCGGGCAATGCGTGTCCGCAATCCGACAAACCCCAATGAAATCGACACCGGGCCGCCCGGGGTTTGCAAAAGAGCCATTCCGCCATGGCCCCCGCCAACCCCTTGGCCGAAACGCGGTTCCCATGTCGTCAACCACCCGCCCCTCACGGCAGCCCAGAGTTTCGTGCGTCATCCTCCTGAAAAGGTGTCGCGAGGGGGCCGGGGGGGTGCGACATCCTGTCCGGTTACGCATCCGACATATTCACATATACGTATGCCTAACAATGAATATGAAAGGAGCCCCCCGATGACCGCAACCACGCTCTCCCGTCCGGCGGACAGCTACAGCCCGCTCTACTTCCTCGGCTCGCTCGGGGCCGGCGGTCTGGCCGTCACCTTCTTCATGTGGCTGATGTTCTGGATTCCCCACCCCGGC
The DNA here is from genome assembly GCA_007126375.1 of Paracoccaceae bacterium. Taxonomy (GTDB): domain Bacteria; phylum Pseudomonadota; class Alphaproteobacteria; order Rhodobacterales; family Rhodobacteraceae; genus Rhodobaculum. The sequence goes on from SLBI01000387.1 coordinate 10,719, forward strand.
CAGCCGGTGCCGGTGTTCGAGGACATCGCCGCTGCCTTTGCCACCGGCGGGCCGCTGGTGCAGGGCATGATCGCCGCCGCGCTGGCCGGCATCGCCGTCTTCGCCTTTCTCAACATCCGGGCGCTGATCTGGAACCTGCGCGCGCTGTCCGCCTGGAAGCGGACGCAGGCCTATGCGAAGTTCCGCGGCACCAATGCCGAGACACAGCTGATGGCGCTGCCACTGGCGCTGGCAATGACCGTCAATGTCGGCTTCGTGCTGGGCATGGTTTTCGTGCCCGGGCTGTGGAGCGTGGTGGAATACCTGTTCCCGCTGGCAATGGTCGCATTCGCGGCGATCGGCCTTCTGTCCTTCCGCATCATGGGGCAGTTCCTCGGCCGGGTGCTGGTGAAGGGCGGCTTCAACTGCGCCGCCAACAACTCCTTCGGCCAGATCCTGCCTGCCTTTGCTTTCGCCATGGTGGGCGTCGGCATGGCCGCACCGGCGGCGCTGAGCGGGGTCGCCGGGGTGTCGGGACTGGCGCTGGTGCTCTCCACCTTCTTCCTCGTTACCTCGGCGCTGATCGCCGCGGTGGCACTGATCCTCGGCCTGCGGTCGATGATGGAGCATGGCGCCAATGTGGAAACCGCTCCGACGCTGATGATCGTCATCCCGCTGCTGACCGTACTGGGGATCCTGAGCCTGCGCCAGACCCATGGCATGGAGGTCCACATGGCCGCGCCGCATGCTGCGGCCGGGACACTGGCCTGGCTGACGCAGCTTCTGTCGGTGCAGGTGCTGTTCGGGGTGTTCGGGCTGTTCATGCTGGCACGGCTCGGCTATGCCGCGCGGTTCCTGTTCGGCCGCGACAACAGCCCGGGTGCCTATGCGCTGGTCTGCCCGGGCGTCGGCTTCGCAGTGATGATCCACTTCTGGCTGAACAAGGGCCTGGTCGAGGCCGGGCTGGTGGCCGAGTACGGTCTGGCCTACTGGGCGATCACCGCGGTGGCGTTGGCCTCGCAGGCGGCGATGATCTGGCTGGTGCTGCATCTGAATCGCCGCCACTTTGGCGCGCCCCGGCAGGCGGCCACCGTGCCGGCCGAGTGAGCCCGGCAACACAGGTGACGGGGCGGGCCTGCGGGCCCGCCCTTGTCATTCCTGATCGAATCTGTCAGATATCGCAGCACCCAGCCGACGGGTGCTGTCCCGTTTGCCCGGCGGAAATCCTGCGCCCCGTGGGGCGCCGATGCCGGAGACAGCCATGAAACCCTGCCTTTCCCTGTTCGCCGCCTGCCTGCTCGCCGCCCCGGCCGCGCTGGCCGACACGCCCTTCGACTATGCCGTTTTCGAGGCGGCGGTGCCGCATCTCGACCTCGACACCTGCCCGGCCGGGCTGGCTGAGGGCGCCGTCTTCTGCCGTGTCACACTCGGCCATGATTCGCTGCATGTCTTCGTCTTCGCCGAGGACGGCGATCAGCCCTTCATGGCGATGCGCACCTATTACGAGGACGAGTTCACCCTGACGATCGGCGAGTGAGCCCGGCTACTGCAGGTCGGCGAAGGCGCGCTGCAGCCGGTCCACTGCCTCCGCCACCCGCACCCGTGGGGTGGCAAGGTTGAAGCGCAAAAAGCTCTCGCCGCCGCTGCCAAATGTGCTGCCGCGGTTGGTGGCGATACGCGCATCGCGTTCCACCCGTGCGGTGAAATCCGCCGGCGCCATGCCGGTGCCGGCGAAATCCACCCATGCGAGATAGGTTGCCTGCAGCGGCATCGACCGCAGCCCGGGGATCTGCGCGATGCCGGCGTCGAACAGCCGGCGGTTGCCATCGAGATAGGTGTTCAGCGCATCGACCCAGGCCGCGCCCTCGGGCGAATAGGCCGCGGTAACCATGTGCAGCCCGAAGGAATTGGGCGAGATGCCGAGGCCCGCCATGGTCTGCGCGAACTGCGCCCGCAGCGTCGGATCGGCGACGATGACATTGCCGACATGTGCGCCGGCGATGTTGAAGGTCTTGGTGGCGGCGGTCATCATCACCAGCCGGTCGGCCGCTTCGGGGGCGGCGACCGGCATTGGCACATGGCGCTGGCCGGGCATCACCAGATCGTGGTGGATCTCGTCCGAGACGAGGATCAGCCCGTGGCGGGCGGCGAAATCGGCCACCTGCCGCTGTTCCGCGACGCTCCAGACCCGTCCGCCGGGGTTGTGCGGCGAGCACCACAACAGCATCCGCGCGGTGGCCGGCAGCTCCACGGCGTCGAGGTCGAGGATGTGGCGCCCGTCCTCCTCTGCCAGCGGAAGCTCGACCACTTCACGCCCGGCGGCGCGGATGACGCGGGCGAAGGCATGATAGACCGGCGTCATCAGCACCACCCCGTCGCCCGGCCGTGTCCAGGTGTGGAGGCAGAGCGCGGTGCCGTTGACCAGGCCATGGGTGGTGAAGATCGCGGCCGGGTCCACCTTCCAGCCGTGGCGATGCTCCATCCACCAGCAGATCGCGGCGTGATAGGCGGCGTCATCGCCGAAGTAACCGTATATGCCGTGGCCCAGCATGCCTTCCAGCGCCCCCTGCACGCAGGCGGGTGGGCGGAAGTCCATGTCCGCGACCCACATCGGGATGCCGTCCGAAGCCGGCACGCCGCAGCGCGCCGCCATCATGTCCCATTTCATGCAACGCGTGCCGCGCCGCTCGATCACCTCGTCGAAATCCATCCTGCCCTCGCTGCCGATCCGCCGCCTGCATAGCGGTTTGGCGGGCAGGTTCCAGCCCTCGGGGCGGACGGGTCCGCAGCGCGATGGCGCTGACGCCGCGCCCGGACAGGGCCGGGCGGGTGCGATCCTCGGCGGCCGGATGCGGCTATCCCGAGGGAAGGGACGTTGGCCACCACTTCTTCAGACTCAGGGTCAGGACCATGAACTTGCCCGATGCCTCAGCGACTGCGTGATCCAAGCGCCCGAACTGACCGGAGTGATGATGAGCAACCTGTGCTGGTTGAGCGCCGGTCGCGGCACCTTCGTTCCGCTGCTGTTTCTGCCCGGGGATCCGCGCCGACCGCCTGACCCTGCGGGCATGAGACGCGCCCGGGGGCATGCTCCGACCCTTGGGCGAGGCTGGCGGTGGAGACGCCCGCCGCCGCCCGCCCCTTGAGCCCAACCGTGGCGCCGCGGCTGCGGCCGGTGACGTGGGGTGCCTGCGGCTTTTCTTCCGCGGAGCGCGAAAGCAACCGCGGAGCGCGAAGGCCAATGTCATCCTCCGGCGCGCGGTTGGGGGCATCGGCCGGGCATTGGAACCGGATGCGGCACGCACCCTGAACGACTGGAAAACGCCCTGCGACAATGAACCACGGTTGAGCCGCAGGCCGCTTCACGCCCCCGTTTTCTCCACAAGCCCTTGATTTCATGGTGCTGCTGGACAGGATTGAACTGTCGACCTCTCCCTTACCAAGGGAGTGCTCTACCACTGAGCTACAGCAGCCACGCGGCGCGACATAGCCGCTCCGGCGCTGCCGATGCAAGCGTGAAATCGATGCTTGCCGGGTGCGGATGCCAGTGCAGGGCGCTCGGCGGCAAGGCTCTGCAGGGGGTTGATCCCGCGTCAGGCGGTAACCACGTGACGGCGTGAACAACGGGTTACGCGCCCGGAAAGGAGGATCACATGGACCGCAACGACTATGTGGAGAAGATGAAGGCGCAGATCGACGCATGGAATGCCGAGATCGACAAGCTGCAGGCGCGCGCCAAGGACGTGGAGGAAGATGCCCGCGCGCGCTATGAGGAGCAGGTCAAGGAGTTGAAGGCGCAGCGCGACAAGGCCGAAGAAAAGCTGCGCGAGGCACGCGACACCAGCGACGAGGCGTGGCGTGACATGCGGTCGGGTTTCACGGCCGCATGGGAGGCGATCAGCGACAGTTTCCGCAATGCGATGAAGCGGTTCGGTTGAGCAATACCGCTGGGCGGGCCCTGTCGCGTCATCGGCGGGTCCGCGCCACCACCTGCGGCCGGGTGCAGCGCTCAGGGCGATCTGGACCGCACGGCAGCGTCGCGCTATGAAGCGGGAATGCGGAGAATGGCCCGGACTCCCGACACGCCCGGATCGCCCTCGGACACCGGGTCGCGTTCCACGGCGCGTTCGGCCCGGTTGAAGGATGCGCTGCGGACGAACCTTGTCCGGCGGAAGCAACAGGCACGGGCGCGGCACGAGATGGTGGAAGACGAGGGTCGGGCGGGGAACACTCCCGGCGCAACGCCCCGGGCGCCGGGCGCCGACGAGCCTGTCGGGCAGAGCTAGAGGGCGGCGATGGATCAGATTCGGGTGCGCGGTGGGGCGGCGCTGCAGGGATCCATCCCGATCGCCGGGGCCAAGAACGCCTGCCTTGCGCTGATGCCTGCAACATTGCTGACCGACGAGCCGCTGACGCTGACCAATGCGCCGCGTCTTTCGGACATCAGCACCATGGGTGCGCTTCTGGGCTCGCTCGGCGCCGAGGTGGCCGGGCTGCAGGAGGGGCGCGTACTGGCCCTGTCCTCGCATGCGCTGACCGGCAGCCGCGCGGATTACGACATCGTCCGCAAGATGCGCGCCTCTGTTCTGGTTCTGGGACCGCTGATCGCCCGTCTGGGCCATGCCGAGGTGAGCCTGCCCGGCGGCTGCGCCATTGGCGCGCGGCCTGTGGACCTGCATCGCATGGCGATGGAGCGGCTGGGCGCCGAGATCGAGCTGCGCGACGGCTATCTGCATGCAAGGGCGCCACGCGGGCTTCGAGGAGCGGTCATCGACTTCCCTATCGTCTCGGTCGGGGCTACCGAAAACGCGCTGATGGCGGCGGTGCTGGCCCGGGGCACCACGGTGCTGAAGAATGCAGCACGCGAGCCCGAGATCGTGGATCTGGCGCGCTGCCTGCGCGGCATGGGCGCGCAGATCGATGGTGAGGGTAGCCCGGAGATCGTCATCGAAGGGGTGGACCGGCTGGGCGGTTCCACGCATCGGGTGGTGGCCGACCGGATCGAACTGGGCACCTACATGCTGGCGCCGGCGATCACCGGCGGCGATGTCGAATGTCTGGGCGGCCGGCTGGAACTGGTTGCCGCCTTCGCCGAGAAGCTGGGCGCCGCCGGGGTCGCGGTGGAGGAGACGGCGGCCGGGTTGCGGGTGCATCGCCGCGATGGGCCGCTGCGCGCCGTCGATGTGGAGACGGCGCCGTTTCCGGGCTTTCCCACCGACCTGCAGGCGCAGATGATGGCGCTTCTGTCCACCGCTTCAGGGGTCAGCGTGCTGGAGGAACGGATCTTCGAGAACCGGTTCATGCACGCGCCCGAACTCGCGCGGATGGGCGCGCAGATCGAGGTGCACGGCGGCACCGCCACGGTGACCGGCGTGGAACGGCTGAGAGGGGCTCCGGTGATGGCGACCGATCTGCGTGCTTCGGTCTCGTTGATCCTCGCCGCTCTTGCCGCCGAGGGCGAGACGGTAGTGAGCCGTGTCTATCACCTCGATCGCGGATATGAGCGGGTTGAGGAGAAACTGGGCGCCTGCGGTGCCGATATCGAGCGGATCAGCGAATGAGCGATGCAGGTTTTGCCGATGGCCGCGATGCGCCGCTGCGGCTGCGCGCCGTCGATTGCGACGATCTGAAGGTGCTTTCGGCGCTGCTGCAGGACGCGGTGTTCCCGATCACGGAGATGCGGCTTGACCGGCGACGGCGGCGCTTTGCGGTGCTGCTCAACCGGTTCCGCTGGGAGGATAGGCTGGGGGCCGAGCGGCGTGGGCGGGTCTATGAGCGGGTGCAGTCGCTGTTGACGGTCGAGGATGTTCTGGCCGCCGCGACCGACGGCATCGACATGGCAGATCGCGACACGGTGCTCTCGCTGCTCGCGCTCGACTTCACGCCGGGCTCGGACGGCACCGGGCGGTTGCTGTTGACCTTCGCCGGCGATGGCGCGGTGGCGCTGGAAGTGGAATGCCTTGACGTCTGCCTCGGTGATGTAAGCCGGCCCTACGCCGCACCGTCCGGCAAGGCGCCCCACCACCCCGAAGCGGAATGACCGCGCGGCTGCTTGGTCCTGACGATGCCCTGCTGTGGCGGGCGCTATGGGCCGAGGCACAGGCAGAGGTTCCGGGCGCCTTCGCGTGCCGTCCGCAAGACAGCGACGCCGACAGCCCCGGGGCCGTGGCAGCGCGGCGCGCCTCGGTGCGCCCCTTCGTCTGGGAACTGGCTGATGCGGAGGCCGCCGTCGCCTGCGCACTGTGGTGTCGTGACGGTGATCCGGTCCGGGCTGAGCGCCGGGGCTGGGTCGAGGCGGTGTTCGTGCGCCGCCATGTCCGCGGTCGCGGCATCGCGGGTCGGTTGCTCGCCGCCCTGATCGAGGATGCCCGCGCCCATGGCATCGTCGAGCTTTGGCTGGAGGTCGGCCGTGGCAATGCCGCGGCACTATCCGCCTATGTGCGGGCCGGATTCACGCCGGCAACCGTGCCGGCGGCGCGCGCCGGGGAACTGGCCATGCGTCGCCGTCTGGACGCCTGAGGCGCGCTGCGCGCCCGGTTACCGAATCGCAAGGGTTCTTCCCTACGGTTTCGGCGTTCGAGCAAGAATTGCCGAAGGGTCGCCCGTGCAGTCATCTTTCCCGTGCAGCAATCTGTCTGCCGCGATGCTGCGGCGCTCCGTTGTGCCGTCTTCGGCCGCCGGCCACTGCGTCCGCCGGCTCGGCCTTGTCTTCCTCTGCGCGCTGGCGTTCTGCCGGATCGACGCGGCCGCCGCCGATCCGGCCGATCTGTGCGACCGCGCCGCGGTCGCCGCTGCGCGCGCCACCGGCGTGCCGCTGGATGTCCTGCAGGCCATTGCGATGACCGAAACCGGGCGCCGTCGCGGCGGCCGCCTGCGGCCCTGGCCCTGGGCCACCAATGCCGGCGGCGCCGGACGCTGGTTCGAGAGCCGCGAGAATGCCGAGGCGCATATTCGCGACCTGATCGCCGGCGGACAGCGCAGCATCGATATCGGTTGCTTTCAGGTGAACCTGCGCTGGCACGGGCATGCCTTCGCCGGGCCGGAGGCGATGCTGGAACCCGCGGGCAATGCGATCTATGCGGCGCGTTTTCTTGCCGGTCTCGCCGCCGAACTGGGATCGTGGGAGGCTGCGGCCGGCGCCTATCACTCGCGCACCCCCGAACTGGCCGAGCGCTACGCCGCCCGTTTCCGGGGCCATCTCGCCGCGCTGCAGGCCGGCCCGGTGC
>SLBI01000381.1 GCA_007126375.1 Paracoccaceae bacterium
AGCTTTCGGTCCACACCCTGCTCCTCGCCCGTCACGATGAAACTTGCCAGCACCGGAATCACCGCGCCGTTCATCGTCATCGACACCGAGACCTGCTCCAGCGGGATGCCATCGAACAGGATCTTCATGTCCTCGACGCTGTCGATGGCGACGCCGGCCTTGCCCACGTCGCCCTCCACCCGCGGATGGTCGCTGTCATAGCCGCGATGGGTGGCCAGGTCGAAGGCGACCGAGACACCCTGCTGCCCGGCGGCCAGCGCCTTGCGGTAGAAGGCGTTCGACTCCTCGGCGGTGGAGAAGCCGGCATACTGCCGGATGGTCCAGGGACGGCCGGCATACATCGTCGCCCGCACACCCCGGGTGTAGGGCGCAAAGCCCGGCAGGCTGCCGAGATGGTCGAGCCCGTCGAGATCCTCGGCGGTATAGAGGGGCCGGATGCGGATGCCTTCCAGCGTTTCCCAGGCCAGCGTGTCAGGCTCGCGACCGCGCAAGTCCCTGCGCGCCAGCGCCTCCCAGTCCTGTCGCGTGCGGCTCATCGGCGGTGCTCCTCTCGTCGCGGCGTCCGGCCGGCCCGAGATCGGGCCGGGCTCTGTGGCTTCCCGGCAAAACCCCCTATATCATGCCCGACAGGAGGCGCCATGAAAACGGTCTTGATACTTGTATTCGCTGCGGTTTTGCCCGCTTCCGCGCTGGCGCAGGGGGCCGCGCTTGCGGCAACAGACGGTGCGGAGGAGGCTGCGGAAGTCACCGAGACGGTTGCGCAGGTGCAAAGCGTGGCAACGGAAATGGATGCGCAGGGGCTCGAGGTGCTCGACGCGATCGATGCCGATCTGGAGAGCTTCCTCTGGCTGAAGCGGCCGATCATCGTCTTTGCCCAGACCCCGGCCGATCCCGCCTTCGACCGGCAGATCCGGTACATTCTCGAACGCGCCGAGGAATTCGTGACGCGAGACGTGGTGCTGATCGTCGATGCCGACCCTGCGGCACAGAGCGAGGCGCGCCGGCGCCTGCGTCCGCGTGGCTTCATGCTGGCGATCCTCGACAAGGACGGCGAGGTCAAGCAGCGCCGCCCCGCCCCCCGCACCGCCCGCGAGATCATGGCCGTGATCGACCGCTTCCCGGCGCGCCGGCAGGAGATGCTGGAGCAGCGCCCGTCTGGACGGGAGTAGCGCGCGCGCCCCGGGGCCTGGCCGGCGAGGCTCACTCGAACTCCATGATCACCTCGTCGACGGCGAGGCTGGCGCCGATGCGGGCGCGGATGGCGGCGACGACACCGCGGCGTTCGGCGCGCAGGATGTTCTCCATCTTCATGGCCTCGACGGTGGCGAGCGCCTGACCCTCGAAGACCTCGGCACCCTCTTCGACATGCAGCGCGACGACGAGGCCGGGCATCGGGCAGAGCAGGAATTTCGACAGGTCGGCCGGCTCCTTCTCGGGCATCAGCGCCTGCAGTTCGGCCTGCCGCGGCGACAGCACCCGCACCTTCAGATCCGCCCCGCGCAGCCGCAGCCGGAAACCCGAGGTGATCTTTGCCACCTTCATCACCAGCGGCGTGCCATCGACCGTCAGCCGCGCCAGCGGCGTGCCCGGGGTCCAGCCCGAGGCGACGCGCAACTCGGCCCCGTCCTCGAAGCGCACCGTGGCGCCGCCGCGATCGGCGGCGACGGCGACGGAAAAGCGTTCGCCCTGCGCAAGCACGACGAAGGTGTCGCCGACCCGTCGCTCGTGGTTGCCCATCCGGCCCGAGATGCGGGCGCGCCGGATCTCGGCCACCCGGTGCATCGCGACCGCCGCCGCCACGACCCGGCGCAGCAAACCCTCTTCCAGCGTCACGCCGGCGAAACCCTCGGGATATTCCTCGGCGATGAAGGCCGTGGAGATGTCGCCCGAGACGAAGCGCGCATGGTCCATCACCGCCGAGAGGAAGGGCAGGTTGTGGCCGATCCCCTCCAGCTCGAAGGCGTCGAGCGCGATCCGCATCTCCTCGATGGCGCGGGCGCGGTCGGGCGCCCAGCTGCACAGCTTGGCGATCATCGGATCGTAGAACATGCTGATCTCGCCACCCTCGAAGACGCCGGTGTCGTTGCGCACCACCGCCTCCGGCAGGGCGCTCTCGGCCGGCGGGCGATAGCGCGTCAACCGGCCCGTGGAGGGCAGGAAATTGCGATAGGGGTCCTCGGCATAGATCCGGCTTTCCATCGCCCAGCCGTCGAGCTTCACCTCGTCCTGGCTGAAGGCCAGTCTCTCTCCGGCGGCGACGCGGATCATCTGCTCCACCAGGTCGATGCCGGTGATCAGCTCGGTGACGGGATGCTCCACCTGCAGCCGCGTGTTCATCTCCAGAAAGTAGAAGTTGCGCGCCCCATCGACGATGAACTCCACCGTGCCGGCGCTGGTATAACCCACGGCCCGGGCCAGCGCGCAGGCCTGCTCCCCCATCGCCTTGCGGGTGGCGGCGTCGAGAAAGGGCGAGGGCGCCTCCTCGATGACCTTCTGGTTGCGGCGCTGGATCGAGCATTCCCGTTCGCCCAGATAGAGGGTGTTGCCGTGGCGGTCGGCCAGCACCTGGATCTCGATGTGGCGCGGCTGGGTGACGAACTTCTCGATGAAGATGCGGTCGTCGCCGAAGCTGCTGGCCGCCTCGTTCTTCGAACTCTGGAACCCCTCGCGCGCCTCCCCGTCGTTCCACGCGATGCGCATGCCCTTGCCGCCGCCGCCCGCGGATGCCTTGATCATCACAGGATAGCCGATCTGGCCGGCGATCTTCACCGCCTCGTCGGCATCGGCGATCAGACCCATCCAGCCGGGCACGGTGGAGACGCCGGCCTCGGCGGCGAGCTTCTTCGAGGTGATCTTGTCGCCCATCGCCTCGATCGCGCCGGCGGGCGGCCCGATGAAAGTGACACCTTCGGCCTCCAGCGCACTGGCGAAGCGCATGTTTTCCGAAAGGAAGCCATAGCCCGGATGGACTGCCTCCGCCCCCGTCCGGCGGATCGCCTGCAGGATTCGGTCGATCACCAGATAGGACTGCGCCGCCGGCGCCGGGCCGATATGCACTGCCTCGTCAGCCATGCGCACATGCCGCGCGTGCCGGTCGGCGTCGGAATACACCGCCACGGTGGCGATGCCCATCCGGCGCGCGGTCTTGATCACCCGACAGGCGATCTCGCCGCGGTTGGCGATCAGGATCTTGCGGAACATGCGCGGCTACCCTTTCCTGCTGTGAGGTCGCGGCGCGCGGACTGGCACGCGCGCCTTCGTGATAATCCGTGACGCCGCCGCTCGGTAACCCCGCCCCTTCCCCCCCGGAACTGCATCCGTGCATGGCTGCGCGTTCGGCGCGGCTGCGTGGAAACCCGTTCCGGAGGAAGGACGCAGAGATGATGCGACAGCAGACGAGCCTGGCCCGTGTGGCCGGTTTTGGCACGGCGGTGGCGGCCCTGGCGCTCGCGACCACGCCGGGCGCCGCCGACGAGGCGGCCCGGGTGGCCGCCCTCGAAAGCCGGGTAGCCGAGCTGGAGCGCGAGCGCGGCGGGCAGATCCAGCTTCCCGCCAACACCACCTTCCGGTTCTACGGCTACGTGAAGGGCGACGCGATCCACGACTTCGACTTCCAGCTGGGCGACACCGCCTTCGGTATCGCCGGGGTGAATGCCGGCGATCCCCGCCGCTCGGGCAGCACGCTGCACGCCCGACAGTCCCGGCTGGGCTTCGAGACCATCACACAGACGGGCCTCGGCGAGCTGCGGACGCGAATCGAGGGGGATTTCTTCGGCAGCGGAAACGGGTTCCGGTTGCGCCATGCCTATGGCGAGCTGGGCGGCTTCCTCGCCGGCCAGACCTGGAACCTCTTCATGCCGATCGAGAGCTATCCGTCCACGCTGGATTTCCAGGGGCCAGCCGGTCTCCCCTTCGCGCGGATCAACCAGCTGCGCTATACCCATGAGGTGATCGACGGGGTGACGCTTGCCGCATCGATCGAGCGCGACCCGGCCGGCTATCGCAATCCGGTCCTCAGCGGCGCGGCGTCCTACCAGTTCCAGTCGGGCTTCGTGAAGCTTGCTGCCTTGCACCGCCAGATCGATCAGCCCGGCGGCGGCACGACCAGCGGCTGGGGCGTCAACCTGTCGGGGAACGCCCAGCTCTGGCAGGGCGGCTCGATCCTTGCCTCCTGGACCGAAGGCGAGGGGATTGGCTCGATCCTCGTCTTCGGCGGTGCCGGCGGGGCCGACATCTCCGGGCCTGCCACGGGCTACCGGGCGGTACGCACGCGCGGCCTCGCCCTTGGCGTGAACCAGGACATCACCGACGAGATCGGCGTCGGTCTGGTGGTGGGCGAGCGGCGCAACGATTCCGACCCCTCCGCCGCGGCAACCGACACCGAACGGCTGCGCACGGCGCATGCGACGCTGACCTGGAAGCCGGTCGAGAAGGTCACCACCGGGATCGAGGTGATCTACAGCGAGCGCCGCCAGTATGACGGGCGCCGGGTGGACAACACGCGGCTGCAACTGGCAACGCAGTTCAACTTCTGATCCCGGGGAAACGCCCGGTTGCCGGAGCGCCGCGCGGATCGTGCCGCGCGGCGCCTCACACCACCGTGCCGCTCCCGAGTCAGCGCAGGCAACGGTGCGGGTTGAGTTGACAGAAGGCGACGTTGCCGCCGGCGCCGACGACACCGCCGACCAGCGGGTCGCCGCCGGTAACCGCCGCGGCGCCCACACCGGCCGCCCCGCCGAACAGCGCCTGTTCGGTGACCGTGTCACCGCAGGCCGCAAGGGCCATGGCGAGGGCCGCAGCCCCGGCGAAAGGAAGAAAACGCATGATGCTCGGCCTCCGGAGCCTTTTCTGATTGTGCCGTGAGGCTGGCAGAGAGTGGGAGGGGCGGGAAACTGAATTCCGCGTGAACGCCCCGGACCGGCGGCATCCCGCCGCTGCCGTGCGCCGCTCACGGCCGGTCCTCCGTGGTCTCGGAACCGGCTGCGTCGGGCACCTCGAGATCGGGAAACCCGGCCCGCGCCCGGGCGAGATCGACACGCAGCAACGCCTCGTAACTCTCCGGATCGAATGGGTCTTCGGCCGGCACCACCTCGCGCCCGAAAAGCCACGAAAGTCGCCCGGCATCGAGATTGCCACGCTCGAACGGCGCATCGCCGAAGTGATCGACCAACGCCTGCAGGAAGACGGCATCGGCGCGCCGGTCCGTCGGGCGACGGTCGGCATAGCGTTCGCGGACGATCAGCCGTGTCGCGCCGCCCTTGTTGGCGCGACGGATGACGAACTGGAGATCGGTGCCCGGCAAGCGGCCGGGAAAACCGCGATGCTTCAGCATGCCGCGCCCCCGCATGCAGGCGGTAACCGGCTGGCCGGGGCGGCAGAGGGCCGCCCCGGCAACCGGTCACTTGCCGAACTTGCCGGTCGGGGACC
>SLBI01000303.1 GCA_007126375.1 Paracoccaceae bacterium
CCGAACGGGGCGCGGGGCCGGGGGTCGATTGCTGCGTGCGGGCGCGGGCTTGCCGCTGCGCGCCGGCCCACCGGCGACACCGCGCCGGGTCGGCCCCCCCGCCCCGGGCAAGGCGGGGGGCGCCGGGGTTACCAGCCGATACCCTCGCACTGCCCGGGAATGCTGCCTTCTTCACGGAACAGGCCGACCAGATCGACGACCGGCATCGCGACCCCGGCCAGCGCCGCGCGATAGGCCGGGTCGGCGTGCACCACGATGACGGCGTCGGACTCGGCGATCACCGCCTCGGGGGTGTCGCGCAGCATCTGCGGCAGCGTCCGGGCCAGCCGCGCCAGCCCGCCGGCGCCATGGCGCACATAGGCCAGCTGGCTGGCCAGCGGCGCGCGACCGGTGATCGCCCGGTCATGGGCCGAAAGCGCCACCCCGTCGGCCGTCAGCTCGGCCATCACCTCCAGGATCGGGCTCTCGCGCAGGTCGTCGGTGCCGGGCTTGAACGCCAGCCCCAGGACGCCCACGCGCCGCGCCCCGGTGGCCCGCACCAGGCGCAGCGCCTCGGCGATCTGCACCGCGTTCGAGCGGCCCAGGCTGTCCACCAGCGGCAGGCTGACGCCATTGCGGCCGGCGAGATGCGACACCGCCCGCACCTCCTTCGGCAGGCAGGAGCCGCCATAGGCGAACCCCGGGCGGAGATACGCCTCCGACAGGTTCAGCTTGGTGTCGCGACAGAACACGTCCATCACCGAGCGGCTGTCGACCCCCATCGACTTGGACAGCCGGCCGACCTCGTTGGCGAAGCACACCTTGGTGGCGTGCCAGACATTGTCCACCAGCTTCACCAGCTCCGCCGTCTCGACCTCGGTCAGCAGCGGATCGGGTTCGATCGGCTCGAAGATCCGGGCAATGGTGGCGGCGGTGCGCGGGTCCGTGGCGCCGATGACCGTCTTGGGAGGCTCGTGAAAATCCTCGACCGCCGCGCCCTCGCGCAGGAATTCGGGGACGAAGGCGACGCCGAAATCCACACCGGCGCGCTTGCCCGCGGCCTCTGCGATCCGCCGGGTCATCACCCCGTTGGTGGTGCCGGGCGGCACCGAACAGCGCAGCACGATCACGTGGAAGTCGTCCTTGTCGCGCAGCGCCGCGCCGATCCCGTCGGCCACCGCCTCGATGAAGCGGGTGTCGCAGCCGCCGTCCATGGCGGTGGGGGTACCCACCGACACGAAGGTGACATCGGTCTCGGCCACCGCCGCGGCCAGGTCCCCGGTGGTGCTGAGCAGCCCCGTGGTGACGGCGTCCTGCAACAGGGCGTCGAGACCGGCCTCGTGCATCGGCGCCCGGCCCTCGCCGACGGCACTGACCTTTACCGGATCGATGTCCACGCCGACGATCCGGTGCCCCAGCCCGCCAAGGCAGCCACAGGTGACCGCGCCGACATAGCCCAGCCCGACCACGCTGATGGCAGGCTTGTCGGTGATGACGACCGGGACGAAGGGAGCCCGGACCGGACGAAACGCTTCTTCTGACTGCGCGATGAGCATTGTTTTTCAGCCCCGTTCATGATTCTGCCTGCAGGGTTAAGAAAACCCGGACAATTCGACGCGATTACGGCGACAATCGTGGCTTGTTTGGACAGGGCGCGGGGGGCGGACAGCGTGGCGGCGCCGCTGCGACGGGCGGCGCAGGACACGGGCAGCCGGAGGCGGTGTCAGAACGGGCCGAAGCCCTCGGTGCGGCCGGAAACCCAGGCCACGGCGTAGAGATAGACCAGCATGGCGGTCACGAACTGGAACCCGGCCACCGCCGCCTTGGCGCGATCGGTCCAGCTGCGCCCGTGGCCGGCCTTCTGATCCTGCCGGTTGGTCCATTTCTGCTTCTGCAGGAAGAACTGGATCCACGCCTTGACGCAGGCGTTCACCACCTGGTTGGCATAGAGCAGGAAGGGCCAGGTCATGTCGGCCTGCCGGGCATAGCGCGTGAGGTACAGCGACAGCACCAGCCGCGAGATCACCACCCACAGCGCCGCGCCGATCAGATATCCCGGCTGGATGAACATCGCCATCACCACCAGCGCCGGCGAGAACAGCATCGTCCAGATCGCGATGCGCTGATCCAGGACGCACCACCAGATGAAGCCGCCCACCTGCCGCGGGCCGAGCTGCAGCGCCCGGGCGCCGTTGCGCAGCATGTTGCCGGACCAGCGGCGCAGGTTTGCCACCATGCGCTCGGTGCCGCTGCCGGTGATGCGCTCGACCGTCACCACGCAGGCGTCGGGCACATAGCCCATCTTCGCGCCGCGTCCGAGCAGGTAGTACCAAGTCGACTTGTCGTCGCCGGACAGGAAGCGGAAGCGGCCCCACAGCCAGTGGTCCAGGTGGTCGGCCTCGATGCAGCGCACGAAACCGATGTCGCAGATCTGCCGGGCGCGGAACATGCTCATCCGGCCGGTGAGGGTCAGCACCTTGTCCGACATCACATGGCTCTGCATCGCCAGCCGCCGCTGGGCGAAGCGCAGGTCCAGCCAGCGCCGCATCCAGCCGGGGCCGTAGGTGATCACCTCCTCGTCGGTGGTCAGCGCCTCCAGCTCCGGATCGGCGCCGAACATCCCCGCCGACCGGGCCAGCGCGCCGGGCAGGAACACCGTATCGCCGTCCATGAACACGATCAGGTCGTCGGGCTCGGGTGCGCTGCGCATGATCGCCCGCATCACCAGCCCGATCGCCATCCGCTTGCCCGGCTGGTTCTGGCGGACGAAGACCAGTTCGGCGTCCAGATCCGCGCCATGCTCCTGTGCAAAGGCCTCGGCCACCTGCTCGTCATAGAGGGCGCCGGTGCCGATGTAGATCGTGGTCGGGATCCCGGTCGCGCGGATCTCGGAGAAAAGCGCGCCCAGGACATGGCGCGTGATCGCCGGATCCTCGTGAAAGGTGGTCATCTGCACATGCAGATGGCGCGGGCGCCAGCCGGCCCGCCACAGCGCATCGCGCCCGTCGCGCAGCACCGGCCATTTCCGGCCCATGAAGATCTCGGACCGCCGCGCGTGGTTGAACCACCAGCCGAAGCGCCAGATCGCCAGCACGCCCAGCACATAGGTGATCTGCAGCACCTCGGGGTCGAACAGGTGGTTGGGCAGGAACCACAGCCCGGCCGCGCAGCAACCCACGATGACGGCAAGGCCCAGCTGGCTGCGCCAGGACCATTTCCCGCAGCCCCTGGGCGCCGGACGCTGCAGCGCCCGGAGGCGGTGCGCGATGTCGGCCTCCAGCGCGGCGGTGGCGTCGATCGCCGGGGGGCCGTGGTCCGGGTCGGACGCTCCGGTCATTGCCCGGCGATCTCGACCGGCGCCGGGGCCGAGACCGGCTCTGCCGCCCCGCCGGCAAAGGCCTGCACGATGGGGCCATAGGCCAGCACCGCCAGAACGGCATAGGCCAGCACAGCCACCGCGACGCGGGCCAGACGCGGGCGGGTCCGCTGCGCCTCGGCCAGCTGTTCCTGCGGCGTCTGCACCATCGGAACCAGCTCCACCGGCGTGTCCATCGCCGTGATCATCCGGTCCATCGCGACCGCCCGCCCGGTCACCAGCGCGCGATAGAAGTGCCGCAGCACCCGCCCCTCGCGCGGGCCCAGGGTCTCGAAACGCAGCAGACCGCTGTCGGCGTCATGGCGCAGCTGCACCCGGAAGGTGATGCCGAAGCCCTGAAAGGGAATCGTCAGCCAGCCCGGTCCGGACAGGCCGCGCAGCGCGTCGGGCGCCTGCAACCCGTCGAGACTCCAGCGTTCGATGCAGACACCATGACGGCCGCAGAAATCGAGCACGAGCGGCGCCGTGATCGTATGCGACAGGTCGGGCATCGGCCTTTCGTAACGCACGTCCATGGGTTGGTCCCTCACGCGCTGACACGACGGGTATGGCCGGCAATCCCGGCGCAATTATGACGAATTGAGTACGATTTCCGTAACCGCTCAGGTTGCATCCGGTCGCAACGCGGCCCCGGGCTCGGCCCCAGCGCATCCGTGGGGCGCAGCCGCCCATCGCCCGACATCGCCCGACATCGCCCGATATGGCCCGACATGGCCGACGACTCCGCCGGCCCGCGCGGCGCCCTGCCTCCGGACAGTGCGCACCGCCTTCTGGGCCGGGGCGCGCCTCAGGCGCGCCGGCCCAGCCGCAGGGCGCCCAGCGCCGCCAGACCCAGAAGCAGGGTGCCCAACGCGCCCGGCAGCGGGATCGGCGCGAGGCGGATGTTGTCGATCCCCACCTGTTCGGCCGAGCCGGTGGTCCTGAACTCGAACCGCAGTTCGCCCATACCCGGGAACAGATCGTTGATCCCCGACAGCCGGATCGTCGTGAACTCCGCCGCCAGCGCCAGCCCGCCATCGAGCAGCAGGCCCGCATCGGTGGAGACGAGCGTCTGCTGCAGCCCGTCCTCGCGCGTGCCGGTGAATTCCGCCAGCAGGGTCCAGGAATCGTCGAGGCGCGCCTGCACGCGGATGAAATCCCCCCAGATGTCGGCGTTGGTGCCGTTCCAGGGATCGAACGGATCGCGATGCGACCAGGCGGCGACATCGAACAGCACCGCCGCGAAGCGCGGGAAATCGACGGAATAGGTCAGCCAGGTGCCGTCGAAGCCCGCGAATTGCAGGGTGTCGGCTCCGCACAGCGCCTTCGACGTGCCCACCAGGTTGTTGCAGGCCCCCTCGCCCACCGTCGCGATGCGCATGCCGGCCTGCATGCCCGGTCGCTGATCCACGTCCACCGGTCCGGACTTCGACAACTGTCCGGTCATGCCGTCGAAGCCGCTTTCGAAATCGTCGAGCAGGACCGCCGCCTGTGGGGCGGTCGCCGCCATCGTTACCAGCAGGGCCAGCGCCATCGCGGCGGCCGCCGGCGGGCCCGTTTCGCGCCATCTGCGCGCAAGGGTGATCCAACGCTCCAGCATGTCTCGATGCTCCTCAACTGTTCTTTGGCGGACCTGCCGGTGGTCGGGACGCACGGGTCTCTCGCCTCGGACGGAACGCCATTGGTCCGGACTCAACCCTGAGAAATGGCCGGAACCGTGGCTCTGCCGGGAAGAAACTTGGGCTTTGTCTCAAATGTCCCGCATTCTGCCCCGGGCTCGCGCGGCCGGCGCGGCCCGGTCGCGTGTCCGCGAACCCTGCCCCGGTTTCGCCCTGCCGGACCCGAAACGTGCCGCGCGAAACCGCCCCGCAGCGGACCCATCCGATCCCGCCGGTCCCGGCGCAGCCCCAACCCCGGACGCAGCCGAAGCCGCATGCCGGCAGGGCATGCACCCCGCGTCAGCCCCGGTCGCCCGCCCGCCCCGGCCGGGCACCGTCGCCTACGCCGACGCCGTGATCTCCGTGCACCTGGCGGACATCGAGATCATCGCCGGCCAACTCGACGAGGACGAACTGCTCGTCTAA
>SLBI01000386.1 GCA_007126375.1 Paracoccaceae bacterium
CGGATCGGGACCGGCGGCCTGGTTGGCGGCCGGGCGGGCCAGCCAGCGGCTGCAGCTGCAGGCGACCGCGCTGGGGCTCGCCTCGGCCTTTCTCAACCAGCCGGTCGAGGTGCCGGCGCTGCGGCCGCGGCTGGACGCCCTGCTCGGGCTGTCCGGAGGCGAGACGGCGCAGCTGATCCTGCGCCTCGGGCGTGGCCCGCGGGTGCCCTTCAGCCTGCGCCGGCCGGTGGCGGAGGTGCTGGACCGCTGAGGCGCCGCGTCCCGGCAGAGCTTGCCGCGGGCGGCGCGCGGCATAGGTGCTCCGCCATGACACGGGATGTGACGACCGGCACGCGGCCGGAGGGACGGACGGACCCGGCGGACGGGCTGTGCGTCCTCTACAACGGCGATTGCCCGATCTGCTCGCGCGAGATCGCGGCCTATCGCGGTACCGCCGAACGGCAGGGGCTGCCGCTGCGCTTCGAGGATCTGAACCGGGCGGATCTGGACGCCTGGGGGCTCGACGCAGAGTCGGCCCGGGCGCGCCTGCATGTGCGGCGGGGGGGCGAGGTGCTGGCCGGCCTGCCGGCCTTTGTCGCGCTGTGGGAGCGGATGCCGCGGCTGCGCTGGCTGGCGTGGCTGGTACAGCTGCCCGGGCTGCGGGGGCTGGCCACGGAGCTCTATGACCGGGTGCTGGCGCCGGGGCTGGCCGCGCTGGACCGACGGCGGCGCCGGCGCACGGACCGGCGGCAGGCGCTTTCGCGCCAGGGTCCGGCGCGCTAGGATGGCGCCATGTTTACCATCGAGCACGATTTCGACGCCACCGTCATCACCCTGATGGACGAAGGCGCGCCGCGCCTGCAGGAAGACGTGACCGTCCACGCCTTCGAGGACTGCGTCACCGTGGAACAGTATGACCCGCGCGAGGACCGGGTGCAGCGCATCACCCTGTCGCTGGCGCAGGTGCGCGACCTCGGTGCCGCGCTGAACCTGCCCGAGGGGATGTATCGGCTCCGCGGCACGCCGGACGGGGGGTGAGCGGAACCTGCCTGCCAGCTCCCCGCCCCGCGGGCCCGGTGGGCTCGGCACGGAGCCTGTGCCTCTGCAGGTAGAGCGACGCAGCCCGGCAGCTTGCGGCCATCGCGCGAGCGTCATGCGCAAGCTGTGGACGGCCGGGGCGACGCAGGATAGCGTGCCGCGCCGAACACTCGGGATTGACTGTCATGCCTAGCGCTCTCGCCCTGGTGCGGCGATCCCTGCTGCTGGCCGGAGGTCTTGCCATGGGCTTTCTCGCCGTCGTCGCGCTTGTGGTCTTTGCGCTGCACGAGCCCGAGCGACGTGTCGGCCCGCTGCCGCCGCCGACCGCCGAGGACGGGGCCTATGCGCGCATCGTAATGCAGACGCTGCGTCACATCAGCCGGCAACCCGATCAGAGCGGCGACCTCCTCGGCACGCTCGATCAGTTCAACGGCCTGCTCCGCCTGCTGGGGCGCACATATCCTTCCGTGGCCGGCGAGATGCGCATCGACGCCGGCGCGATCCATATCGACGCGTCGGTGCGGCCGCCCTGGGGCAACCGGTTGGGCTGGCTCAACGTCTCTGCGGTGGTTCCGGCCCATCAGGGCGCCCTTCGGCTCGAGTCGTTGCGTGTCGGTCGGCTGGCCTTGCCGCCGGCCACCACGCTGCGCCTCCTGACCTGGGGCGTCGACCAGCGGTTCGGCCACGACTATGCGGCGCAGACCCTCAGAATGCTGCGGTGGCTGGAAATCGGGAGCGCCGAGCTGACCCTGGGCATCGCCCTTTCGGACGGCGGCGAGACGGTGCTGTCGCGACCGGGGCTGGCCGAGCTCTACGGGCAGGGCATGCCCGGGGTTGCGACCGTCCGCAGCGCGCTCGGCGCCTTCGAGAACGCGCTCGCAGAGGAGCGGTTGCAGACCCGGGGGTCACTCGTGCCCTGGCTGCGGGTCATGCTTGAGCATGCCGCCGAGGAGGCGGCTGCGGGCCATGACGATCCGGAGTTGCTGCTTCTGGCGGGGCTCATGGCGCTGCATCAGTATTGCGGGGCGCGCCACAACCTTGTCGGGGCCTTCGCCCCGTCGATGTCGCGGGAGCTGCCGCCCCGCGCGGACCTGACATCGCAATGCCACCGCGTCATGCTTGCCGAGCGCAGCGACCTGCGCAGCCGGTTCGTCAGCGCCGCGCTGATCGAGGCCGTAAGCGGGCGCGGCGTGTCACTGGCGGCCGGCGAACTCAAGGAGTTGATGGATACGTCGGTCTGGGGCTTCGACTTCACCGACATCGCCGCCCATTTCGCCGGCACCCGCTTCGCCACCCTGCTGTCGGCCACACCGCCGGCCGGGTGGCGCGCGCTGGCCGCCCGGCTGGACAGCGAAGACGACGTCATGATTTCGCTGCGGGGCATTCCCGGCGCGCTGAGCGAAGCGCGCTTCCGGTTCCGCTTCGGCGACGTCGACAGCCCCGAATACGCGGCCATGATCGAGGCCATCGAAGCGCGGATCGATGCGCTACCCATCCACGCCGCAGCGCAGGACGGTTGAACACGGATTTGCGAAAAGGCTTTGAAATCCGCGACCGGAGCGGCCAGACTGCGACGGTCAACCAGCGGAGGCTGCCCTTGCCCGATGCCAGTGCGCCGGCGCATCCCGGCCAGGACATGTCCCAGGCGGATCGCACTGCCGCCCGCCCCGCCGAGATCGAGGTCGGTCGGCTGTCCAAGGTGTTCGGCACCGGAACGGCGGCATTCCGGGCGCTGGACGAGGTGTCGGTCACCGTCCGGCAGGGCGAGTTCTTCACCCTGCTGGGCCCCTCGGGCTGCGGCAAGACCACGCTTCTGCGGCTGATCGCGGGGTTCGAGCAGCCCTCGGCCGGCACGCTCCGGATCGGCGGGCGCGAGGTGGCGGGGCTGGGGCCCAACCAGCGCCCGGTCAACACCGTGTTCCAGAACTATGCCCTCTTTCCCCACATGAGCGTGGCCGACAACATCGGCTTCGGCCTGCGCATGCTGGGCCGGCCAAGGGCCGAGGTCGCCGCCACCGCCGCCGAGATGCTCCGGCTGGTGCGGATGGAGGCGATGGCCACCCGCCGCCCGGCCGAGATCTCGGGCGGCCAGCAGCAGCGCGTGGCGCTGGCCCGCGCGCTGGCGCCGCGGCCGCGGGTGCTGCTGCTCGACGAGCCGCTCTCGGCGCTGGATCTGAAGCTTCGCAAGGAGATGCAGACCGAGCTGAAACGGCTGCAGACCGAGACCGGCATCACCTTCGTCTTCGTCACCCATGACCAGGAAGAGGCGCTGACGATGTCGGACCGCATCGCGGTCATGAGCGAGGGGCGCATCCTGCAGACCGGCACGCCCGAGGACATCTACAACCGCCCCGCGGACCGCTTCGTCGCCGATTTCATCGGCGACACCAACTTCCTGCAGGCCGAGGTGCTGACGGTGGCCGAAGGCACCGCCACGGTGCGCCTGCCGGGCGGAGCCTCGCGGACGGCGAATCTGCCCGCCGGCATGGCGCCAGCCGCGGGGGACCGGGTGACGGTGGTGGTGCGGCCCGAACACGCCCGGCTGGCGAGCGAGTCCGGCGACCTGTCCGGCCGCGTCGAGCGCACCGTGTTCTTCGGCACCGACACCCATGTCCATCTGCGCCTGGCCGACGGCACCGCCTTCACCCTGCGGCGCCAGAACATGGCCGCCGGCGTTCCGGCCCCTTCGGCTGGGGCGGAGGTGTCGCTGGCACTGGCCGAGGGCGCGCTGCAGATGCTGCGGGGCTGAGTCCATGGCGGTGCGCGATCTGCCCCTGCCGACCGACGCCGCCGACGCCGCGGCCCGCGCCGAGGCGCCGCAGGCCACCGCCGAGCGGCACGGCTGGAAATGGCTGCTCTGCGCCCCGGCGCTGGCGATCCTGCTGTTCGCCGCCTCCGGCCCCCTCCTGATCGTGCTGGTCTATTCCTTCCTAACGCCCGCAGGCTTCGGCGGGGTGATCTGGGAGTTCTCGCTGGAAGGCTGGTTCCGCGTCTTCATGACCCGGGACATCTTCGACCCCGATCAGGTCGGCCCCAACCGCGCCAATCTCGCGATCTTCTGGCGTTCGGTCAGCCTGGCGTTCCAGACCACGCTGATCTGCGCCGTGCTCGGCTTCCCCACCGCCTGGTTCATCGCCACCCGCTCGCCGCGCAGCCGGCCGATCTGGCTCTTTCTCATCACCATCCCGTTCTGGACCAACCTGCTGATCCGCACCTTCGCCATCCAGGAGGTGATCCGCAATCAGGGCCTGATCAACACGCTCCTGCTCAAGGCCGGGGTGATCGAGGCGCCGATCCAGATGATGTACACCGATTTCGCCATCCTGATCGGCATGGCCTATGTCTTCCTGCCGCTGATGGTGCTGCCGCTCTATGCCGCGATGGACAAGCTCGACATCCGCCTGCTGGAGGCCGGCTACGACCTCTATGCCAGCCGCTGGGCCGTGCTGCGCCACATCGTGCTGCCGCTGGTGAAACCGGGCTTCATCGCCGGCTCCATCCTCGTCTTCATTCCCGCCATCGGCGCCTATGTGACCCCGCGCATCCTGGGCGGCGGGCGCAACATGATGCTGGGCAACCTGATCGAGCTGCAGTTCGGACAGGGGCGCAACTGGCCGCTGGGCGCGGCGCTCGCGATGACGCTGCTGATCATCGTGGTGGCCGCGCTGGTGCTCTATCTGCGCCACGTCGGCCGCGAGGACGAGGGGCGCCGCCATGGCTGACGCGACCGCCCCTCAGACCGCTCCCGCGCGCGCCCGCCGCGGCTTTTCCATCACCCGGCTGCCGGGCTTCGGGGCGATCGCCATCGCCACCTTCCTGATGCTCTACATCCCGATCCTGACGCTGGTGGTGTTCTCCTTCAACGCCCAGGCGTCGATGTCGGTCTGGGGCGGCTTTTCGCTCCACTGGTACGAAGCGGCCTTCAACAACCGCCAGGTGCGCGAGGTCTCCATCCGCTCGCTGTGGCTCGCCGTCACCGCCTCCGGCATCGCCACCATGGTGGCCACGCTGGCCGCGCTGGGCACCACCCGCACCTCGCGCTTCAAGGGCCAGACGCTGATCTATGCGCTGATCAACCAGCCGCTGATGGTGCCCGAGATCGTCACCGGCGTGGCGCTCCTGATCTTCTTCGCCTCGATCAAAGTTGCCAGCGGCTACACCGGCATGGGCTATCTCATCGCCGCGCACACCGCCTTCTGCATCCCCTTCGCCTATCTGCCGATCAAGGCGCGGCTGGAGACGATGGACCTCACGCTGGAACGCGCCGCGGCCGACCTCTACGCCTCGCCGTTCCAGGCCTTCCGCTACATCACCCTGCCCTTGCTGATGCCCGGCATCCTCGCCGGCTTCATGCTCGGCTTCGTCATCTC
>SLBI01000372.1 GCA_007126375.1 Paracoccaceae bacterium
CGCGCAGCCCTGGAGGCCGAGAAGATGGGCCACCACCCCGAATGGTTCAACGTCTACAAGACGGTGGAGGTCACGCTGAGCACCCATGACGCGGGCGGCCTGACCGAGCTGGATGCGAAGCTTGCCGCGAACATGGACGCGCTGGCCTGAAGGGGCATTCCCCGCCCTTCCGCCGCCCCGACACTCCGGCCGAGTCCGAGCCGCCCGATCTTGCGGCGCTGATCGGCTCGCGCATCTGCCACGACCTCACCAACCCGCTCGGCGCCATCGGCAACGGTCTCGAACTGCTCGAACTCTCGGGCCATGCCACCGGCCCCGAGACCGCCCTCATCGCCCAGAGCGTCGCCCATGCCAAGGCCCGGGTGCAGTTTCTCCGCATCGCCTTCGGCGCCGCACCGCCGGGCAGCCGCATCGCCGGCGGCGACCTGACCGCCGTGGTGGCAGATCACTGCCACGGCGCCCGCGCCCGCATCGACTGGCCGAAACTCGGCGAAACCGAGCGTGCCGAGGCCAAGCTGGCGTTCCTCGTCCTGATGTGCCTCGAGGCGGCGCTTCCCTTCGGCGGCGAGATCGCCGTCAGCCGCGACGCCGGGGGCTGGCAGTTCGCGGCCGCGGCGGAGCGGATGCGCGACCTCGGCACGCTGTGGGATACGGTGGCCGGCCATGCCCCCGCTGCCGGCATCGGCCCGCCGCTGGTCCAGTTCGCACTCGCACCTGACGCGGCGCGTCGCCTCGGCCGCCCCCTCACGGTGGACACCGCGCCGGGTCACATCACCGTGCGCTTCTGAGCCGGGCGCGGCCGCCGGCCCGACGCCCGGCGCCGGCTCAGCTCTCGGCGCGGGCGTCGGCGCGGCTCTTGCCGGAGACGTCGAGCGCCAGAGTCGCCGCCATGAACGGGTCGAGATCGCCGTCCAGCACACCCTGGGTGTCCGAGGTCTCGACGCCGGTGCGCAGGTCCTTCACCATCTGATAGGGCTGGAGCACGTAGGACCGGATCTGGTTGCCCCAGCCGGCCTCGCCCTTGGCGTCATGCTGCGCCTCGATCGCCTCGGTGCGCCTGCGCAACTCCATCTCGTAAAGCCGCGACTTCAGCGCCGCCATGGCGATGGCGCGGTTCTGGTGCTGCGATTTCTCGGAACTCGTGACGACGATACCGGTGGGCACATGGGTGATCCGCACCGCCGAATCGGTGGTGTTCACATGCTGCCCGCCGGCCCCCGAAGAGCGGTAGGTGTCGACGCGCAGATCGGAGGGATTCACCTCGATCTCGATGGTGTCGTCCACCACCGGATAGACCCAGACCGAACTGAACGATGTGTGTCGCCGCGCCGCGCTGTCATAGGGCGAGATCCGCACCAGCCGGTGCACGCCCGATTCCGACTTCAGCCAGCCATAGGCGTTCGGCCCCGAGATGCGATAGGCGGCCGAGCGGATGCCGGCCTCCTCGCCGGCGCTCTCGCTCAGCAGTTCGACGTCATAGCCCTTCTTCTCGGCCCAGCGCACATACATCCGCGCCAGCATCGCCGCCCAGTCGCAGCTTTCGGTGCCGCCGGCGCCGGCGTTGATCTCGAGGAAGGTGTCATTGCCGTCCGCCTCGCCGTCGAGCAGCGCTTCCACCTCCTTGGCCGCCGCGCGCGTGGCCAGCGCCTTCAGCGCCGCCTCGGCCTCGGCAACGACCTCGGCATCGCCCTCGGCCTCGCCCAGTTCGATGAGTTCGACATTGTCCCTCAGATCGGTCTCGATCCCGTCATGGGTGGAAAGCTGGTCAACCAGTGTCTGGCGGTCGCGCATCAGTTTCTGCGCCCGCGCCTGATCCGACCACAGACCCGGATCCTCGATCATCGCGTCGAGTTCCTCGAGGCGATGCGCGGCGGTGGCGCGGTCCATGCGCTGCGCCAGCAACCGCAGGGATTTGCGGATCGCTTCAACGGTGTTCTGCGTCTCGGCGCGCATCGGCTGGCCTCATTTGCGGATCGCGCCTGCAGATAGGGCCGTGCGCCGGGCGGACGCAACCCCCGGCCACCGCGCGGCCTCCCGGATCAATAGAGGCCGCCGGAGCTGAGCGTCCCGAAATCGGCGCGCCCGCCGCCGCCACCGCCGCTGACCACGCCGCCCTCCTCGATCACGACCGACTCCATGTCGTCGCGCGTGAAGAGCGGCAGGTTGGTGCCCATGGCGAAGCCGCCGTCCACGGTGAAACCGAACAACGGCTCCTCGCCGGCGCGGAAATACTCGGCCACGACATGGCTGCCGCTGGCGTCATCGGGCAGACGGCCGCCGGAAAAGCGGTCGATCTTGATGAAATAGCCCCCGGGCGGAACGGCGAAGCGGCCACCTCCGTATTTGGCGATCGCCTCGCGCATGAACTCCTCGAACACCGGCGCGCAGGTGGCCCCGCCCGAAGCGCCCCGGCCCAGCGGCCGCGGCCGGTCATGGCCGATGTAGCAGCCGGCCACGATGTTCGAACTGAAGCCGACGAACCATACATCGCGCACGTCGTTGGTGGTGCCGGTCTTGCCGGCGATCGGAACCGGAAGGTTCACCCGGCTCGCCGTGCCGCGGGTCACCACCCCCTCCAGCATCGAGGTCAACTGATAGGCGGTGATCGCATCCATGATCCGCCGCCTGGTGGAGGTGATGCGCGGCACCGCCCCCGCCGGCAGCATCTCGGCATCGCAATCGACGCAGGTCCGCTGATCATGGCGATAGACGGTGCGGCCCCACCGGTCCTGCACCCGGTCCACCAGCGTGGGTTCCACCCGCTCGCCGCCATTGGCGAACATGGCATAGGCCGCAACCATGCGGAAAAGCGTGGTCTCCTGGCTGCCCAGCGCATTGGCGAGGAAGGGCTGCATCCGGTCGTAGACGCCGAAGCGTTCGGCATAGGCGGCGACCACGTCCATGCCGACCTCGTTGGCCATCCGCACCGTCATCAGGTTGCGCGACATCTCGATGCCGGTGCGCACCGGGGTCGGCCCGTAGAAGCGGTTGCTGGCGTTGGTCGGGCGCCAGACCTCGCCGCCCGGCACTTCCAGTTCGAAGGGCGCGTCGATGACGATGGTGGCCGGGGTATATCCCGAATCGAGCGCCGCGGCGAAGACGAAGGGCTTGAAGGCCGAGCCCGGCTGCCGCATCGCCTGGGTGGCGCGGTTGAACACCGAATGCTGATAGGAGAAGCCGCCCTGCATCGCCAGCACCCTGCCGGTGTTGACGTCCATCGCCATGAACCCGCCCTGCACCTCGGGCACCTGCCGCAGCGACCAGCGCAGAAAGCTGCCGTCGTCGTCGCGGGTGACCGCGCGCACATGCACCACGTCGCCGATGGACAGCGTGTCCGAGAGCGAGCCGGGCAGCCAGTTGATGTCGGCACGTTCCAGCGGCTGGGTGCCCTCCACATCCTCGATGCCCAGCACGGCGCGGTCGGGGGTCACCTCAAGCACCACGGCCGGATGCCAGCGCCCCTCATGCACGATGTCGCGGGCGACATCGGCCCCCGCCAGGGCGGCGCGCCACAGATCTTCCGAGCCGAGTGCCTCCGGCGGCACCGTCTCGCCGGTGCCGCGCCAGCGGCCCCGGGCGCGGTCATAGCTCTCCAGACCGCGGCGCAGCGCCCGCGCCGCGGCCTCCTGCAGTTCCGGGTCGGCGGTGGCGCGAATCGTCAGGCCGCCGCCGAAGAATTCCTGCTCGCCGAAGCTGCCCGAGAGCTGGCGGCGGATCTCGTCGGTGAAATAGTCGCGCGGCGGCAGGCTGTCGCGGAAGGCCGGAAAATCGCCGTTCTGAACGGTGCGCAACGGCTCGGCGCGCGCGCGCTCCAGCGTCGCCGCGTCGATGTAGCCGTTCTCGTGCATCTGCCCGAGCACCCAGTTGCGCCGCGCCAGCACCCGGTCGCGGTTGCGCACCGGATGATAGTTCGACGGCGCCTGCGGCAGCGCGGCGAGGAAGGCCGCCTCATGCAGTTCCAACTCGTCCAGCGTCTTGTTGAAATAGGTCTGCGCCGCGGCCGCGACGCCATAGGAATTCTGCCCCAGGAAGATCTCGTTGAGATAGAGTTCGAGGATCTGGTCCTTCGACAGCGTCTCCTCGATCCGTGTGGCGAGGATGATCTCCTTGATCTTGCGCTCGCCGGTGCGGTCGCCCGACAGCAGGAAGTTCTTCATCACCTGCTGGGTGATGGTCGAGGCGCCGCGCAGCGTCTCGCCGCGCGTGGCGATCGCCTCGTAGATCGCCACCGCGATGCCGCGCGCATCGAAGCCCGAGTGCAGGTAGAAGTTCTTGTCCTCGGCCGAGATGAAGGCGGCCCTGACGGTGTCGGGGATGTCCTCGATCGGCGCGAACAGGCGGCGTTCCTGCGCGAATTCGTCGATCAGCACGCCCTCGCCGGAATAGATGCGGCTGATCGTCGGCGGGGCATACTGCGCCAGCTGCTCGTGGTTCGGCAGGTCGCGCGAATACATCCACAGCACGCCGCCGGCCGTCAGCGCGGCAAAGAGCGCGGCGAGCGTGATCCAGCTGAAGAGCCCTCCGAGCACGGAGAGAAGAAACCTGAGCACAGCGCCCCCCGGAGAAAAGTCGCCCCCTTATACGCGCGCGGGCCGCGCGGGTCAAAACCGCCGGCGGCCGCCACCGGCACGCCGGCCGGCGCGATCGATCACTTCGGGGCGATCTCAGCGCCGCCGCAGGGGCGCCGCCGCCGCCTCCGCGCGCCGCCAGGCCTGCAGCGCGGCGACGATGCCTTGTGCGAATCGCGCCCGCCAGTCGGCATCGCGCATGTCGGCGAGGTCGCGCGGGCTGGACATGAAGCCCAGCTCCACCAGCGCCGAGGGAATGTCGGGCGCCCGCAGCACCGAAAAGCCGGCCCAGCGGTGTGGCCGGCGGTGCATCCGCCCCACCGCCCCGGTGATGCCGCCGACCAGCGCCTCTGCCAGCCGCTCGCTCTGCGGCGCGGTCTCGGTGCGCACCAGCGACATCAGCACGGTCGCGATCATGTCGTCCTGCCCGGTCAGGTCCACCCCGGCCAGAAGGTCGCCACGGTCGTGATGCGCCGCCAGGGCCGCCGCCGCCGCGTCGCTCGCCTCCTCGGCCAGCGTATAGACCGTGGCCCCCGAGGTGCGCGCAACCGCCGCATCGCCGCCGTCGGCCTCGGGCAGCGCATCGGCATGCAGCGACAGGAAGACGTCGGCGCCGGCCGCGCGGGCGATCCCGACGCGGGCCTCCAGCGAGACGAAGACATCGGCCTCGCGCGTCAGCACCACCTCGAAGCCGCCCGCCGCCTGCAGCGCAGCGCGCAACTCCTGCGCGAAGGTCAGCATCAG
>SLBI01000104.1 GCA_007126375.1 Paracoccaceae bacterium
AAGTGCTCAGCCCCACCCGCATAACCCTCGAAAACAACGAGAAAATCCGGCCGTAGCCGGATCGGGAGAACGCTTTCGCTGGGGCAAGTGGCGGAGAGACAGGGATTCGAACCCTGGGTGGGGTCACCCCCACAACGGTTTTCGAGACCGCCCCGTTCGACCGCTCCGGCACCTCTCCGCGGGGATGCTCCATCAGCATGTATCGATGGGCTGACGTCTGCGCAAGAGGAGGATCGAGGTTTGCGGATACGCTCTGCCGGGAAATCTGTTGTCTTGGAGGAAACCTCTTCCGGGCGGGCCGGGGCATGTTCATCGGCAAGGCCCACCGAGCGATGGGTCATCATCCGCAACGTCGGGCGCGCGGGGCGGTGCATGGCGATCCCGAATGTCGCAGCCGCCTGCGCCGCGATGCTGCAGGAGGCGCGCCGCCGCAGAGCAGCCGTCAGAGCGGGCCGTCAGCCGCAGCCCCCCGAGCGAAGCCCCGTCGGCACGCGGGTTGCCGCGAACTCCGTCGCCGCGCCGGGGGGCTCTTCATCCTCCGCACGGAACTTGACCGATTCGCCACAACCGCAGGCCTCGACGACATTCGGATTGCGGAAACGGAACCCCGATTCCAGCAGCGACGTCTCGTAATCGATCTCGGTTCCGATCAGGAACATCTGCGCCATCGGGGCAATGATCACCCGGGCGCCATCCTGCTCGACCACCTCGTCATGGGCGCCCACCTCTGCCGCGTAGTCCATGGTGTATTCCATGCCTGCACAGCCACCCTTGCGGACACCAATGCGCAGGCCTGCCTTGCCCTCATGCTGCATCAGCCGCGCGATCTGCGCCGCGGCGCGGGGCGTCAGTTTGACCGCGGCCTTGCCGGGAACACCAAACATCACATGAACCCCAGTTCCAGCCGTGCCTCATCGCTCATCCGGTCCATGCCCCAGGGTGGATCCCAGACGATGTTCACATCCACCGTGCGCACGCCTTCCAGCGGCTCCACCGCATCGGCGACCCACCCGGGCATCTCGCCGGCGACGGGACAGCCGGGGGCTGTCAGGCTCATGTCGATGGCGACGTCGTTCTCGGCGTTGATGTCGATCGTGTAAACGAGGCCAAGATCATAGATATTCACCGGAATTTCCGGATCATACACGGTCCGGCACGCCTCGACCACGCGCTCGTAGAGCGGATGCTCGGTGCTGGAGGGCCGGATCAGCGGGTCGCCCCTTGCCGGGCTGTCTGCGTGGGTCATGCCGTCCTCATCCAATTCCTGAGCGGGAAGATAAGAAATGGTCGGGCAATCGTCCACCCCCGCGGCGGAACAAGCTGGCCGCGAAGGCGCAGCCGATACGGCGGCGACCCGGGCCGCCGCCGCTGTCGATCGCGGTCAGGCCTCGTCGGCCTCGCCGGCCGCCGCGGCAGGGGCCTCCGGATAGGCCTCGACGAAGGCGCGGGCAACCGCGCGCGGGTTCTTGATGTCGCCGTCGGCAATCTGTTGCAGCAAGCGGGTCGCCAGCGCATGGCGCTGCCGGCGGAACCGTCCCGGCGCCGTGATGGCGGCGATCTGGTCAAGCCGGCGCCGAACGCGCTTGGCGTTGAGAGCCGCGGGGGCGGCTGCAACCCCATCGGCGGATCCCTCGGTTGCCTGCACTTCGATAGTGTCGCTCACGGGTATGTCGGTGGTGTCGCTCATGGGGATACCTTTCGTATCTACAAGCATGGCCGCCCTAGGGGCGGGCCGGCAGGTCGGCCGCCGCATGGCCGCCGACGGCAGGCGCCAGGAGTTGCGCATGTCGGCGGCGCCGGCGCAAGCGGAACCGTCGGCCGGCGCGCATCCGCAGCGATGTTGCCCGCGGCGGTGGCGCCCCTTGGCGCGGCGGCCGTTTCGGGCGATGACGCCGGCCGAGCCCGCTGCGCGGGTGTCGGGCAACGGAGACGGGCATGACCTCTTTCGGTTTTCGGGTGACGGCACGCGACGGGCGGGCGCGCGCCGGGCTGATCGAGACGCCGCGCGGAACCGTCCGCACCCCGGCCTTCATGCCGGTGGGCACGGCTGCCACGGTCAAGGCGATGCGGCCGGAAAGCGTGCGCGAGACCGGTGCCGACATCCTGCTCGGCAACACCTATCACCTGATGCTGCGCCCGGGCGCGGAGCGGATCGCCCGGCTGGGCGGCCTGCACGGCTTCATGAACTGGGACGGCCCGATCCTGACGGATTCGGGCGGCTTCCAGGTGATGAGCCTCGCCGGGCTGCGCCGGCTTGACGAGCAGGGGGTGCGGTTCCGCTCGCATATCGACGGCTCGGCGCAGCTTCTGACACCGGAGCGGAGCATGGAGATCCAGCGCCTGCTCGGATCCGACATCGTCATGGCCTTCGACGAGTGCACGCCCTATCCGGCCGAGGCCGCCGTGGCGGCAAGCTCGATGCGGTTGTCGATGCGCTGGGCGGAACGCTCCAGAGCGGCCTTCGGCGACCGGCCCGGCCATGCGCTGTTCGGCATCCAGCAGGGCAGCACATACCCGGACCTGCGCGCCGAGAGCGCCGAGAAACTCACCGCCATCGGCTTCGACGGCTATGCGGTGGGCGGGCTTGCCGTGGGCGAGGGGCAGGAGGCGATGTTCGGAGTGCTCGACTATGCGCCAGGGATGCTGCCGGAGGATCGGCCGCGGTATCTGATGGGCGTGGGCAAGCCTGACGATATCGTCGGCGCCGTGGTGCGCGGCATCGACATGATGGATTGCGTCCTGCCCACCCGGTCGGGGCGCACCGGGCAGGCGTTCACCCGGCATGGCGCGCTCAACCTCAGGAACGCCCGTCACGCCGAAGATCCCCGCCCGCTGGATGCGGCGTGCGGCTGCCCGGCCTGCCGCGGCCATTCCCGCGCCTATCTCCACCATCTGGTCCGGTCGGGCGAGATACTCGGCGCCATGCTGCTGACATGGCACAACCTCCACTATTATCAGGACCTGATGGCGGGACTGCGTGCGGCAATCGCCGCCGGCGGGCTCGCTGCCTTCGTGGCGGCGTTCGAGGCAGCGCGGGCCGAGGGCGACATCGCGCCGCAATGACGCACCCAGCCGGCGAGGTCCGCTCCCCGCGATGTGACACGGCGGGGCGTGCAAACTGGGGCGCAATCGCCTATTTCGCCGGGATGAACCGTCGTTGCCTTCTCCTCGCGCCCATCGCGCTCGCGGCGCTGGCCCTGCCGGCGGCGGCACAGCCGATCCCTCTGGCGGAACTGTCGCGGTATTTCAATGCCTTCCGCACCGCCGAAGCACAGTTCACCCAGGTCAACGCCGACGGCTCGCTGGCGACGGGACGGCTATACATCCGCCGGCCCGGCCGGATGCGCTTCGAATACGATCCGCCCGAGGCGAGCCTCGTGATCGCCTCGGCCGGCACCGTGGCGGTGTTCGATCCGCGCTCGAACACCGGGCCCACGCAATACCCGCTGTCGCGCACGCCGCTGAGCCTGATCCTTGCGCCGCAGGTGGATCTGACGCGGGCGCGGATGGTGGTGGCGCACCGGGTCGAGGGGCCCACCACCGTGGTGGTGGCACAGGATCCGGACAATCCGGAGTACGGCACGCTTCAGCTTGTCTTTTCCGCCCGGCCGACCGAGTTGCGGCAATGGCGGGTGACCGACGACGCCGGCCGCGAGACGACGGTGATCCTGGGCGACATGCGCACCGGCGCGGCGCTGCCCGAGCGGCTTTTCGACATCGGCCTCGCCGGCGGAACCGGCGACGCACCGCAGCGCTGAGCGCCGGCGTCAGACCCGGCAGGCGCGCAGCTGCTGGTCATAGATCGCAGCCCGCGCGGCCACCCCATCGGCCACGCGCAAGAGCCATGCCTTGGAATTGTAGCTGCCCCGGGCGAAGCCTGCGTGTCCCTCGTGATAGGCGAGATACTGGTTGCGCGCATCCGTCAATGCCACGCCGTTGCGCGCCCGCGTGTGGTTCATGTACCAGCCCATGAAATCGGTCGCGTCGCGGATGTTCTCGCGCCGGGCGCGGCGCTGGCCGGTTTCACGCACATATTCGTCCCAGGTGCCGTCCAGAGCCTGGCTGTAGCCGTAGGCCGAGGATTGCCGGCCCAGCGGGATCACCCCCAGCGCATAACGGTGCGGTGTGCGGGCATTGCCGATGAACCGGCTTTCGGCATGGATGGTCGCCATCTGTACCGGCACGGGAACGCCCCAACGGCGTTCTGCCGCGCGCATGGCGCGCAGGTATTGCGGTCGCTCGCGGACGATGTCGCAGGCATCATCGAGATTGCGCGGCGCGCTGAACTCGCGCGATCCGCAGGCCGCCAGCAGCAATGCCAGCACCACCAAACCGAAAATCCTGCGCATGCCCGCCTCGTTTCGCCATCTGCCCGATGCGGTGACGCATTCTCGCCGGGCAAAAGCACGGCGGCGGCCACCTTGATTGGTTCAGGCTATAGCGCAAATCCGCCGCCGGGGAAATGCCGCGGGCGCGCTGGACCGCGCCGACGGGCGCAGGCTCAGATCAACAGCGCGAGAGCGAGCGGCAGGGTCAGCACCGCCAGAAGGGTCGAGGCGAGCACGAGGCCGGCTACCGCCTCGCCGTCGCCGCCCAGCCGCGAGGCCATCAGATAGGCGGTGACCGGCACCGGTGTGGCGAACTGCAACACGATTACGGCAAGGGCCAGCCGGTCGGGGGCAAGCGCCCAGCCGATCGCCAGCCCGACACCGAGACAGAGCCCCAGCCGTATCAGGCTGAGCCCGGCCGCCAGCGGCAGCCGCGCCGGGCGCAATCCGGCCAGCGCCACGCCCAGCGTCAGCAGCATCAGCGGGATCGCCATCTGTCCGGCGAGATCGAGTGTCGTCTCGATCCAGCCCGGCAGACGCCAGCCCTGCCACAGGAACACCGCGCCCGAAAGGGTCGCCCACAACATCGGTTCGCGCAGCAGGCGGCTGGGCGCGGCCCCGCTCATCAGCCAAAGCCCGAGGCTGAATTGCAGCGTGATGCCCACCGAGAACACCACCACGGCCAGCGCCAGCCCGCTCTCGCCGAAGGCAAAGAGCGCAAGCGGCAGGCCCAGGTTCCCGGTATTGCCGAAGGCCAGCGGCACCGCCAGCGCACGCGCGTCAAGGCCCAGTCCCCGTGCAAGCGCCCAGAACGCCGCAATCAGCGCGAGATAGCCAAGCGTCGCCGCCAGCGCCACTGACGCCATCGCCTGCGGCGCAACCGCCGCGCCGGACAGCGCGGTGAAGACCAGAGCCGGGATCGCCACCCCCATCGCCAGTCGGCCGACGAATGCGACCGGCCAGTCGCGACCGCTCTTCACCCAGAAAAATCCCACCGCTGCCAGAGTCGCCACCGGCGCGACAATCTGCAACACTGTGAAAAATGCCGTCACAGTATGTTTCCCCGCCTGCCGCGGCCACGCATGGACAAGCCCCCGCACAAGAGTCTAGTAACGACGCTGGGGGCAAGGACATGATGATCAAGTCACACGCCAAATACCGTCTGGGCCAGGTGGTCCGCCATCGCAAGCATCCGTTCCGCGGCGTCGTCTTCGACGTTGACGCGATGTTCTCCAATTCGCAGGAGTGGTATGACGCCCTGCCCGAGGAGAACCGCCCGGCGAAGGACCAGCCGTTCTATCATCTGCTCGCCGAGAATGATCAGAGCTATTACGTGGCCTATGTCTCGGAGCAGAATCTGGTGCCCGACGAGACCGGCGAGCCGGTGGATCATCCAGACCTGTCCGACCTGTTCGGCGATTTCCAGGACGGGTATTATCCGCTTCAGGTCCAGCTGAACTGAGCCAGACGATCCGCGCTGCTGGCGCCCGACTTCCCGGCCAGTGCCTCCGTGTCGGGGCGCTCGTGGCCGGCTACCAGCCCAGGGCGCAACCGTCCTTGCGCGGATCGGAGGCGCCGATCAGCACGCCGCGGGCATGGTCGATCCGGATCGCCTGCGCACCACCGATCGGCACCTCGGGACAGCGCACCGCATGCCCGCGCGCTTCCAGCGCCGCGACCACCTCGGGCCGATGTCCGCGTTCCAGCGCAAGGCCGCCGGCTTCCGGCCCGGCCCAAGCCCGCGGCGCATCCAGCGCGGCCTGCAGTTCCATGCCGTAGTCGTGCAGGTTTGTCAGGACACGAGCATGTCCGGTGGCCTGATATTGCCCGCCCATCACGCCGAAGGCCATGTTCAGCCGCCCGTTCTCGCGCGTCATCCCAGGCAGGATGGTGTGCAGCGGCCGCCGGCCGCCACCCAGCGCGTTCGCATGCCCGGGTTCGAGGCAGAACCCTGCGCCGCGATTGTGAAACAGTATGCCGTAGCGATCCGAGGCGAGTCCCGACCCGAAGGAATGGAAGATCGAGTGGATCAGCGACACCGCCATGCCGTCGCGGTCCACGGCGCAGATCAGCACCGTGTCGCGATGCACCGCCGCCGTCGCGCGCGCCGGATCCGGCAGCGTGCGCGCCGGGTCGATCAGCGCGGCCAGCCGCGCCGCGGTTTCGGGCGCGAGCATGTGGGCCAGCCGGTCGGCACGGCCCGGATCGCCGAGAAAGCGGTCGCGGGCGTCATAGGCAAGCTTGGTCGCCTCGGCCTCGAGATGGATGCGCTCGGCACCGAAGGGATCGAGCGCAGCGAGATCGAACCGCGCAAGGATGTTGAGCAACAGCATCGCCGTCGCGCCCTGCCCGTTCGGCGGATGCTCCAGCAACTCGATCCCGCGATAGTCCGCGGCGATCGGCGTGCCCCAGACCCCCGCGACCGCGGCGAAATCCTCCTCGGTATGAAGCCCACCCAGCGCGCGCAGACTCTTCACCATGTCCTCGGCCACCGGGCCGGCATAGAAGCCGCCACGCCCTTCGGCAGCGATTCGCCGCAGCACCTCGGCCTGCTGTGGCGCGCGGAACCGTTCGCCCTCGCGCGGCGGCGCACCGCCCGGAAGGTAGAAGTCGCGCGCCGCCCCTTGCAGGAGATCGGCCTCGCGCGCCCAGTCCCAGGCCACCCGGGGGGCGACCGGCACACCCTCTTCGGCGTGACGGATGGCCGGCGCGAGCACCGCATCGAGGCCGAGCCGGCCATGCGCCTCGAGCAGCCGGCACAGCCCGTCCACCGCGCCCGGCAGCGTCACGGCATGGGCCGACCGCTCCGGCACATGGGCATGGCCTTCGGCCCGCAGCCGCTCGGCCGTCAGCGCGGCCGGGGCGGCGCCCGAGCCGTTCAGTGCAACCACCTCCTCCGCGCCGGCGGGCCTGACGAGGGCGAAGCAGTCGCCGCCGAGGCCGCACATGTGCGGCTCGCAGACATGCAATACCGTCGCCGCCGCGACGGCGGCATCTGCGGCCGTGCCGCCTGCGCGCAGCATTGCGAGGCCGGCCTCGGCAGCAAGCGGATGCGAGGTGGCCACCATGCCGTTCACGGCATGGACAGCCGAGCGGCCGGGCCTGTGAAAGTCGCGCATGCCGCCCCCCGACGTTGTCTGAAAACGCGTGGCGCGGACCCTAAGCGGTGGACGCAAAGATGCCAAGGGACGGCTCGGACACGGCCCGGGGTTGACGCGACGTTGAGTGGGGAGGTCTGAAGACCTCGGCGCCGCGGATTGGGTGGGGGCTGTTGTCCGCGACGCCGAGGGAAGCCATGCAGCTACCCTGTCGGTATCACCCGGCATTCGGGCCGGGCTTGGCCGGGATCGCGGAGAGTTTCTGGCAATGTTTCCGGCCACGCTTCAAAGCAGGCCGTGGGAAGCGTTTTGACCGAAACACGCGACGCGGCGTGGGCGGTCCTGCTCCTGATCGCCGCGTCGCCGCCGCGGTCGGCCCCGACTCGCGGCAGCTTGAAGGGCCCGCCGAATCGTCCCAATGATCTCGATATGACCGATGCGCCAGATCCTCCTCCCCCCCAGCCTCGCCTGCGCATCCGCATCGTCTTCGACGAGGACGAGATGATCGGCCCCGGCAAGGCCGAGCTGCTGGAACGGATCGAGCGCTGCGGATCCATAGCCGCGGCCGGGCGCGAAATGGGCATGAGCTACAAGCGGGCCTGGCAGTTGATCCGGACCCTGAACGCAATGTTTCGCGCGCCCCTGGTGGACAGCACCCGCGGGGGCGCCAGTGGCGGCGGGGCCGTGCTGACCGAAAACGGCCATCGGGTGCTGGCCCTCTACCGCGCGTTCGAGGCCGAGGCGGCCGGCGCCGGGGCCGATCATCTTGCCGCCCTGCAGGCGCTGCTGAGGGATATTCCCGAAGAAAGATAACGCTTGCAAGGCCCGGCCTTCTCCGCCGATATGTTCAGCAATCCATATCAACGGGGAAACCGGACATGCCTGTCGCTCGCCGCACCGTGCTCGCGGTCGTCGCCGCCTTCGGCCTCACCGCCGGCGCCGCGACCGCACAGACCGACGCGCCGGTGGTGGCGGCGGCGTCGGATCTGCAGTTTGCGGTGGCGGAAATCGCCGAAGCCTTCACCGCCGAGACCGGCATGGAGATCCGCCTTTCGCTGGGTTCGACTGGCAACTTCGCCCGCCAGATCCGCCAGGGGGCGCCGTTCCAGATCTTCATGGCCGCCGACGAGCAGTTCATCCTCGATCTGCACGCAGACGGCTTCATCCCGGATCCCGGCAACCTCTACGCCATCGGACGGTTGGTCATCATGGTGCCGAACGGGTCTTCCCTCACGGCCGACGCGACGCTCGACAATCTGGCCGGGATGCTTGCAGCCGGGCAGATCACCCGCTTCGCCATCGCCAACCCCGATCATGCCCCCTACGGCATGCGCGCCCGCGAGGCGCTGATCACCCGGGGTCTGTGGGACGTGATGCAGCCGGTGCTGATCCTGGGCGAAAACGTCAGCCAGGCCGCGCAGTTCGCGCTCTCGGGCAATGCCGAGGGCGGCATCATCGCCTATTCGCTGGCGCTCGCGCCGCAGGTGAGCGACCGTGGCACCCACGCGCTGATCCCCGAGGACTGGCACGAACCGCTGCGCCAGCGCATGGCGCTGCTGAACGGTGCCGGCGAGGTGGCCGAAGCCTTCTATGCCTACATGAGGCAGCCGGCCGCCCGCGCGATCATGGAACGCTACGGCTTCGTGCTGCCGGAAGGCGAATAGCCCATGGACTGGACGGCGCTCTGGCTGTCCCTGCGTCTGGCGGCCTGGACGGTGGCGCTCCTGCTGCCGGTCTCCATCCTGATGGGCCGTTTCCTCGCGTATCGGGAATTCCGCAGCAAGGGGCTGGTCGAGGCGCTGGTGATGCTGCCGCTGGTGTTGCCGCCAACGGTCTTCGGCTTCTATCTGCTGGTGGCCTTCGGGCGGAACTCGCCTGTGGGCGAGCTGTGGCAGAGCCTGTTCGGCCATCAGCTCGTGTTCACCTTCGAGGGGCTGGTGGTGGCGAGCGTGATCTTCAATATTCCGTTCGCGATCCAGCCTGCGCAGCGTGGGTTCGAGGCGATCCCGCCGGAGGTGCGCGAGGCGGCAAGCTGTTGCGGCATGTCGCCCCTTGCGTCTCTGTGGAAGGTAGAACTGCCACTGGCCTGGCCGGGGCTGATGACCGCGATGGTGCTGACCTTTGCCCATACGCTGGGTGAATTCGGCATCGTGCTGATGGTCGGCGGATCGATCCCGGGCGAGACGCGGACCATCGCCATCTCCATCTACGACAAGGTGCAGGCGTTCGACGACCGGTCCGCAGCGGTGATGTCCGCCACGCTGGTGGCGATCTCTCTGTTCACCATCGCGGTCACCTTCTGGCTGTCGTCGCGGATGGGGCGGAGGTTGTCCTGATGGCACTGGAGGTGATGGCCAGGGCGGCGGCGCCTATCCCGCTCGACGTCGCCTTCCGGGCCGGGCCGGGCGAGGTGCTGGCGCTGGTTGGCCATTCCGGCGCGGGCAAGACGACGCTGCTGCGCATCATCGCCGGGCTGTGGCGGCCCGAGACGGCGCGCGTCCGGGCAAACGGCACGACCTGGCTCGACACCGCAGCGGGAATCGACCTGCCGCCCCACCGCCGCCGGATCGGCATCGTGTTCCAGAACTATGCGCTGTTTCCCCACATGACCGCCCTGCAGAACGTGATGGCGGCAATGGACCGGGCCGACCGCCACGAGGCCGGGCGCATCCTTGGCCTCGTCAGCCTCCACGACCTGGCCGACCGCCGCCCCGCGCAGCTCTCCGGCGGGCAGCAGCAACGCGTCGCGCTGGCCCGCGCCCTCGCCCGCCGGCCGCAGGCGCTGCTGCTGGACGAGCCCTTCTCGGCGGTGGACCGGGCCACGCGCGAGAAGCTCCACGGCGAGATCATCGCGCTGCGGGCGCATCTGGCGATGCCGGTGGTGCTGGTCACCCATGACGTGAACGAGGCGCAGCTGCTCGCCGACCGGATGGTGGTGATCGACGGGGGGCAGGTGGTCCGTGCCGACAGCACGGCCGAGGTGATGGCAGACCCCGCCGCGCTGCGCGCCTTGGGCCTGCGCGAGGTTGCGGTGATGCTGCCCGCCACCGTCGCCGAACAGCTGCCCGACGGCCTGACCCGCCTCGATACCGCGACCGGGCCGATCTTCCTGCCGACGGTCGAAAGCGACCCGGGCACGCGGGTGCGCGTGCGCATCATGGCACACGAGGTGATCCTGTCGCGCGCCCGGCCCCAGGGGCTGTCGGCGCAGAACATCCTCGCCGGCACCGTCGCGCGGATCGTCGCAGGTCAGGGTCCGGGGATAATCGTCCACGTCACGGTGGGCGAGAACGAGATCCTCGCCCGGATCACCCGCCGCGCCGCGGAACAGATGCGCCTGACCCCGGGTGATCCGGTCCATGCCATCCTGAAGTCCATGTCCGTCGCCCGCGACCATGTCGCCCCGGAGGCGACAGGATCGGCGCGCTGAGCCGCAGGCGACGACCGGAGGGGGCGCAGATGGCGATGGGCATCCATGCGCCGGACGGCAACCGGACCCTGCCGGACGCCGCGCCGCCCCCTGCGCATCCCCGCCGTCAGCGCGAGATCAGCACCGAGCATTGCGCATGGCGCACCACCCGCGCCGCGGTGGACCCGATGAAATAATCGCTCAGCCCGGGCCGATGCGAGGCGATCATGATCAGATCGGCATCAATGTCCTCGGCGCACTGCAGAATCTGCCCCGAGGGCGCTCCGGTCCGCACCTCGACATCGACATCTGCCGAGACCGATTGCGCCAGCGCCTTGAGTTCCACCCGCGCCTCTGCATTGCGCCTGTCGCCGAGGTCGCTGGGCAGTTCGGCGGCGATATAGGCAGGCACCTCGTCAAGCACATAAAGCAGCGCGATGCGCCCACCGGCATCGAGCAGTTGCACGGCCTTTTCGACCAGCTGGCCGCCGAGTTCCCCGTGGCCGATATCGACCGCGACGACGATGTTCTTGTACATGTTGCCTGTCCTCCCGCTTCCGCTCGCACCTTTCCGCTGCGTCGAGGAAATAGCAAGCCCTCTGCCACGGCCTTGATCTGGCGCAAGCGGCGAATATGGCACCAACGCGGGCGGCCCGCGCACTGGGCGCGGGCCGCTGCTGCATCGGCGCGCCGGCAGCGGTTCAGGCCCCCGCCGGCGCCTCGTCGTCCAGCGCATCGACAGCGGCGCGAAGCGTTTCGCGGGTCACCTCGGTCTCGGTCACCGTGGCCTCGCCGAGGACATGGTCGACCACCTTGTCTTCGAAGAGCGGGGCGCGGATCTGCTGTTGCACACCGGCGTTGCCGCGCACGAAATCGAAAAAGGCCCGCTCGTTGCCGGGATACTGGCGCGCCTGGGCCATCACCGCCTGGGAGAATTCGGCATCCGAAACCTCGACACCGGCACGGTTTCCGATGTCGGCCAGAAGCAGGCCAAGCCGCACCCGCCGCTCTGCCAGCCGGCGATGTTCCTCGGTCGGCTCGATCGCTTCGTGGTCGTGTCCCTCGACTTCCGGATGCTCCTCGTGCCACAGTTGATGGGCAATCTGCTTCGCCTCGGCTTCGGCCATCGACGGCGGCAGGTCGAAGCTCACCAGCCCGTCGAGCGCATCCAGAAGGTTGCGCTTCAGCACCATCCGCGCAGCCTGGCTGTATTCCGTCTCAAGCCGTTCGGCGATCTGCGTGCGCAGCGCGGCAAGGTCCTCGGCGCCGAAACGCTGCGCGAGGGCGTCATCCACCGCAACCGGCGCCGGCGCCTTCACCGCCTTGATCCTGCAGGAAAAGCTCGCCTCCTTTCCAGCCAGATGCTTGGCGCCGTAATCCTCGGGGAAGGTGACGGTGACGATCTTCTCCTCGCCGGCCTTCACCCCTTCGAGCTGTTCCTCGAAGCCGGGGATGAACGAATTGGAACCCAGCACCAGCGGATAATCCTCCGCCGCACCGCCCTCGAACAGCTCGCCGTCAATCGAGCCCTCGAAATCGAACACCACCTGATCGCCGGATTGCGCTGCGGCGCCCTCCTCGCGGTCGGCGAAGTCCTGTGCGCTCTCGGCGAGCTTGCCCAGCGCCTCGTCAATGGCGGCCTCGTCGGCCTTGACGACCATGCGCTCCAGCGTGATGGCGGAGAGATCGACCTCGGGCACTTCGGGAAGTGCCTCATAGGCCAGCGAGACGGAGACGTCGTCGCCCTCCTTCCAGTCCTCGTTCGTCATCTTCACTTCGGGCTGCAGCGCGGGTCGGTCGCCGGTCTGCTCGAAATGCGTGCGCATCGCGCCGTCGATGGACTCCTGCATGGCATCGCCCAGCAGGCGCTTGCCGAACTGCTGCTTGAGAACCTTGAAGGGCACCTTGCCCTTGCGGAAGCCCTTCATCTCGATGTCGGGCTGCGCCTCCTTCAGCTTCTCGTCCACCTTGGCGTCCAGTTCGCCGGCCGTCACCGTGATGGTGTAGCCGCGGCGAAGCCCGTCCTTCAGGGTCTCGGTGACCTGCATGCGTCCGTCCTCTTCATCCCAATCGTTCGGGCCTCTGGTGCGGGTGGAGGGACTTGAACCCCCACGCCTCGCGGCGCCAGAACCTAAATCTGGTGCGTCTGCCAGTTCCGCCACACCCGCGACACGTCGCCCCGACCGCAGCCGGCCGCGGAAAACGGCGCTCTCTTAGCAAAGGCCGCAGGGGGTGGCGAGGGGGAAAATCGGCATCTCCGGACGGGCGCTCAGCCATCGCCGCCGACGAAATCGAAAGCGACCAGGCCAAGCGCGCGGGCCGCCGCCAGCGACAGCACCGCACTGTCGAGCCCGCGCGGGCGCTGCCAGGCGCGCACCGCTGCGCGCGTGTCGGCATCCATCCTGCCGGTGACCGGTCCGCGATGCAGCCCGCGCGCCGCCAGGGCCCGCTGCAGGCTGGCCACGAACTCGGGCGTCAACGCCTCCGGGCAGGGGGTGCGGAACCACAGCGACTCGCGCTCGCGCAGGATGCGCTGGCGCGTTTCGGTACGGTAGCGCGCCGGACGCAGCAAGGCGCCGCTGGCATCGAGCACCGCCGGGGCGACGAGGATCTGCTCGGTCACCGTCTCGATCCGCGCCGGGGTCTCGTCGCGGCT
The DNA here is from genome assembly GCA_007126375.1 of Paracoccaceae bacterium. GTDB lineage: Bacteria > Pseudomonadota > Alphaproteobacteria > Rhodobacterales > Rhodobacteraceae > Rhodobaculum. Next base: position 13,492 of record SLBI01000104.1, read on the forward strand.
CCAGCAACTGTCCGGCGCGGCGTCCTGCGGCCCGCCGGGCGGCAGCGCGGTGGCCCGGATCACGCCGTCCGCGAGATCGGATGCAGTGCCGGGCGTGGTGCCGGGCGTCGGCAACTGCGACCCGCAGCCGGCCAGCAGCGCCGCGGCAAGGACAGCGGAACGACCGGGACTCACGCTCATCGGATCGCCTGCCGCCGCATCCTGCACCTGCACCAAGGCCTTCAGCATAGCCTCGCGCCGCAAGCGGCGAAAGCCGCGCGCGCTCAGGGCTGGTCGGCGGCGCGGGTGCCGTCGGCGGAAAAACCGGGCACCAGCAGGCGGTCGAGCAGCAGCGAGATGTCCTCGATCTCCTCGGCCACCACATGCACGACGCCAGCCTGCCGCTGCAGCCGACCGGTCACGCGCAGCAGCCGCCCGGCGATCACCGCGCGGCGGAAACGCTCGTAGACCTTCGCCCAGACCACCACGTTGCAGGGGCCGGTCTCGTCCTCCAGCGTGACGAAGATCACTCCCTTGGCGGTGCCCGGCCGCTGCCGGCACAGCACCAGCCCGGCCACCCGCACACGCGCGCCCGGCGGTGGCAGATCCAGCAGGCCGGCCGGCAGGCAGGCCGGCGGCCGCGGCCATGACCCGGGTGGCAGCGAGGGATGGGGGGCAAGCGATGCAACCATGAGAACATGAATAGAACACAAGCGCCGGGGCGCAAGCCCCGCTGCCGCCCGGCGCCCCCCTCTGGCCATTTCCCATCCGCTGGCCTATGTCGCCCGCAACGGCGCTTGGCTGCAGGGGAAACGACCGCGATGGCGAAGATCACCTATGTCGAATGGGGCGGCACGGAACATGTGGTGGAGGTGCCGACGGGCCTCACCGTGATGGAGGGCGCCCGCGACAACGGCATCCCCGGCATCGAGGCCGATTGTGGCGGCGCCTGCGCCTGCTCCACCTGTCACGTGTATGTCGCCCCCGAATGGGTGGACAAACTTCCCCACAAGGAGGCGATGGAAGAGGACATGCTCGATTTCGCCTATCAGCCCGATCCGGCGCGCTCGCGCCTGACCTGCCAGCTCAAGGTGAGCGACGCGCTCGACGGCCTGGTCGTGCAGATGCCCGAAAAGCAGATCTGAGGCCGATGCGCCCGGCCCGCTCATCGGCCGGGCTGGCCGCCGTCGCCATCCTGACCCTGGCAGGGCCGGCAGCGGCCGATTCGCCCCGGATCGTGGCAGCCGGCTACGCCGATCCGGTCTCGCGCTACGGCCATGACGTGCTCGGCGGCGGCGGCGAATACGAGACTCTGCGGCTCGCCCTCTCGGACGGCCGCCGACTCGCCGTCACCCTGTCGCCGCCGCTGGTGTTCGAGGATCTCGCCCCACGGTTGGTGGATCTCGACGGCGACGGCGCGCCAGAGGTGCTGACGGTTGAAAGCCACGCCCGGCTCGGCGCGCAAATCCGGGTCTGGGCGCTGCGCGACGGCGCGGTCACGACGGTTGCGGAATTCGGCCGCATCGGCACGCGCCACCGCTGGCTCGCCCCGGTCGGCGCGGCCGATCTGACCGGCGACGGACGGATCGAGATCGCCTGGGTGGATCGCCCGCATCTGGCCCGCACCCTGCAGGTCTGGCGTTATCTGCCTAGTCCGGACGGCACCGCGCGCACGGAACGGATCGCCAGCCTCGACGGTGTCACCAACCACCGCATCGGCGAAGCGGTCATCCACGGCGGGCTGCGCCACTGCACGGCCGAAGGGCCGCCCGAGATGATCCTGGCGGATGCGGGGTTCCGCGAGATCGTTGCGGCAGCTTTCGCGGGCGCAAGCCTCGATAGCCGACCGCTCGGACTTCCTGCCACGCCCGAGGCTTTTGCCCGCGCCCTCGCCTGCCGCCACTGACGGCGCCCGGGCCCGGGAGGCCGCGCATCGTCCGAAGGGGCGCCGCCTCAGCCTGTGAGCGCCCGCCCGCCAATGTCGCGGCGGCAGAACCCGCCAGGCCAGTCGATCGCGTCGACCATGGCGTAGGCGCGCGCCCGTGCCTCGGCCAGCGTTCCGCCGCGGGCGGTGACGTTCAGCACCCGCCCGCCGGCCGAGACGAGCTGACCGTCCGCCATGCGGGTGCCGGCATGGAACACCATGTTCCAGCTGTCGTCCGGCAGCCGGTCGAGACCGCGGATCGGCTCGCCCCGCGCATGCCCCCCCGGATAGCCGCGCGCCGCCATCACCACCGTCAGCGCGTGGTCTCCGGCCCAGTGCACCGACATCTCCGACAGCCGCCCCTCGGCACAGGCCAGCAGCAGGTCCAGCACCTGCCCGCCCAGCCGCATCATCAGCACCTGCGCCTCGGGATCGCCGAAGCGCACGTTGTATTCGACCAGCCGCGCCCGCCCCTCGTGGATCATCAACCCGGCATAGAGCAGGCCGCGATAGGGGGTACCCCGACGCGCCATCTCTGCCAGCGTCGGGCGGACGATCTCGGCCATCACCTGCGCCTCCAGGGCCGGCGTCATCAGGGGCGAGGGCGAGAAAGCCCCCATTCCTCCGGTATTCGGACCGCGATCCTCGTCATATGCACGCTTGTGATCCTGCGCCGTACCGAGGGGCAGCGCGGTCTCGCCGTCGCACAGCACGAAGAACGAGGCTTCCTCGCCCGGCATGAACTCCTCGATCACCACGGTCGAGCCGGCCGCACCGAAGTCGCCACCGAACATGCCCTTGGCCGTGTCGAGCGCGATGTCGAGCGTCTCGGGGATGATCACCCCCTTGCCGGCCGCCAACCCGTCCGCCTTGATCACCAGCGGCAGGCCGATGTCGGCGATGTGGCTGCGCGCATCGGCGGCGTTGTCGAACCGGGCCCAGGCCGCGGTGGGCACGCCGGCGGCGTCGCAGACCTCCTTGGTGAAGGCCTTGGACGCCTCCAGCCGGGCCGCCGCCGCCGAGGGGCCGAAGACGAGAATGCCGGCCTCGGCCAGCGCATCGCCCACGCCCGCGACCAGAGGCGCCTCGGGCCCGACGACCACGAAGTCGATCGCCTCCTCGGCGGCAAAGGCGGTCACGGCGGCCGGATCGCAGATGTCGAACGCCGCAGTCTCGCCGATGTCGGGAATGCCGGCGTTGCCCGGCGCCACAACCAGCCGGTCGCATTTCGGGTTCTGCTTGATCGCCCAGGCCAGCGCATGCTCGCGCCCGCCGCCGCCCAGCACCAGGATGTTCATGCGCTTCCCCTTCGCCTGCCGGCGTTCTAGGCTGCCGCCCCGGGGCGCACAAGATGGGCGGCAGGCATGGAACTCTTCGAGCAGACCGAGGGCGGCAACGCCCCGGAATTCACCGTCTCCGAGATCTCGGGCGCGGTGAAACGGGTGATCGAAGGCGAGTTCGGCCGCGTCCGGGTGCGCGGAGAGGTTGGCCGGGTCTCCCGCCCGCGCTCTGGCCATGTCTATCTCGACCTCAAGGACGACCGGTCGGTGCTCGCCGCGGTGATCTGGAAAGGCACCGCCGGCCGCCTCGACACCCCGCCCGAGGAAGGGATGGAGGTGATCGCCACCGGCCGGCTGACGACCTTCGCCGGGCAGTCGCGCTATCAGATGGTGATCGAGGAGATGGCGCCCGCCGGCATCGGCGCGCTGATGGCGATGCTGGAAAAGCGCCGCCAGGCGCTGACGGCCGAGGGGTTGTTCGACGCCGAACGCAAGCGCCCGCTGCCCTATCTGCCGGCGCTTATCGGCGTGGTCACCTCGCCCTCGGGTGCGGTGATCCGCGACATTCTGCACCGGCTCGCCGATCGTTTCCCCCGCCGCGTGCTGCTCTGGCCGGTGGCGGTGCAGGGCGCCGGCTGCGCCGCCGAGATCGCCGCGGCGATCCGCGGCTTCAACGCGCTGCCCCCGGATGGCCCGATCCCCCGCCCCGACGTGCTGATCGTCGCCCGCGGTGGCGGCTCGGTCGAGGATCTGTGGGGCTTCAACGAGGAAATCGTGGTCCGCGCCGCGGCCGACAGCGCCATCCCGCTGATCTCGGCGGTGGGGCACGAGACCGACACCACGCTGATCGACTACGCCGCCGACCGCCGCGCGCCGACCCCCACCGCGGCGGCCGAGATCGCGGTGCCGGTGCG
>SLBI01000107.1 GCA_007126375.1 Paracoccaceae bacterium
GCCTGCTGGGCCAGCACCTTGCCGGTCGCCGTCACCTTGAAGCGCTTCTTGGCGCTCGACTTGGTCTTCATCTTGGGCATTTCGGTCTCCCTTCAGAGATGAGCGCGCGACTCGGCATGCCGCATTGGCCGGCCGCGCGGTGCAGGGGCTGCGTCTAGCGCCCCCGCGTCGGGACTTCAAGGGTGCCTGCGCTGCGCTGTCAGAACACGAACTGCCCGAACACGCGGGCGAACACTCCGGGCACCTGCGTGAACTTGTAGCCGACCGGATGCAGGGCGTTGGCGAGCGCTATGCAGGACAGCGACATCGCCGCCATGGCAAGTGCCGCGCTGGGCTTGCGCGATTCGGTGAGCGCATTGAGAAGGGACGGCAGGGCAATGATCCCGACCGCCACGCCGACGATGAGAAAATAATCCGCAACCACGGGCCGCCTCCATCAAGCAGCCCCCACCAGCGTTAAGGTTACTCCGGATCGCTGCGAAAAATCAAGCGCTCTTCGCAAGGCGCGACGCGCAGAATGTTGGTTGTGCCCGGCACATTGAAGGGCAGGCCGGCCGTAACCACGATCTGGTCCTGCGGCTGGGCAAACCCGTCGGCGCGCACCGCGCGCACCGCATTGAGCACTGCCTCCTTGAATTGCCGCACCGGCCCGTCGGTGATGACGTTGTGCGTGCCCCAGATCAGGCACAGCCGCCGGGCCGTTGCCGGCACCGAGGTCAGCGCCAAGATCGGCACCGCGGGGCGCTCGCGCGCCACCAGCGCGGCAGTGGTGCCCGATTCGGTGAAGCAGCAGATCGCCTTGATGTCGGTGGCTTCGGCGATCTGGCGCGCCGCCGCGACGATCCCGTCGGCGGTGGAGCGCCGCTCGATCAGGCGCGAGGCGACGATGATGTCGCGGAAGGTCGGGTCGCTTTCCACTTCGATGGCGACCTTGTTCATCATCGCCACCGCCTCAATGGGGTAGTTGCCGGCCGCCGATTCGGCCGAGAGCATCACCGCGTCCGTCCCCTCGTAGATCGCCGCCGCCACGTCGGAGACCTCGGCGCGGGTGGGCATCGGGCTCTGGATCATGCTCTCCAGCATCTGCGTGGCCACGATGACCGGCTTGGCGGCGGACCGTGCCTTGCGCACCAGCTGTTTCTGGATCGGCGGCACCGACTGCACCGGCATCTCCACGCCCAGATCGCCGCGCGCCACCATGATCCCGTCGGAAGCCGCGAGGATGGCGTCGAACTCGGTGAGCGCCGAGGGTTTCTCGATCTTGGCGAGGATCAGCGCCCGGCCGGCGGCCAGCGCGCGCGCTTCGTCCACATCCGCCGCCCGCTGCACGAAGGACAGCGCCAGCCACTCCACCCCGAGCCCGCAGACGAAGTCGAGATCGGCGCGGTCCTTGTCCGACAGCGCTGCCACCGGCAGCAGCACATCGGGGAAGTTCACACCCTTGCGGTCGGAGATGGTGCCGCCCACCTCCACCGTCGTCTCGGCGAAGTCGGCGCCGCAGTCCTCCACCCGCAGCCGGATCTTGCCGTCGTTGACGAGCAGCGTCGCGCCGGGTTTCAGCGCGGCGAAGATCTCGGGGTGGGGGAGGCAGACGCGGTGGCCCTCGCCGAGAGCGGGGTCGAGGTCGAGCCGGAAGCGCTCGCCCTCTTCGAGATCGGCGGCGCCGGCGGCGAACTGGCCCACGCGCAGCTTCGGGCCCTGCAGATCGGCAAGGATGGCGATGGGCCGGCCGAGATCGGCCTCGACCTCGCGCACCAGCCGGTGTCGGCGGGCGATGTCGTCATGGGTGCCGTGGCTCATGTTCAGCCGGAACACATCGGCGCCGGTCTCGGCCAGGGCGCGGATGGTCCGGTAATCGTCCGAGGCGGGGCCGAGGGTGGCCACGATCTTGACGCAGCGCATGCGGCGCATCGCGAAGTCTCCGTTTGGGATGTGCCCGACTGTATCGCCCGGAACGCCGCTCCCGACAACCGCCCGGCCTGTGAATTGTCGATGACGGCCGCTGCGGCGCTTGACCTGGCTGCCCCGACCGCCCAGCTTTCCGGCAAAGGAGGGTCCGAGCATGGACAAACACGGCATCAACGACGCCACCCGCGAGGCGCTGGAGGCCGCGGCCTTCCGCCGGCTTGTGGAGCATCTGCGCGCGCGAACGGATGTGCAGAACATCGACATGATGAATCTCGCCGGCTTCTGCCGCAACTGCCTGAGCCGCTGGTACGACGAGGCCGCCGCCGAGCGTGGCCTGTCGCTGGGCAAGGAGGCCTCGCGCGAGATCGTCTACGGCATGCCCTATGCCGACTGGGTGGCCGCGCACCAGCGCGAGGCGACGCCGGAACAGCGCGTCTCCTTCGAGGTTTCCTTCCGCGAGAATGTGGGGCGCAAGGACTGACGCGCGCACCGACAATCCCGGCCTGCCTGGTCCGATCGTTAACGCCGTCGGAGGGCGCGTTAACGTTCTCTTGACAGCCGATGCGGCGGCGCAAATGCTCGTGACACATTCATATATGGACGGTCACGAAGATGGCGCCGCTGTTTCTCCTCCTCTTTCTCGGGCTGGGGCTGGCAGCCTTTGCCCTGTTCGACCGGGACGACGACGCCGAGGAGCCCGACCCGGATCCCGAGCCCGAACCGCAGCGGCTCATCGGCACATCGGGAAATAACCTGCTGATCGGCGGGCCGGGCGACGACACGATCTTCGGCATGGCGGGGGATGATGTGCTGGTCGGCCGGGGCGGCGACAATGCGCTGTTCGGGGGCGATGGCAGCGACGAGATCTGGGGCGGCACGGGCAACGACCTGATGAGAGGCGGCGCGGGTGACGACCTGCTGGTCTCGCTGCAGGGCAGCGACACGCTCCATGGCGACCTCGGCAATGACGAGCTGCTGGCCGTGGACGGTCCGGACCGGCTGGGCTTTCCCGACCTCGTGTTCGGCGGCTTCGGCAATGACCTGCTTGTGGGCGACGATGGCGACACGCTGGTCGGCGGCGAAGGCACCGACACATTCGTCGTGGTGGTGTTCGATCCCGAAGCCGCGCCGGTGGTGATCCGCGATCTGGATCCGGAGACCGAGCGCTTCGAGGTCGTCGCCGACAGCAGCGCCTTCCCGATCCTCACGCAGTCCGACCTGTCCTATGTGATCGACGGCGAGCGGGGCCAGGTGCAGGTGCAGCTTCTGGGCAAGACGGTCGCGATCCTCGAAAACACCACCGCGGTGCCGCAGAACGCCGAACTGTTCCGCGAGGACGCCCTCGCCACCCTTGAGTCCTACCGCGCCACCGAAGCCGGCTTCCGTGCGCCCGCGGCCTGATCGGCCCGGCTCCTCCGGCCTTCCTGGAAGCGCGGCCGAATGCCCCGCTGCGGAAGGTCGGAGGATGGGCGGACCGCTCCGATCCGCTTGAGAGGACGTAACCGGACGCTGCCAACGGTCGTATCGGTCAGATCGCCTTGGCGCGGCTGTCGTCGATGTAGATCTCGCGCAAACGGCGGGCCAGCGGGCCGGGCCTGCCCTCGCCCAGCGGCTGGCCGTCGATCTCCACCACCGGGGTTACGAAGGCCGAGGCGGAGGTGACGAAGGCCTCGTCGGCCGCCCTGGCCTCGGCCAGGGTGAAGGGGCGTTCCTCCACCGTCATCTGCGCTTCCTCGGCCAGCCGCAGCACGGCGGCGCGGGTGATGCCGTGCAGGATCTCGGTGCCCAGATGCCGGGTGATCAGCTTGCCGTCCTTTACGATCCACGCGTTGTTCGAGGTGCCTTCGGTCACGAAACCGTCCTCGACCATCCAGGCATCGTCGGCGCCGGCCTTCTTGGCCGCCATCTTGCCCATCGAGGGGTAGAGAAGCTGCACCGTTTTGATGTCGCGCCGGCCCCAGCGCAGGTCGGGGATGGAGATGACCTTGATCCCATTGAGCGCGCTCGGCCGGTCGATGACCGGCACCGCCTGGGTGAAGAGCACCACCGTCGGCATGGCGCCCTCGGGGAAGGCGAAGTCGCGGTCGGCGGCGCCCCGGGTGACCTGCAGATAGATCAGCCCCTCGGCGAGGTCGTTGCGCGCCACGAGTTCGCGGTGGATGTCGAGGAGTTCGGCCCGGCTGACCGGGCTTTCCATCTCCAGCTCGCCCAGCGAGCGTTCCAGCCGTGCGGCATGGCCGTCGAAGTCGATGAGCTTGCCGCCCAGCACGGTGGTGACCTCGTAGACGCCATCGGCGAACAGAAAGCCCCGGTCGAACACCGAGACCTTCGCCTCTTCCTCCGGCAGGAAGCTCCCGTTGACATAGACGATCCGGCTCATGCTGCGCTCCTTGGTTGTTCTGCGGGCCGCTTCTGAGGGCCCGTCCGATGGGCCGCCCTCCGGCGCCCGGGATGCTGCGCCTTACCGCCAAACCGGCGGCGCGCCAATCTCTGCCGCCGCTCAGCCCCAGAGCGCGGGCTCGGGCGGGTGCACGCCCCGGGCGTCGTACTGGAGCGGGGGGTCGCGGTCTTCGGCCAGAAGGAGTGGGCCGTCGAGGTCCACCACCTCCGCCCCCTGCGCCACCAGCACCGCCGGCGCCATGGCGAGCGACGTGCCGACCATGCAGCCGACCATCACGGCGTATCCCTGCGCCCGTGCCTCGTCGCGCAGGGCCAGCGCCTCGGTGAGCCCGCCGGTCTTGTCGAGTTTGATGTTGACCATGTCGTACTTGCCCTTCAGCGCCGGCAGGCTGGCGCGGTCGTGGCAGCTCTCGTCTGCGCAGACGGGCAGGGGGCGGGCGATCTCGGCCAGCATGTCGTCGGCCCCGGCCGGCAGCGGCTGTTCCACCATCGCCACGCCGAGGCGGATCAGATGCGGGGCGAGATCGGCATAGACCTCGGCCGTCCAGCCCTCGTTGGCATCGACGATGATGCGGGCCTCGGGCGCGCCCGCGCGCACCGCTTCCAGACGGGCCATGTCGTCGGGCGTGCCGAGCTTGATCTTGAGGAGCGGCCGGTGCGCGTGCCGGGCCGCCGCGGCGCGCATCCGCTCGGGGCTGTCCAGCGACAGGGTGAAGGCGGTGATCACCGGCGCGGGCGGCGCCAGCCCCGCCAGCTCCCACACCCGGCAGCCGGCCTCCTTCGCCTCCAGATCCCACAGCGCGCAGTCGACCGCGTTGCGTGCCGCCCCGGGCGACAGGAAGCCGTAAAGCGCCTCGCGGTCCAGCACCGCCGGCAGTGCCGCGATCTCTTCGGCGACGCTCTCGAGGCTCTCGCCATAGCGGGCGTAGGGCACGCATTCGCCGCGGCCGCTCATGCC
>SLBI01000328.1 GCA_007126375.1 Paracoccaceae bacterium
GAACGCTGGCCCGCGGCGCGGATCGAGGGCATCGACCTCTCTGCCGGCTGCCTGCGCCTCGCCGCACAGGAGGCCGCCGACCACGGCAGCGAGAACATCACCTACCGCCAGCGCGATGCCCTCGCTACCGGCTTCGACGGCGAAAGCTTCGACCTCGTCACCTCCACCATGGTCCTGCACGAGCTCGACCGTGGGGCGATGGACGCGATGCACCGCGAAAGCTGGCGCCTGCTGGCGCCGGGCGGGCGGCTGGTGCATCTCGACTTCAAGGGCCGCGACATCGCCGAACGCTTCTTCCTGCACGGTCATGGCGTGCGCAACAACGAGCCCTACATGGCCGCCCACGACATCGCCGACACCAAGGCCGAGCTGGAGGAGCTGGGCTTCGTCGATGTCGAGATCGTCCCCTTCGCCGAAAGCGAGCGCGCGCTCGATCCCGGCAACGAGGTCTGGCGGCTGCCCTGGACCGTATTCACCGCCCGCAAGCCCGGCGCCGCCGAATGCACAGCGTGACAGGTCTCCGCGAGACTGCGCTGTCGGCCATCGCGGCGCTGTCGATGCTGCTCGCGGGGCTGTCGCTGGTCGGGCTCACCGGTATCGTCGCGACGGCCATCGGGATGCGGCTGGCCGGCTCCAACCTGCCGTCGGCAGACGATCTGGCCAGCATCCTGCTGGCCGGAACCTTCACCCTCGGCTTCGCCGCGGCTGTCGCCTCGGGCGACCATATCCGGGTTCTCTTCTTCGTCAGGCGTCTGCCGGCGTGGCCACGCTGGCTGCTCGCCACCATGACCGAGGTGCTCTCGGTGGTCGCGGTCGGCTTGCTGACCGTAGGTCTGTGGCGGGTCTGGCACACTGCTTTCGTGGCCGGGACGATGTCGCTGGGCACGTTGGCGATTCCGCGCGCGGTTCCGATCGGCGTTGTCGCCGTCGGCGTGACGCTGCTGGAGATCGCTCTGGTTCTGCACGCACTCGGCCGCATTGCCACGCCGCCCCGCGCCGGGCACCCGGAGTCCGTTTCGCCGCCGCCGGGTGGTGACAGGGCAGGATCCGATGGATCGTGACCTGATCGCCCTCGGCTTCGTCGTGCTCTTGATGCTGGGACTCGTCCTTGGCATCCCGATCGCCGTAATCCTGCTGCTGCTGGCCGGCATCGGTATCACGCTTGTCGCAAGCATCGACGTCAACGCGGTGCTCGCCACCGCCTTCCATGCCCAGATGTCGACCTGGAGCCTGACGGCGCTTCCGCTCTTCGTGTTCATGGGCGAGATCCTCACCCGCAGCCGCACGGCAGAGAGGATGTTCGAATCCTTCGTGCCCTTCCTCGCGCCGGTGCCGGGCGGGCTGGTGCAGGTCAACATCTTCGCCAGCGGACTGTTCTCGGCACTCTCCGGGTCCTCGACCGCGACGGTCGCGACCATCGGCAAGCTCTGCTATCCGCAACTGCAAAGGCGCGGCTATCCCGACGGGCTGTCGATCGGCTCGCTCGCGGGGTCGGGGACACTGGGCATCCTGATCCCGCCCTCGGTGGCGCTGATCCTCTACGGTTTCGCTGCCGATGTCTCGATCGGCAAGCTGTTTCTTGCGGGAATCGTTCCGGGGCTGATGATCATGGCGATGTTCAGCGCCTATGCCGGCCTTCGGCTGCGCGGCCTTCGGGGAGAGCCCGACCATTACACCGGCTGGCAGCGAATGCGGGCGGCACTTAATCTCATCCCCTTCGTGGTGCTGATCGTCATTGTCCTGGGGTCGATCTACGCCGGCTTCGCCACGCCGACCGAAGCGGCCGTGCTGGGTGTGCTCGGCGCGGCAGTGCTCTCCGTGCTGGACGGTTCGGCTTCTTTCGGCATGTTTCGCGGCGCGATCCGTGCGACGGTGCTGTTCTCGGCGGCAATCGGCTTCGTGCTCGCGGCCTCGGCAGCACTCCAGGTGGCCATGGCCTTCACCGGCATCCCGCGGGCGGTGATGGGCTGGGTGACCGACATGAACCTCGGCTATTACGCGCTGCTCGCCATCGTCGCCCTGCTGATCATTGCACTGGGCTGCTTCATCGATGGCTTGTCGATCATCGTGCTCACCAGCGCGGTGCTGTTTCCGGTGGTGTCTCAGGCGGGCGTGGACATGCTCTGGTTCGGTGTCTTTCTGGTGATCCTGATCGAGATCGGGCTGATCACCCCGCCGATCGGCTTCAACCTCTTCGTGCTGCAGCGTGTGACCGGGCAGGATATCGACCGTATCGCGTTGGCGGCGGTGCCCTTCATTCTCATCCTTCTGGCCGCGGCAGTGATCGTCACATTCGTGCCCGGCCTCGTGACCTTCCTGCCGAGTGTGATCCGATGACCGCAACCGCCCTGATCCTGCTGACATACCGCGACCTGCCCTCGTTCGAACCGGGCGGGTATGCGCGTTTCCTGGTTGAGGAGGACAACCCCTTCTTCAATTCGATTCCCGGCATAGCCCGTTACGAGAACTGGAGGGTCGCCGAAACCATGGGCACTCTGCCCGATCCCGGCTTCGAATGGTTCGATCTGCTCTGGCTCGACGCCGCCGAGGCGCTCGAACGCGTCTGGTTCAACGCCGACCTCACCGCCTTCCGCCGCGGCTGGGTGGCGCGCTGGGGTTATGGCGGCCTGCCGTCAGGGGTGAATGCCGAGGGTTCGCTCTTCCTCTGCCCGCCGGGCGGCCCGCCGCCGCTGGCGCAGCGGCTTGTGATGGCAGCCGGCGGCCGGGGCCTCGAGGCCCCGGCCGGCAGCCTATGCTGCGACCTGGAGGCGGTTTTGCCCAAGCATTACGCCTGGCCCGAAGGGGACGCGCCGCGACCGTGGCGCCAGCCCGCGCAGCCCGCCGGGTTGGGGGCGACGCGACTCTGGCTGGGCGATCTGCCTGCACCTGCCGCGCTGCCTGCCGGCGCAAACTTCGTCCTCACCGCCGAGCGCGTGGCGCCGGCCTGATCCGGAACCCGCCATGCCGACCGAAGATACCCGGGCCCTGACCCACCCGCAGACGGCGCCGGCGCGGGCCCTTTCGGCCCTCGTGCATCGCTTTTTGCGCGCATCCGAAGCACGGGATCGCGCCGCTCTTGGCGAGATGGCCGCAGCCGGTTTCACCGCCAGCTTTCCGGGAGGAGTCGTCCATGGCTCGGTCGGTGCCTGGATGGACAGTTCCGAACGCAGCTTCGAGGCGGTACGAAAGCATTTCGAGCGCTTCGACGTGATCGAGGGGGAAACGCCCGACAGCGGGACGGTCTATGCCCTGGGCCAACTCACGGGCCGGTTTCGCGACGGCACCAGCTTGGACGGCAGCCGTTTCATCGACCGTTTCGAGATCGCGGGCGGCCGCATCCTCTGCCAGACGGTCTGGAACGATCTCGGCACCCGTTGAGCCTGACATGACCCCCGTGGGTCTGCAGTCGAAGCCCGCCGGCCCTTTGCGCGTGCCGTCCCCCGCAACGGTCGGGCGGGGCCAGGTGCAGGGTGAAGCGTGCAGAGGAAGCCACCGCCCCCTGTGCAAGAGCGGCTTTGCCGTGCCCGGCATTCCGGGCCGGGGGGCCACAGACAGTGCGCCGGACCCGCTTTGATCTTGCGGGTTGGCCCTGGTTTGCCCAACCTGCTCTGGTGCGTGCAGGGAGCTGGCGAATTCGGTGACGGCGTGAAAACAGGAAATCCCATGATCCGGGCGCGCGACGGCCTGCGGCGGGTCCTTTGCCGCGTCGGCGCGATCGCGTTCCTTCTGGCGTGCACCCTGCCGGTCGACGCGGCCGACCCGGACCCGCAAAGCCGTTTCGCCCTCGTGATCGGCAACAGCGATTATGCGACGGCGGGTCGGTTGCCCAATGCGCTGAACGATGCCGCGACGATCGGAGAGGCACTTGCCGCTGTCGGCTTCGACGTGGTGGTGATGACCGACCTCGATCTCGACGGGATGGACACGGCGCTCGACCTTCTGGAGGCGCGCGTGGTGGATCACGCCGTGGTGGCAGTCTATTTTGCCGGTCACGGTCTGCAGCACGACGGCGGCAATTTCCTGCTTCCGGTCGATACGGTCCTGCGCAACAGCCGCGCGCTGCGGCGCGAGACCATCCCGCTCGACCACGTGCTCGACATCCTGCAGCCGGCACCGACGGCCCTCGTCTTCCTCGACGCCTGTCGCGACAACCCGCTGACTGATCGCCTCGCGGCCGGGGCGCAGTCCGGGGAGCGTGGCGCCCGGGCGATGGTGAACGGGCTGGCGGTGGTTCAGGCGCCGGGCGAAATGCTGATCAGCTATGCCACCCTGCCGGGCGAAGTGGCCTATGACGGCGGCTTTGGCAACTCGCCATATGCCCGGGCGCTGGCCCGCCATATTGCGACGCCCGATGTCGAGATCTCGGTGCTGATGAAGCGGGTGACCCGCGATGTCATGGACGAGACCGGCGACCGCCAGCGCCCGCAGCAACTGTCGCAGATGCAGACGGAGTTCTATTTCCGCCGCGGCGACGGCAGCGGTGCACTCGAACGGCCCGACGAAACGCTGCTCGCGGCCTATCCGGGACATGTGAGCGATGGTGACGAGATCGCGCTGTTCGCCGATGTGCCGCCCGATTGCGCGCCGAATTTCCTCGCGCTGTCTCCTTCACGGCGGCTGACCAGGATCCCGGAGGAATTCTTCACGGTGCAGGGGCTCGCCAGCGGCCAGGTGCGGTTCGAGATTTCGCCGGGAACGCGCTACGGGCTGGTCGTCACAGAGGAGGACGAGCGCGGCACCCACCAGATCGGCTTTTTCTGCGGCCAGCCGGGCGGCGCGGACGCCGACGCAACGCTGGCCCTGCTGCAGAGGCTCTACGAGCGGTTCCAGGCAGGCGAATTCAGCGGCAGGCTTCCGGCGGTGTCCGGCTCGGACGTGCTGTATCATTTTGCAGCGGTGGAGATCGAATGAACGTTTCGGGGGCTGGCGCAACGCGCCGGTACATGACCGGTCAAGGCAGGAATGACGGCGCCGGCGCTGCGCGCCGCCGTCCGGGGCGGGATCGGGGCCGCTGGGCTTTCGCCGGCGCCCTTCTGGCATGCCTCTTTTCGCTGCAGAGCGCGGCGGCCGGCACGCTGTCCGCCTCCGCGGAGCCCGGCTGCGACTATGAGTTCCGGGGCATGATCGAACCCGGCGACGCCGCAGCGCTGGAGCCGATCGGGTGGAGCTATGACGGCGTCGTGCTGTGCATGGACAGCCCTGGCGGCGCCATCCGCGAA
>SLBI01000343.1 GCA_007126375.1 Paracoccaceae bacterium
CGAGCGGGGGCTCGATGCCCCCCGAGGTGGCTCCTCCGTGCGCTCGGCTCAGTGGCCCTCGAAGCTGCAGAGGCAATGCACCTCCATGCCCATCAGCTCCAGCCGCCGCCGCCCTCCGAGGTCCGGCAGGTCGATGACGAAGGCGCAGCCCACCACCTCGCCGCCCAGCCGCTCGATCAGCCGGATGCCGGCCTCGGCGGTGCCGCCGGTGGCGAGGAGGTCGTCGACCAGCAGCACGCGCTGGCCGGGGCTGAGGGCGTCGTCGTGCATCTCCATCACCGCCTCGCCGTATTCCAGCGTGTATTCCTGTGCGATGGTGGCGCCGGGGAGTTTCCCCTTCTTGCGGATCGGCACGAATCCGGTGCCGAGCTGGTGCGCCACCGCGCCGCCGAGGATGAAGCCGCGCGCCTCGAGCCCCGCCACCTGATCGATGCGCTGTCCGGCCCAGGGGTGCAGCAACTGGTCCACCGCCATGCGGAACCCGCGCGGGTCGGCGAACAATGTGGTGACGTCGCGAAAGAGGATCCCCTCCTTGGGAAAATCCACGATGGTGCGGATGTAGTCGCGGACCTGCCGGCTCATGCCAGAACCCTCCCCGCAACGGCGTCGAGTTTCGCCAGCAGCGCCGGGTCGCGGCGGTCGGGCGCGGTGAGGATGGCATGATCGAGGGCGCGGTCGCAGCCGTGCGGGCAGGGCGCGCGGTCGGGCCCCAGCAGTCCGGGCAGGCGGCGGATCAGGGCGCGGGCCTTGTCGGCGTTGCCGGTGAGCGTGGCGATGATGGCGGTGATGTCCACCGCGCCGTGGTCGGGGTGCCAGCTGTCGTAGTCGGTGACCATGGCGACGGGGCAGTAGCACAGCTCGGCCTCGCGGGCGAGCGCGGCCTCGGGCATGTTGGTCATGCCGATGACGTCGCAGCCCCAGACCTCGCGGTACATCCGCGATTCGGCCATTGTCGAGAACTGCGGCCCCTCCATCGCCAGATAGGTGCCGCCGCGATGCACCGGGATGCTCTCTGCCCTTGCCGCCGCCTCCACCGCATCCGCCAGCCGCGGGCAGGTGGGGTGCGCAAGGCTGACATGGGCCACGCAGCCCGGCCCGAAGAAGCTCTTTTCGCGGTGGATGGTGCGGTCTATGAACTGGTCCACCAGCACGAAATCGCCCGGTGCCATCTCCTCGCGGAAGCTGCCGCAGGCCGAGACGGCGATCACGTCGCTCACCCCCAGCCGTTTCAGCGCGTCGATGTTTGCACGATAGGGCACGGTGGTGGGCTTGTGCACATGGCCGCGCCCATGCCGCGGCAGAAAGGCGATGCGCACGCCCTCCAGCCGTCCCACCAGCAACTGGTCCGACGGGGCGCCCCACGGGGTCGGCACCGCCGTCCAGTCCGCGCCTTCCAGCCCGTCCATCTCATAGACCCCCGAGCCGCCGATCACCCCGATGAAGGTTTCCGTCATGCCGTTTCCGCTCCGTCTCGTCCTGCGCCCGTCAGGCCGGACGATAGCGGCCCGCAGGACGGTGCGGAACAGGCAATCGGCATGCCGGTTTGCCGCCGCCCCGCGGTGTGGCGATTGCAGGCTGACCGCACGGCTGCTAGGCAGCGCCGAATGCGCAGGCGGCGGCAGACGGTCCGCGCCGAGGCAACCGGAAGGACGACGGATGCGACAGATCCCCCTCGGCCGCAGCGGGCTGACGGTCTCGGAGTTCTGCCTCGGCAGCATGCCCTGGGGCAGCCAGAACACCGAGCGCGAGGCCCACGCCCAGCTCGATCTCGCGTTCGCGCACGGGGTGAATTTCATCGACACCGCCGAGATGTATCCCACCAACCCGATCCGGGCCGAGACGGTGGGGCGCAGCGAGGAGATCATCGGCAACTGGCTGCGCGCGCGCGGGATGCGCGGGCGGGTGGTTCTGGCGACGAAGATCACCGGCGAGGGCCAGCGCGCGGTGCGCGATGGCGCGCCGATGACGCCCGATCTGCTGCGCATGGCGGTCGATGCCTCGCTGCGCCGGCTGCAGGTGGAGACGATCGACCTCTATCAACTGCATTGGCCGAACCGCGGCTCGTATCACTTCCGCCAGCACTGGAGCTACGATCCCTCGAGGCAGGACCGCGCCGCCACGCTGAGCCACATGCAGGAGATGCTCGAGGCGGCGCAGGCGCTGGTGGAATCCGGCAAGCTGCGCCATGTCGGCCTTTCGAACGAGACTGCCTGGGGCACGGCGCAGTGGTTGCGGCTGGCCGAGGCAGGTCACGGGCCGCGGATGCAGGCGATCCAGAACGAGTATTCGCTGCTCTGCCGGTTTTTCGATACCGATCTGGCCGAACTCAGCGTCAACGAGGATCTGCCGCTGCTGGCCTATTCGCCACTTGCCGGGGGGCTTCTGACCGGCAAATACGCCGGCGACGTCATCCCCGAGGGTACGCGCCGGTCGCTCAACCCCGATCTGGGGGGGCGGGTCGCGCCCCGGGTCTGGGAGGCGATCGCCGTCCATCTCGGCATCGCCAAGGAGGCGGGGCTCGATCCGGTGCAGATGGCGCTGGCCTGGCAGCGGACCCGGCCCTTCGTGACGATCCCGATCCTTGGCGCCACCAGCACCGAGCAACTGCAGCACGCGCTGGGTGCGGCCGAGTTGCGCCTCACGCCGGATGTGCTGCAGGCGATCGATCTCGCCTGGCGAGCGCATCCGATGCCTTTCTGACGGCCGCCCCGCAGTCCGGCCGCGGCAGCGGCATGCACGCCCACCCACTCCGCGCCGCTGCCGCGGCCGGACTGCGGGGCGGCCGTCAGACTTCGCCGGCCAGGCGGTCGAAAAGCGCCGGCGCCTCGCGCGCGCCGGTCTGGGCTTCGCGCACCAGCCAGTCGAAATGCTCGGCGAAGTTCGCCACCCGGCTCGAATCACGAAACGCGAGGTAGTAGCGACCGAGGTAGAGCACGGCCAGCAGCGGTCCGAACACCGTCAGCGGCGACGAGTAGACCCGCCGTGCCTCGAACAGGTAGATGCGCATCGAGGGATAGAGCTGCCCGGACAGCGTCGCGAGATGGGCAAGCTGGTCGCGCCGTGTCTCGGCTGCGAGGCCCTCGAAATAGCCGCTGCCGCGGGCGAGGCTCATGATCTCGTGCTGCGGAATGGCGATCTCGTAGTCCGATCGCGAGGCCCGCATCCAGCTGAGCCGGTCCTCGGAGGCGCCGATCGCCTGTTCGGCCGTGCGGGTTATGGTGGCGGCATATTCCCACTCCAGCACCGCGCGGGTCTTCAGCATGTCGGGCAGGGTGGCCGGGACATGCCGGATCTTGTAGCCGACGGCTTCGCGGTGCCAGGCAAAGATCTGTTCGTCCACCAGCGCCCGCGGCGCCTCGGTCACCGTCATCGACTGTGCCATCAGTTCGGCCAGTCGCTCGGGGCGTTCGGTCAGGCCCAGCAACCAGTCGGCGCTGACCCCCAGCGCGCTTGCGCAGGCCGCGACCAGTTGCGCGTTGGGCAGACGTGCGCCGGTTTCCGACAGCAGCTGCGATATGGTGGAGCGATCCACGCCGGCGGCGCGGGCAAGCGCGCTCCGGCTGATCGCGCTGTCCTGCAGCGCCTGTTGCAGGCGACTGCGGAACAGGGCCGCACGGTCACGTTTGTCTGATATATGAAACATTGTTATTCTTGTTCAACATCGTCGGATTTATGCGGTGCGTTTGCATAATACCCGACATGCGGCGCCTTTGCTATCCTCCGGGGGCATTCAGCATCGGAGGACGTATGGAAACGCGGGCGCGGACCCTTGCGAAGGCGGTGGGCTGGCAGCTTCTCGGCTTCGGGATGATGGTGCTTGTCGGCCTTGCGGTGACGGGCTCGATTGCGATCGGCGGCACGCTGGCGGCGCTGAACACAGGCCTCGGCTTCCTGTTCTATGTGTTCTACGAGAGGCTCTGGGCGCGCATCCACTGGGGACGGCGATGAGCGTGCGCGCGCGGCCCGAGGTCGAATGGCCGACGCTGGCGCTGCTGGCCGCGACCTATGCGCTCTGGGCGTTGGCGACCACGCTGGCCGCCGGGGCGTGGCTGCCGTTCGGGATCGCCCTCGCGGCACTGGCCGTGGCGCAGCACTCCTCGCTGCAGCACGAGGCGCTGCACGGCCATCCCTTCCGCCATCCGGGCCTGAACGCGGCCGCGGTGTTTCCGGCGCTGGGGCTCTTCATCCCCTACGGCCGGTTCCGCGACCAGCACCTTGCGCATCATCGCAGCCCGCATCTGACCGACCCCTATGACGACCCGGAGTCCAACTATCTCGATCCCGCGGTCTGGGCGCACCTGTCGCGGCCGGTGCAGGCGCTGCTGCGGGTCAATAATACGCTCGCCGGGCGGATGGCGCTGGGGCCGGCGATCTCGCTGGTGGCCTTCCTTCGGGGCGAGATCGCGGCACTGCGCGCGGGCGACCGACAGGTTGCGGCGGCCTGGGCCTGGCATCTGCCGGCGGTGGGGCTGGTGGCGCTGTGGCTCGCCGGCGTCGGGCAGATGCCGCTCTGGGCCTGGCCGATCTCCTGCTACCTCGGCCTGTCGCTGCTGAAGATCCGCACCTTCCTCGAACACCAGGCGCATGAGCGCGCCGGCGCCCGCACCGCGATCATCGAGGATCGCGGACCGCTGGCGCTGCTGTTTCTCCACAACAACCTGCATGTGGTCCACCACATGCACCCCCGGCTGCCTTGGTACCGGCTGCCCGCCGCCTATGCCGCGCAGCGTGCCCGTTACGTGGCGCGCAACGGCGGCTATGTCTACCGTTCCTACGCCGAGGTGTTCCGCCGCCATCTCTGGCGTGCCAAGGATCCGGTGCCGCATCCGCTGCGGCCGGGCGAGTGACGCTTAGCGCAGGAAGGGCATCGGGTCGACGCTGTCGATGCCTTCGCGCACCTGGAAGATCAGGCTCGCCGATTCGCCGCTCTGGACCGCACCGATCTGCTGGCCGCGACGGACCTGTTGCCCACGCTCCACCGCGATGTCGTCGATATTGGCATAGACGGTCAGCAGATTGCCGTCGTGGCGCAGGATCACGAACTGGTTCTGGCTGGTGTCGCGGGTGATGTTGGCGACCGTGCCGTCGGCGGCGGCACGCACCGGGCTGCCGGCATCGGCGGAAAAGGTGACCCCGTCGCTGCGACCCGGCGCGAATTCGCGGATCACCCGCCCGTCCACCGGCATAGCCAG
>SLBI01000296.1 GCA_007126375.1 Paracoccaceae bacterium
GGCAAGAAATGCTTCGAGAACATCCGCCTGTCCTTCCTGCCCGGGGTGAAGATCGGCGTCGTCGGCGTCAACGGCGCGGGGAAATCCACGCTGATGCGCATCATGGCCGGCATCGACAAGGATTTCACCGGCGAGGCCTGGGCGGCCAAGGGCGCCCGCGTCGGCTACCTGCCGCAGGAACCTGAACTGGACCCCGGCCTCGACGTGCGCGGCAACGTCATGCTGGGGGTGGCGGAAAAGCAGGCCAAGCTCGATCGTTACAACGAACTCGCCATGAACTACTCCGACGAGACCGCCGAGGAGATGGCCGCGCTGCAGGACGAGATCGACGCCGAGAACCTCTGGGACCTCGACAGCCAGATCGACGTGGCGCTGGAGGCGCTGCGCTGCCCGCCGGACGAGGCCGATGTCACCACGCTCTCGGGCGGCGAGAAGCGTCGCGTGGCGCTGTGCCGGCTGCTGCTCGAAGCCCCCGACATGCTGCTGCTGGACGAGCCCACCAACCACCTCGACGCCGAGACCATCGCCTGGCTGCAAAGCCATCTGATCGCCTACAAGGGCACCATCCTGATCGTCACCCACGACCGCTATTTCCTCGACGACATTACCGGCTGGATCCTGGAACTCGACCGCGGCCGCGGCATTCCCTACGAGGGGAATTATTCCAGCTGGCTGGAGCAGAAGGCGAAACGTCTGGCGCAGGAGGCGCGCGAGGACAAGGCGCGCCAGAAGACGCTGGAAAAGGAACTGGAATGGATCCGCGCCGGCGCCAAGGCGCGGCAAGCGAAATCCAAGGCCCGCATCCAGGCCTATGAGGAACTCGCCAGCCACACCGAGCGCGAGAAGGTCGGCCGCGCCCAGATCATCATCCCCAACGGCCCGCGTCTGGGCAGCCGGGTGATCGAGGTCGAGGGGTTGCGCAAGGGCTACGGCAACACGCTGCTGATCGAGGAGCTGTCCTTCGCGCTGCCGCCGGGCGGCATCGTCGGGGTGATCGGCCCGAACGGCGCCGGCAAATCCACACTGTTCCGCATGCTGACCGGACAGGAGCAGCCCGACGCCGGCGCCATCCATTTCGGCGACACGGTGAAGCTGGCCTATGTGGACCAGTCGCGCGACAGCCTCGACGGTGCCAAGACGGTGTGGGAGGAGATCTCGGACGGGCTCGACGTGATCACCCTGGGCGATGCCGAGATGAACTCGCGCGCCTATGTGGGCGCCTTCAACTTCAAGGGCGGGGACCAGCAGAAGAAGGTGGGGCTGCTGTCGGGCGGCGAGCGCAACCGGGTGCATCTGGCAAAGCTCCTGCGCTCGGGCGGCAATGTGCTGCTGCTCGACGAGCCGACCAACGACCTCGACGTCGAGACCCTGCGCGCGCTCGAGGACGCGCTGGAGGATTTCGCCGGCTGCGCGGTCATCATCTCGCACGACCGCTTCTTCCTCGACCGCCTCTGCACCCATATCCTGGCCTTCGAGGGCGACGCGCATGTGGAATGGTTCGAGGGCAACTTCGAAGCCTATGAGGAAGACAAGATCCGCCGGCTGGGCCCTGAGTCGGTGCAGCCGAAACGGGTGAAATACAAGAAGTTCAGCCGGTGACCGGGATTGCCGGACGCCCCGCCCGTCATTCCCTCGGGCCGATAACGGGTGCCTTGCCACGCCGCTGACGAACCGGCGGCCACCGGTCCCGGCGGGCCGGCTGTCAGCCGCGCAGCCGGATCAGGCGCTCGAGTTCGGCGCAGGCGCCGGGCGCGTCCCTGAAGACCAGATCGAGATCGACCAGCCCGGCGACCTGCCCGGGGTCCAGCGCGGCGCCCGGGGCGACGCCGATCAGCACCTGTGGCGTGACGATGCGCAAGGCCACCACAAGCCGGACGAGATCCCCGAGCCGCCGCTCGGTGGTGAGCGAAAGCCCGATGATCGTCGGCCGGGTCCGCTCGACATGCTCGACAAGGCCGTCATGATCCAGGGCGATCTGCAGATCGATTTCCCAGCCAGCATCGCGGAACAGATCGGCGGCAATGGTGATGCCGATGCTGTGGTCCTCGTCGGGCACGGTGGCGAACAGCGCGCATCTGCGGATATCGAAGGGCCGCTTGTCGGCCGGCGCCTCCGCCCGGAGTGCGCGCATCAGCGCGTAGAGATGCCCGGTGCCGATGGTGACCTCGGCGAAGGACAGCCGGTTGCTGTCCCAGGCCTTGCCAAGCTGCCGGGCCGCGGCGGCGATGTAGCCCAGATAGACGCCCTGGCGGGTCACCCCCTCGGCGCGACGTGCCTCGATGAATCGCAGTGCCGCGGCGGGTTCGGGCTGGATCAGCGCCTCGCAGAAGGCCGCCAGGCTGGCGTCGCAGATCTCCGGCGACTCGAAGTGCGGCGTGCCCGATGCCGCCCGGGCCAGATGCCGGACGATGTCGCCGGTCAGCGTCCCGACGGCATCCGGGGCGAGTGCGTTGCGCTTTGCTGCGAACAGCAGGGCTGTCCGGGCGAACGCCTCGACGTCGATCGAAGACATCTTCATTCCGCCGTGCCCCCTCCGTCGGTCCGGTCACCTTACCGTGCTGAGCGCAGTTCACAAGGGCCGGCGTCGGTGCTGTCCAGCTGCGCGTCGTCGCACCCTCGGTCGGGCGCGACGGCCGCCGCAGCGGCCCGGGGCCGGCCTCGGTCATGCGTTGCCGAGACGATGCCGGGCAGGCAGCCCCCGATCGGCTGCGATCTGCCGTCGGTCATTGCGCCGTGGCCAGCACGAGGGCGACCGCTGCAAGCAGCAGTGCGACCGTGGCCAGCACCACCACCCCCAGATGCCCGCCGCCGACCCGCGCCAGGGCCCGCAGCGACGTCTTTATCCCCAGCGCGGCGATGGCCAGCACGAGCAGGCCCCGCGCCGAGGAGTCCACCGCTGCGCGCAGGGCTGCCGGCGGGTCGAACAGGCTGCCGGTGACCGAGAGCGCCAGAAACAGGAGCATGAACCATGGCAGCAGCGGCACCCGTCCCGCCCCCGCCAGCCCGACGAGGCGAAGGGCCAGCCCCAGCGCCACCAGAACCACCGGCAACAGCGCGACGCGAAAGAGCTTGGTGATGGTCGCCATGTCGCCGGCGGTCTCCGACACGGCATAACCCGCGCCCACCACCTGCGCGACATCATGGATGGTGGCGCCGATCAGAAACCCGACGCTGGCCTCGTCGAGACCCAACCCCAGAAACAGCAGTGGATAGAGAACCATTGCCAGCGTCGACAGAGTCGTGACCGCGAGCACGGTAAAGAGCGTGTCGCGCTCATCGGCTGCACCGCGCGGCAGTACCGCGGCGATCGCCAGCGCGGCCGAGGCGCCGCAGATCGCCACGGCACCGCCTGCGAGCACCGCAAAGCCCCAGGGGCGCCCGCAAAGCCGCCCGGCCAGCACCCCGGCTCCCAGCGTCAGCGCCACCAGCCCCGCGACCAGTGCGGCCTTCTGCCCGCCGAAGGCTGCAAGATCCGACAGCGCGATCCGCAGCCCCAGAAGCCCGACGCCCAGCCGCAGCAGGGTGCGGGCCGAGACCTCGATGCCCGGCGCGAAGCGGCCGTCGGCGGCGAGGAAATGAAAGGCCATGCCCAGCAGCAGGGCCATCAGCAGCACCGGCGCCCCATACTGACTGCCGAGGAAGGCCGCCGCCAGCGCGATGATCGCGCTGAGCCCCAGCCCCGGTGCATGACGCACAACCCATATGCGCAGAGCCCGCAGCGGTGTTGACGACCGGATCATTACCGGTCAGGCGCCCCGGGGACGTGGCGGGCCGGCGGCTCGCCACATGCGCGCCCCGGTCAGACGCATAGCGTGTGGGCCAGGCGTTCGGCCAGCGCCTCGGGATCGATCCGCAGCCAGCTTGCGTTCATCTTCACCGGCAGCGCCCCGCCGGCGGCGGGCGGCAGTTTCAGCCCCGCGGCGCGTCCTGCCGCGGTCAGCGCATCGCCGCGCGGGGCCGTGGCGGGCAGGGGCAGCCGCACCACGTTGGTGCCGTCGGCATAGGCTTCGCATACCAGACCGCGCGCGGCCATCGCGGTGCAGGCGGCCTCTCCTGCGGCACGGACGGCCGGCCATTCCCGCGTCATCCGCGGCAGTGCCGCACCCGCCAGCACCGCGGCCGGCCACATCTCCCACAGCGAGCCGCCGTGGCGCCGCCGGTCGTGATGGATCTCCTCCAGCAGGTCGGCGCGGCCGGCCAGCACGCAACCGAACGGTGCATCGAGGAACTTGTAGAGCGACAGATAGACCAGATCGAACGGCGCGGCGACGGCGGCCGGATCCGCGCCGTGCCAGCCCGCCTCCATCAGCAGGCGCGCGCCGTCGAGGAACAGCGGCAAGCCCTCGGCCCGTGCCAGCGCCACGACACCGGCCATGCGCTCGGGTCCGAAACTGCGGTTGTTCAGCCGGCGCGAGGGGGTCTCCAGCGTTACCGCGGCGATGCGTGCCGCCACCCGGGCACTGTGGGCGCGCGCGATCTCTTCGGCCAGCGCGTCGGCGTCATAGCCGGCGCCCGCCCCGGCCATGGGCACCACCGGAAAACCGCCCAGTTGCGACAGCGCGTCGCCCATGTCGTTGCAGAAATGGCTGTCGCGATGGGCGACGATGCGGCCGCGGCCGGTGCCCGGCACCGCCGGGCCGGTCAGCCGTTCCAGGCCGATCAGATTGGCCATCGTGCCGGTGGGGAACAGAACCGCCCGCTCCTTGCCCAGCATCGCGGCAACCTGCGCCTCGAACTCGGCCACCGCACCGCCGTTGCCATAATAATCGGCGGCGACACTATCGTCCGCGGTCAGTTCGGCCAGCCGCCGCGCCGTTTCGGCAGGGCGGAGAAGATCGGCGTCGTCGGCCAGCGAGATCGGCTTGTCGCCTCCGCTCATGTGCCGGCCTCCGCGGCGGCGCGGCCGGCGATCTCGCCGCCGATGAAGCACTCGGCCAGATTGCCGCCCGACATGTAGAGATGCCCGAAGGCGCTGCCGCATTCGCCTGCGGCGTAGAGCCCCGGTATCGGCGCACCGAAGGGGTCGCAGACACGCTGCCGCGCGTCGTGCACCGGCCCGCCCTGGGTGTTGGAGACCACCGGTTCGACCGCCGCGACCCAATAGGGCGGCTGCAGCGGGTGCAGCGACGTGGGCGGCCGGCC
>SLBI01000273.1 GCA_007126375.1 Paracoccaceae bacterium
CAGTAATCGACATCGGTGGTTTCCGTGTCGATCCGCAGCTCGGGGTTCTGCGGTTCCTCATAGGGGTCGGAGATGCCGGTGAACTCCTTGATCTTGCCCTCCCGCGCCAGCTTGTAGAGGCCCTTGCGATCGCGCCGTTCGCATTCCTCGAGGGAGGTGGCGACATGGACCTCGATGAAGGCGCCGAACGCCTCGATCATCTCGCGCACGGCGCGGCGGGTGGCGGTGTAGGGCGCGATGGGGGCGCAAAGCGCGATGCCGCCGTTCTTGGTGATCTCGCTGGCGACATAGCCGATGCGGCGGATGTTGATGTCGCGATGCTCCTTGCTGAAGCCCAGCTCGGACGACAGGTGTTTGCGCACCACATCGCCGTCGAGGAGCGTCACCGGACGGCCGCCCATCTCCATCAGCTTGACCATCAGCGCGTTGGCGATGGTGGACTTGCCCGACCCCGAGAGGCCGGTGAAGAACACGGTGAAGCCCTGCTTGTGGCGCGGCGGCGAGGTGCGGCGCAGCTCGGCCACCACCTCGGGGAAGGAGAACCAGTCGGGGATCTCGATCCCCTCGCGCAGGCGGCGGCGCAGTTCGGTGCCCGAGATGTCGAGGATCGTGGCGCCCTCCGCGACCTCGTCGCGCGGCTCGTATTGCGCGCGCTCCTGGACATAGACCATCTGTTTGAAATCGACCATCTCGATGCCGATCTCGCTCTGGAACTCGCGGAACAGCTCCTGCGCGGCGTAGGGATCGTAGAAGTCCTTGCCCTGGCTGCTCTTGCCCGGCCCGGCGTGGTCGCGGCCGACGATCATGTGGGTGCAGCCGTGGTTGCGGCGGATGATGCCGTGCCAGACCGCCTCGCGCGGGCCTCCCATGCGCATGGCAAGGTTCAGGAGCGACAGATGCGTGGTCGCCGCGGGGTACTTGTCCAGCACCGCCTCGTAGCAGCGCACGCGGGTGAAGTGGTCCACATCGCCCGGTTTGGTCATGCCGACGACAGGGTGGATGAGCAGGTTCGCCTGCGCCTCGCGCGCGGCGCGGAACGTCAGTTCCTGATGCGCCCGGTGCAGCGGGTTGCGGGTCTGGAACGCCACGATCCGGCGCCAGCCCATCTTGCGGAAGAAGGCGCGCAGTTCGTTCGGCGTGTCGCGGCGGGCGCGGAAATCATAGTGGATCGGCGGCTGGATGCCGGTGATCGGACCGCCCAGATAGACCTTTCCCGCCGTGTTGTGCAGGTAGTTTACCGCAGGGTGGGCAAGGTCGTTCGCACCGAAGACACGTTCGGCCTCGCGTGCCTTGTCCGGCGTCCATTTGTCGGTGACCGACAGGATGGCGAGGATCACCCCCTCGGGGTCGCGCAAGGCGATGTCCTGCCCGGGCTCCACCGTTTCCGCGAATTTCTCCGACACGTCGAGGGTTACCGGCATCGGCCAGAGCGTCCCGTCGGCAAGCCGCATCTTCTCGACCACGCCGTCGTAGTCCGCCTCGGACAGGAACCCTTTCAGCGGGTTGAAACCGCCGTTCATCAGGAGCTCCAGATCGCAGGTCTGGCGCGGGCTCAGGTCCCAGGAGGGCAGGTCGCCGGCTTCCGCCTTGAGCTTCTGCGCGCTGTCGAAGGAGACGAAGAGTTCGGGAATCGGAACGGTGTTGGGAATGTGCACGGCCATCGGTGTCTCGTTGGTTGCGGCGGCGATGCGAGCATCGCAGGAAAGGGTTTCGGGCGCCCTTACGCCGCGCCCCGCCGGGGCGCAACCCGCCCGGTGCCGCTCGGCCCTGCAAAGGACGCAGGGCCGTCCTGCAGCGGGTGGCTGCCTTGGGGCCGGGGTGCCGTTGCGGCGACCGCGATTAGCCGGCGCGGCGTCTGGCGGCGCACCCCGCCAGCAGCGCCAGCGCCCCCAGAAGGAGCGGCAGGGCACCCGGCAGCGGGATCACACCGGGCGCCGGCGTGCGGTCGATGGCATGGTCGTGGGGCGGCAGGTTGGCGGCCGTGAGGCTGAGCCAGTCGCTGCCAAAGGCGCTGCCGTAGGGGCTGTCGGGGCCAACGCCCACCAGCGTGCGCCCGCGCAGGTCGGGCAGGGCAAAGGTCTGGGCGCCGTCTCCGCCGAAGATGGTTCCGAGCAACGAAAACAGCGCGTTGTTGTCGCCGATGTTCACCTCGCTGCCGTCGGCGATGGCCCATCCGTTGGGGGCGAAGTTGCCCGCGAACCAGGCGATCTCGCCGAGGATCCGCTGGTCGGCGAAGTAGCTCTGGCTTTCCGACGGATAGACGCCGGTGACCGCGATCAGCGGGGTGAGCGCGATCTCGGGTTGGCGGCTGGAGATCGGCTGTCCGCCGCCGGCGGGATCGGTGGGCGCGCCGAGGTCGGGGTCGGGGTGGCTGTGCGCCGGCATCGTTGCCTGCGTCATGGTCCGCTCGACCGCGCCGGCCTGTTCGCCGATCAAGCGCGGCGCGAGCCCCGGTCCCTGCCCGGCGCCGACGAGAAGGCGCCCCTGCGCGTCGGGCAGACCGAAACTGTCGCGCCCGTCGCCGCCATAGATCGTGGCGAACAGGGAAAAGAGCGCGGGCTCGGCGGCGGGAGCCAGAAGCCGGCCATCGGCCGGCGTCACCCCGGCCGGCAGGGTCGCGCCGGCGTAGTGGCTCACGAAGCCGACGGACGTTGGCGGAGCCTCGTCGTTGCCGGGCCCCGGAAAGAATCCTTCGGTCTGGATGCCGGCCACGAGCCCCAGCCCGGGCTGGCGGATGTGGAACGGCGCGCCATCGCCGGTCGGCTCGGTCGGACCGGTGGCGGTGTCGTGGGTGTGGGGCGGCAGGTTCGCCTCGCTCAGCGTCCGGGTGGCGGCGCCGGAGGCCTCGCCGCGGATGAGATCGGCGGCGGTGCCCGTCGCCGCGCGGCCGCGCAGGTCGGGCAGCTGGAACGACACGGCATCACCGCCATAGGCATTGCCGAGCTGACTTGCGAGCGGAAGGTTGCTGATCGCGCCGAGGCTGCGCCCGTCGGCCGGCAGCAGGTTGGCGGGGATGACGCCCGAACTGGCCGAGGTCAGCCAGCGGATACGGCCCAGTTGTTCCGGGGCACCACTGGTCTGGACCACGGGCGTGAGGGTCAGCGACGGCTGGTGGGTGGCGAAGGGCAACCCGTCCCCGGCAATCCCGACGGTCGAGGCCGCGGCCCCTCCCGCCGCCGTCGACACGGCCGCGAGGGCCAGTGCCAGCACCTGTCGTCCGGCAGCGCCGCCTGTCGATCTCGCCGGCATTGGCTAATCCTTTCGGGTTCGCATCTGCCGCCACGTTCCGGCCGCAGGCACGGAAGCTCTGCCGCAGGGTATGTGATTCGCCCATGAAGGCAAAGCGTTTCCGGGGCCGGCCGGCCGATCCCGCCCCGTCCTTGCGTCAGCCCATGCCGCGTCGGACGGCAAGGCCGCCCAGCAGCGCCAGCGCGCCAAGCATGAGCGGCAGGGCACCGGGCAACGGGATCACCCCGGGCGCCCGCGCGCGGTCGATGGCGTGGTCGTGGGGCGGCAGGTTGGCGGCGGTCAGGCCGAGCCAGTCGCTGCCGAAGGCGCTGCCCAACGGGCTGTCTGTGCTCGCGCCCACCAGGGTGCGCCCGCGCAGGTCGGGCAAGGCAAAGGCGCCTTGTCCGTCGCCTCCGAAAGCCAATAGTAACTGGGCAAAGAGCGGTGTGTTCTGGGCCATGCTCAGCAAACTGCCGTCCGCGATCGCCCAGCCGGGGGGGACATAGTTGCCGGCGAACCAGGCGACTTCGCCCACGATCGCCGAATCAGCATCAACGGCGATCGAGTCGTCGGGAAACACCCCGTTGACGGCGATCAGCGGGGTCAGCGCGATCTCGGGCTGGCGGTTCGGGATCGGCTGATCGCCGCCGGCGTGGTCGGTGGGCAGGCCCATGTCGGGGTCGGGGTGGCTGTGCGCCGGCATGGTTTCCGAGGTCATGGTCTGCCTCGCCGCCCCGTCCGTCCCTGCCAGCACACGCTCTTCCAGCCCCGGACCCAATCCGGCGCCGACGAGGAGCCTTCCCCGCGTGTCCGGCAAGGAGAATTCGCTGCCGCTGCCGCCGTAGGCTGTCGTAATGAAGGAATACAAGGGGATGTAAGCTGCAATGCTCAGCGTTCGACCATCGGCGGGCAACACCCCAGCCGGCAGTGTCTCGCCGGCGAAGTGGCTCACGAAGCCGATGGAATTCGGATCCGCCATGCCGGTGGCGACTGAGGGCATGGCCCCGTCCGCCTGGATGCCGACGACAAGGCCCAGCCCCGGCTGGCGGATGTCGAAGGGCTCCGCTTCGCCGGTCGGATCGGTGGATCCGGTGGCAGTCTCATGACGGTGCGGCGGCAGGTTGGCCTCGGTCAGCTG
Source organism: Paracoccaceae bacterium (assembly GCA_007126375.1). Taxonomy (GTDB): domain Bacteria; phylum Pseudomonadota; class Alphaproteobacteria; order Rhodobacterales; family Rhodobacteraceae; genus Rhodobaculum. The sequence goes on from SLBI01000273.1 coordinate 4,367, forward strand.
CTGGTTCCGTGCGCCGCTCGTCTGCCCGCGGTCCGCCGGCTCGTGGATGCCAACCGGTGCACGTCCGCGCAGGTCCGGCAGCTGAAACGTGTCGCCGTCGCCGCCAAATGCCCCGCCGAGCCGCTCGGCAAGCGCGGGGTGGTCGCTTACCTGGAGGGTGCGCCCATCGGCTGGCATCATGTTGTTCGGCACGCCGACTGACTGGGTCATCGGCAGCCAGCGGATACGGCCGAGCTGGTCGGTCTCGCCATCGACATGGATATGGGGCACCAGCGCCAGTGAAGGCTGATGCGTGGCGAAGGGCAGCCCCTCGCCGGCGACCCCAACCGTCGCGGCCGCGGCATCGCCGGCCGTCCACACGATCGCAAGGGCCAGCGTCAGCCCCGAAATGCGGTCGACGGTCGCCCTCGCCGGCATCGCACCCCCCTTGCCGCAGCGTAACCCGCGCAGAAAAGGATACGCGATTCCTCCCGAAACCCCAAGGATGTTCCGTTTCGGCAGGTGTTGCCCCGCGCGTCGGGAGCTTTCAGGCGGCGTCGGTGGTCGCGCTCTCGACGGGATGTGCGGCCAGGAATTTCTCGGCGTCCAGCGCGGCCATGCAGCCCATGCCGGCCGAGGTGACGGCCTGGCGGTAGTGATCGTCCGTCAGATCGCCGGCCGCGAACACGCCGGGGACCGAGGTGCGTGTGGTGCCGGGCTCGACCCAGACATAGCCGCCCTCGCGCATCCGCAGCTGGTCCTTCACCAGCGCCGACGCCGGATC
>SLBI01000329.1 GCA_007126375.1 Paracoccaceae bacterium
AAGGGGTGGTGGCAGGGAGGTCTCCACCCGGCGCGCGACGACAGCCTCGTCCGGGAGCCTGACCGCGTCCTGCAGGCAGAGCAGCCCCGCCACCAGCCGCGCGGGCGTCGCCGGTCGGCCCCCCGGGGTCTGGCCTTCATCGCACCATCCGAAATCGCAGCGTTTCGCCCGGACCCCCACGAAACCCTGCAATCCCAGACCACCCAGAACGCCAGTCCATCAAGCGAAATCAGAAGTATGAGCCTTGTTCAGGGCGAACCAACTAGGCGTGGACACGTCGATCAGGACGGCCAGAAACAGCCAGCCTTTGCCGGTACGGACATAGGCCGTACGGTCTCCGGCTGATCAGTTCGCGGTGATGCGAGCAAGCCACCAGTTGAAATCGGACTGGCCTTTGATGCGGTTGCAGTCGGCGTGGAGCGCGACACATTGCGCGGCAAATACCCGCGGCCTCGGCCTTTGGCTCGCAGAGGCTTCCCTTCGACTCCTTGCCGGGATTCCCTGTGATTTCGGCATGGAGGACTGGATGGCGGTTGCGATCACACCGTCCGATCGATGACCAGAAGAGACTACGCCAGAGCGGTCAAGGATCAGGGCCGTTGTTATTGAGCGCTTGTCAACCCGGGTGGCCTGGCCGTCGCTGCGGTCAGTCCTCGTCGTCGTTGCTGATCACCCGCAGTTCCGGACGGCCGCGCGGCGGCGGTGTGAACGTCGCCGGCGCTTCGGCAAGGCCCGGTTGCGGTTCTCCGGTCGGCTCGGCGGCCTTGCCCAGAGTCATCACCTGCAACCCGCTGAGCGTCAGCCGCCGCGGCGCAAGGCCGATGCGACCGTCCAGCGCCAGCCCGCCCAGCACGCGGCTGACGCTGCCATCGGCGGCCCGCAGCGGCAGCAGCAGCATCCGCCCTTCCAGCCGCGGCTGGGCGATCCCCGGCGCGCCGCGCAGTGACATTTCGGCGATCGAGGGCCCGGCAAACACCCGCTCCAACGCGGCGGCGAACTCGTCACGCGAGTCGGGGGCGATCAGCGCCGAGATCGGCATGCCCCGCACCTCCATCCCCATCAGCCCGTTCAGCTTGCTGCCGGCCACGCGCAGCCGGCCGATACCCGGCGCGATCCGTTCGGCGAGGAAGGAGATCGGCAGCGCGCTCTCGATCCCGCGCGGATCGATCTGCGACCTTTGCGGCACGTCCACGCCCTCGCGCAGCGCCTCCCAATAGGCGCGCAGGCTGCTCAGCCCGGCGAAATGTCCGCCCTTTCCGCTGCCGTCCTGCATCCTGCCTCCGCGACGGGCCAACAGATCGACGACGCCCGCCCAGCGACCGGACCGTCCGGCCATTCCCGCATGTTCCATGACACACCATCCACGCCTGCCGCCTCTCCCTGCGCCGCGATCCGAAGTGGCCGGAACGCATCGGGCGACAGGCCGCCCGGACGCCGGGATCTGCGGGTTTCCCGACCTCCAACATAATGACTTTGCCGCAACTTTGGCTGCAAATCGAGCGGAAAGGTTAACCTGCAGCCAAGGGTTGTGTGGCCTCAAGCTCCTCACCCTGCAGTAGAATTTGCAGCGATCAGAATTCCAGGCTGGTGCCGTCGTAGCTTTCGAAACAGCCGCTGGTCGCCGGCGACAACGCCGCGAACCGCCGGCGCAACCCGGCCACGGCGGTGTCGATGTCGATGTCGGCGCCGTCGCCACCCATCCGCGTCAGCACCCAGCCGGGATGGTAGATGCCGACGGCGATGCGGCGCGGGGCGAGGTCGATGGCGAGGTTGCGGCCGAGATTGATCGCCGCCGCCTTCGAGGCGCGGTAGATGTAGGAGCCGCCGCGGGCACGCGACGAACTGCCCATGTTCGAGGCGATGATGGCCACGCGCGGCGCCGCCGCGGTGGCGAGATTGGGCAGCAGAGCCTGCACCGTCAGGAACACCCCGGCAACATTGACGGCAAAGGTCTCGGCCCAGTCGGAGGCGGCGAAGCCGGTGTCGAGCGTGTCGCCCTTGTCGGGATAGACGCCGGCGTTGCAGACGAGCAGCGAGATCTGCCGGCTGCCCAGCCGGGCAGCCAGCGCGCGCGGGCTTTCGGGGTCGCGCAGGTCCAGCGGCAGCCAGTCCACCCCCGCGACAGCGGGCGCCGGGCCGCGATGTGTGCCGATCACCGCTTCGCCCGCCGCCGCGGCGGCCTCGACCAGCCCGCGACCGATGCCGCGGCTGGCGCCGGTGACCAGCGCCGTCATGGTCAGTTCGCCTTTCGGGCGGGCAGAAACGGCAGCGGCGCAACCGGAACACCCTCTTCGATCAGCGCCTTGGCATCGTCGATCCGGGCCTCGCCGTGGATCGTGCGTTCGGGGGATTCGCCGGAATGGATGCGGCGGGCTTCGGTGGCGAAACTGAGACCGACATATTCCGACTGTTCCTCGATCCGCTTGCGCAGACGGGCGATGGCACGTTCGCCGGCGCCCTGCGGCGTGGACAGCGGGCCGCCCGTGTCCGGCTGCGGCATCGCCGCGCCCTCGGGCACCGGTGCGGCGCGCCGCGCCGGGCGCAGCTGCGGCGTCATCAGCGCCTTTTCCACCTCGCTGGTACCACATACGGGGCAGCAGACATGGCCGTCGCGCCGCAAGCCGTCGAAGCCCTCGGCCGAGTGGAACCAGCTTTCGAATTCATGCCCGGCGCGACATCGCAATGCGTATCGGATCATCTGCCACGTCTCCCCATCGATCGGAGCAAGCTATGCGAATGTCGGAAGAAATCAAGCGTTTCCATGCTGCGCGGCGGGGTTGAAACGCCGCCGCTGCGCGATAGGTCGCCGCGTCAGCAAGGGAGCACCGGATGCGCCGTCGTCATCTTCTTGCCATCGGGGCCGTGGCGATTGCAACTGTCGCGGTTGCGGCGCAGCGGCCGCCGAAAGCTGCAGCCGCCGCGACGGGCGGCGGCGCGGCCGCGCCTGCCGGGGGGTTCCGTTTCCGCGGGATCACCGGGTCCGAGATCGCGCTGGACGAGTGGCGCGGACAGCCAGTGCTGGTGGTCAACACCGCCTCACGCTGCGGCTTCACGTCGCAATACGAGGACATGCAGGCGCTTTATGACCGGTTTCGCGCGCGCGGCCTCGTCGTGCTGGCCGTCCCCTCGGATGATTTCAACCAGGAACTCGGGTCCGATGCCGAGGTCGCGGAATTCTGCGAGGTGAATTTCGGCCTCGACCTCCCCATGGCCGGCATCACCCGCGTCCGCGGGCCGGAGGCGCATCCGTTCTACCTCTGGCTGGCGCGCGAGCATCGCTTCGCGCCCCGCTGGAACTTCAACAAGGTGCTGATCGGCCCGGACGGCGAGATGCTGGGAAGCTGGGGTTCGGCGACGCGGCCGACGGCGCGCGCCATTGTCCGGGCGGTCGAGGCGGCGCTCGCCGGGTGACGTCGGCGCGCTTCATCGGCTCGGAAATCTATCGCGGATCGAGCTACGGGCCGTGGCATCCGCTGCGCATCCCGCGAGTGTCCACGGTGATGGATCTGGCGCGCGCGTTGGGGTGGCTCGGCCCCGAAAGCTATGTCACCAGTCCGCGCGCCAAGCCGGCCGCGCTGACCCGCTGGCACACACCGGCCTATGTCGCAGCGCTGCAGCGGGCCGAGGCGACCGGAGTGGTGGATGCCGAGACGCGGGCACGGCATGGCATCGGCACAACCAGCAACCCGGTCTTCGCCGAGATGTTCCGCCGGCCCGCGACCTCGGCCGGCGGGGTGATGCTGGCGGCAGAGATGGTGGCGGGTGGCGGGGTGGCCCATGTGCCCGGCGGCGGCACGCATCATGCCTTTCCCGACCGGGCCGGTGGGTTCTGCTATCTCAACGATCCGGTGCTGTGCCTGCTGGCGCTGCGCCGGTTGGGGCTGCGCCGGCTCGCCTATGTCGATATCGACGCGCATCACTGCGACGGGGTGGAGCATGCCTTTGCCGGCGATCCGCAGATGCGTCTGATCTCGGTGCATGAGGAACGGCGCTGGCCCTTCACCGGCCGGTTGGAGGAGGACGCCGGAGGCACTGCCTTCAACCTGCCGGTGCCGCGGGGGTTCAACGACAGCGAGATGCGGCTGGTGCTGCGGCGTCTGATCGCGCCGCGGATCGAGGCTTTCGCGCCGGAGGCGATCGTGATGCAATGCGGCGCGGATGCGGTGGAGGAGGATCCGATGTCGCGGCTGGCGCTTTCCAACAACGCCCATCGCGCGGTGCTGGCGTCGCTGATGCCGCTGAGTCCGCGGCTGATCGTGCTGGGCGGCGGCGGCTACAACCCGTGGTCGGTGGCGCGGCTGTGGACCGGGGTCTGGGGCCTTCTGGCGGGCCGGCACCTTCCGGCGCGGCTGCCGCCGGCGGCCGAGGCGGTGCTGCGCGCTCTGTCCTGGACGGGGGCGCGGGCGGGCCGGACGCCGCCCGAGGCCTGGTTCACCACGCTCGTGGATCCGCCGCGCGAGGGGCCGGTGCGTGCCGGGGTCCGCGCCGCGCTTGCGCGGCTGGAGGCGCGATGATCCGCGCCTTCGTCGCTCTGCCGCTGCCCGAGCCGGTGCGCCAGAAGCTCAACCTGCTGCAGTATCTGCTGCCCCTGCCGCGCCGGGTCGAGCCCGAGTATCTGCATCTGACGCTGACCTTTCTGGGCGAGTTGCCCGGCCCCGTGCTGGAGGATGTCCACCATGCGCTGGAGGCGCTGCGGGCGCCGCAGTTCGACATGCGGCTGCTTGGGGTGGGCACCTTCGGCGCGCCGGTGCCGCGGCTGGTCTTCGCCGAGGTGGCGCCCTGTCCGCCGCTGGAGCACCTGCAGCGCAAGGTGGAGACGGCCGTGCGGCGGGCCGGTGTGGCGCTGGAGCGGCGACGCTTCATGCCGCATGTGACGCTGGCGCGGCTGGATCCGCGGCGGTCCGGGGCCGAGGCCGAACGCGCCCGGCTGGCCGCGGCCATCGCCGGCAACAATGATTTCTCGGTGGGCCCCTTCAGGGTGGAGGGCTTCGCGCTGTGGCGCTCGCATCTGGGCAGTGGCGGCGCGCATTACGAGGAACTGGCGCAGTATCCGCTGCTTCCCGCCGCGACCGGCAACGGCGCCTAGCTGCCCTGCGCGGCGGCCCGGGGCGGCGCGCCCGCGGCC
>SLBI01000292.1 GCA_007126375.1 Paracoccaceae bacterium
TCGGGCTGGGGCGCGTGGCAGGCACCATAACGCCGCGGCGCGGCGGGGCAAGGGGGTCGGCAGGCCCTCAGGCCGGGCCGATCCGGCCGCGCGGGCCGTCGCCGCACTGGCCGCGGTGGCGCAGCAGCGCATCGAGCAGCACGCAGGCCATCATCGCCTCGCCCACCGGCACTGCGCGGATGCCGACGCAGGGATCGTGGCGGCCCTTCGTGACGATGTCGGCCTCCTCCCCGTCCCGGGTCACCGTCCGCCGCGGCGTCAGGATCGACGAGGTCGGCTTGACCGCGAAGCGCACCACCACGGGCTGACCGGTGGCGATCCCGCCGAGCACCCCGCCGGCGTGGTTCGACAGATACGCCGGCCCCGCCGGCCCCATGCGGATCTCGTCGGCATTGCCGGTACCGGTCAACGCCGCGGCCGCCATGCCGGCGCCGATCTCGACCCCCTTCACCGCGTTGATCGACATCATCGCCGCAGCCAGCTCGGCATCGAGCTTGCCGTACACCGGCGCGCCGAGGCCCGGCGGCACGCCGGTCGCCTCCACCTCGATCACCGCACCGACCGAATCGCCGGCCTTGCGCAGCCGGTCGAGATCTTCTGCCCACCACGCCGCGGCCTCCGCATCCGGGCACCAGAACGGATTGCGGTCGATCTCGGCAGCGTCGAACCGTGCCCGGTCGATCGCCGAGGCCCCCATCGCCACCATGCAGCCACGGATCGCCAGCCCCGGCGCCAGTTGTGCCAGTGCCGCCCGCGCCACCGCCCCGGCCGCCACCCGCGCCGCCGTCTCGCGCGCGCTGGAGCGCCCGCCACCGCGGGGATCACGGATCCCGTATTTCTGCCAGTAGGCGATGTCGGCATGGCCGGGGCGGAAACTCTGCGCGATCTCCGAGTAATCCTTCGACCGCTGGTCGGTGTTGCGGATCATCAGCTGGATCGGCGTGCCGGTGGTCCGCCCCTCGTAGACGCCCGAGAGGATCTCGACCGCGTCGGCCTCGCGCCGCTGGGTGGTGTAGCGGCTCTGCCCCGGGCGGCGCCGGTCCAGCCACGGCTGGATGTCGGCCTCGCCCAGCGGCACGCCCGGCGGGCAGCCGTCCACCGTGGCGCCCAGCGCCGGGCCGTGGCTCTCGCCCCAGGTGGTGACGCGGAACAGATGCCCGAAGGTGTTGTGGCTCATCGGCGGCTCCCCTTTGGACCGTCCTAGCCCCCCGCCGGCGCCGTCTCAAGCCGGCGCTTCGCCGCCCGGCACGGCGCTCGGCGGTTTCCCTCGGCCGCCGGGCGGGCTATATGCCGTATCCCACGGTCAGGATCGCCCGCGTGCTGCGTTACTTCGAATCCCTCGTCGATCCCTACACCGCCTACAGGGAGACCGACACGCCCCCGCAGCGGCTCTGGCCGTTCCTGCGGCAATACATGGGGCCATTCCGCCGCGTCTTCGCGGTGACCGGGGTTATGTCGTTGGTCGTCGCCGCGGTCGAAGTCGGTCTGATCTGGTACATGGGCCGAGTGGTGGACCTGCTCGCGGGTGCCGAACGCGCGACCTTCTGGGCCGAACACGGGCTGGAACTGCTGCTCGCGGCCGGTTTCATCCTGATCCTGCGGCCGCTGCTGCAGGCGCTCGACGTTCTGCTGCTGAACAACGCGATCCTGCCGAATTTCGGCGCGCTGATCCGCTGGCGTGCGCATGCGCATGTGCTCCGGCAATCCGTCGGCTGGTTCGAGAACGACTTCGCCGGCCGCATCGCCAACCGGATCATGCAGACCCCGCCGGCGGCCGGCGAGGCGGTGTTCCAGGTGTTCGACGCACTCAGCTTCGCGCTGGCCTACATCCTCGGCGCGGCGGTACTGCTGATGGGCGCCGATCCACGGCTGGTGCTGCCGCTGATGATCTGGTTCGCGCTCTATCTGTGGCTCGTGCGCTGGACGATTTCCCGGGTGGGCCCGGCCTCCAAGGCCGCCTCGGACGCACGCAGCGCAGTGACCGGGAGGGTGGTGGACAGCTACACCAACATCCACGCGGTGAAGCTCTTCGCCCATCACGACCGCGAACTCGACTATGCGCGCGAGGCGATCGAGCATTCCCGCATCACCTTCCAGCGCGAGATGCGGATCTTCACGATCATGGACATCACGCTGGTGCTGCTGAACGGTTTTCTCATCGTCGCGGTGGTGGGCTGGGCGGTGGCGCTGTGGGCCGGCGGCACTGCCAGCCTCGGGGTGGTGGCGGCGGCCACGGCGCTGACGCTGCGGCTCAACGCCATGACCGGCTGGATCATGTGGGCGGTCTCCAGCTTCTTCCGCAACCTCGGGATCATCGCCGAGGGGATGGAGACCATCGCCCAGCCGATCACGCTGATCGATCGGCCGGCCGCGCCGGCGCTGGCCTTCCGGGCCGGGCGGATCGAGGTCGAGGGTGTGACACACCATTACGGCCGCGGCGCCGGGGGTCTGCAGGGCGTGAACCTGACAGTGCAACCGGGCGAGAAGATCGGCCTCGTCGGCCGCTCCGGCGCCGGGAAATCGACGCTGGTGAAGCTGCTGCTGCGGTTTCACGACCCGGAGTCCGGCCGCATCCTGATCGACGGGCAGGACATCCGCGGTGTGTCGCAGGAAAGCCTGCGCCGGCACATCGGCATGGTGCAGCAGGACACCGCACTGCTGCATCGCTCGGTGCGCGAGAACATACTCTACGGCCGCCCCGACGCGACCGAGGTCGAGATGATCGACGCGGCCCGCCGAGCCGAGGCGCATGACTTCATCCAGGACCTGTCCGACAGCGAGGGGCGGCGCGGCTATGACGCGCGGGTGGGCGAGCGCGGGGTGAAACTCTCGGGTGGGCAGCGCCAGCGCATCGCGATCGCCCGGGCAATCCTGAAGGACGCACCGATCCTCGTGCTGGACGAGGCAACATCGGCGCTCGACAGCGAGGTGGAGGCGGCGATCCAGCGCACGCTCTACGGCGTGATGGAGGGCAAGACGGTGATCGCCATCGCCCATCGGCTTTCCACCATCGCGCGGATGGACCGGATCCTGGTGCTCGACGGCGGCCACGTGATCGAGGAGGGCACGCATGACGCGCTGCTCGCCGCCGGCGGCCTCTACGCCCGGTTCTGGGCGCGGCAGTCGGGTGGCTTCCTCGGCGCTGACGACCGGCCGGAGGCGGCGGAATGAACGCGCGCGCCCCAGCCGCCCTCGACCGGGCCGCCGGGCTGATCGATGCCTTCCGGCCGGCCGAGGGGCCGCCGCCGCGCCGGCTCGCGCCGTTCCTGCGCTGGGCGCTGGGCGGGGCCTGGCCGGTGCTGACCGGGGCGGCCCTGGTCTCGGCCTTCGCCGGCACGCTGGAGGTGCTCTCGGCGCTGGTGCTGGGCTGGATAATCGACGCGGCGATCGCCGCCGGGCCCGGCACGGTCTTTGCCGCCAACTGGGGCCTGCTGCTGGCCGGCGCGGCCTTCTTCGTGCTGGCCCGGCCGCTTGCCTTCGGGCTGTCGGCGGCCGCCAACGCCATCGTCGTGGCGCCGAACGTCAACCCTCTGGTCCTGAGCCGGCTCAACCGCTGGACGCTGGGGCAGGACGTCACCTTCTTCGACAACGACTTCGCCGGGCGCATCGCGCAGAAGCAGATGCAGACGGCGACCGCGATCACCGAGGTCACCTCCGAGACGATCAACACCGTGGCCTTCGCGCTGGCCTCGATCATCGGCTCGGCGCTCCTGCTGTTCGCGATCTCGGGCTGGATGAGCCTCGCACTGGCCGGCTGGCTGGTGGCCTATCTGTGGCTGATCCGCTTCTTCCTGCCGCAGGTGCGGCTGCGCTCGGGGGCGCGGGCCGGGGCGCGGGCGATGGTCTCGGGCCAGGTGGTGGATGCGATCACCAACATCAAGACGGTCAAGCTGTTCGCCACGCACGCCCATGAGGACCGGGCCGCACTGGGCGCGATGGAGGTCTTCCGCGACCGCGCCATCGATTTCGGCATCGTCGCGGCCTGGTTCCGCCTGACGTTGATGACGCTGGCCGGTATGCTGCCGGTGCTGCTGATCGGCGGCACGCTGGTGTTGTGGAACGCCGGCGGCGCCAGTGCCGGCGACATCGCCGCGGCCGGTGCCATCGCCATCCGCATCGCCCAGATGACCGGCTGGGTCAGCTTCACGCTGATGCAGATCTACTCGAACCTCGGCGAGGTCGAGGACGGCATGCGCACGCTCACCCCGCCGCATGCGCTGACCGATGCCGCGGATGCGACGGACCTGCCCGCAGTCCGGGGCGAGATCCGTTTCGAGGGCGTGGATTTCGCCTATGGCCGCCGTGCCGGCGGGATCGAGGGCGTGGACCTTGCCATCGCTCCCGGCGAGAAGATCGGCATCGTCGGCGCCTCCGGGGCGGGGAAATCCACCCTGGTGGCGCTGCTGCTGCGGCTCTACGACCCCGAGGCCGGCCGCGTGCTGATCGACGGCCACGACCTGCGCCGGGTGACGCAGGAAAGTCTGCGCCGCCAGATCGGCATGGTCACGCAGGAAACGGCGATGTTCAACCGCTCGGCACTGGACAACATCCGCTACGGCCGGCCCGAGGCGGCGCGGGCCGAGGTCGAGGCGGCGGCGCGGGCGGCCGAGGCGCATGAGTTCATCGAGGGCCTGCGCGACCATGCCGGCCGGACCGGATACGACGCGCATCTCGGCGAGCGCGGCGTGCGGCTGTCGGGCGGGCAGCGCCAGCGCATCGCGCTGGCCCGCGCGTTCCTCAAGGACGCGCCGATCCTGGTACTGGACGAGGCGACTTCGGCGCTCGACTCCGAGGTCGAGGCGCTGGTTCAGGGGGCGCTGCACCGGCTGATGGGCGACAAGACGGTACTGGCCATCGCGCATCGGCTCTCGACCATCGCCGAGATGGACCGGATCGTGGTGATGGACGCCGGCCGGGTTGTCGAACAGGGCCGACACGCCGATCTGCTGGCGCACGGCGGCCTATACGCCCGCTACTGGGCGCGGCAATCGGGCGGTTTCATCGGTACCGAGGATGTCGCGGCGGCGGAGTGACGGCACGGTGCGGCGCGGGCGGCGCTGCCCCGGGGGCGTTGGCTCCCGCCCA
>SLBI01000379.1 GCA_007126375.1 Paracoccaceae bacterium
GGGGCGGGGGCGGGCCGGGCGCGAGATGGTCGCCGCCGGCCCGGATGCGGCGATGATCGCGGCGCGGACGGGGACCGAGGCGCAGGAGCCGCTGCGGGTCTATGTCGGGCTGAACTCGGCCGGCGACCCGGAGGCACGGGCGGCGCTTGCGCTGGCCGAACTGATCCGTATCGGCGCGTTCGAGCGGGCGCATCTGGTGATCAACACCCCCACCGGAACCGGCTGGATCGACCCCGAGGGACAGCAGGCGCTGGAATACCTGCTGCTCGGCGACGTGGCGACGGTGGCGGTGCAGTATTCCTATCTGGCGAGCTGGATCGCGCTGCTGGTCGATCCCGACTACGGGGTCGAGACCGCGCGCGCGGTCTTCGCCGAGGTCTATGGACACTGGCGGAGCCTGCCGGATGGGGGGCGGCCGCAACTGTGGCTGCACGGGCTCAGCCTCGGGGCGTTCAATTCCGACCTCAGCCATGACCTCTATCAGGTGATCGGCGACCCGTATCACGGCGCGCTCTGGGCCGGCCCGCCCTTCAGCAGTCGCACCTGGGGCTCCGTCACCCGCGAGCGCGTGCCCGGCACGCCGGCCTGGCTGCCGCGGTTCCGCGACGGGTCGGTGATCCGCTTCCTCGGGCCGGACGGTGCGGGGCGGGGGGGCGCAGCGCCTTGGGGGCCCTTCAGGATCGTCTATCTGCAGTATGCCAGTGACGCGGTGACCTTCTTCGCCCCCTCCGCGCTGTGGCGCCGGCCAGCCTGGATGGAGGCGCCGCGCGGGCCCGACGTCTCGCCCGACCTGCGCTGGATCCCGGTGGTGACTTTTCTGCAACTGGGCATCGACATCATGATGGCGGTGCTGCCGCCACTGGGGCACGGCCACAGCTATGCCTTTGCCGACTACCTCGATGCCTGGGCAGAACTGACCGAAGCGCCGGGCTGGACGCCCGAGGGGCTGGCCGCACTGAAGGCTGCAGTCGATGCGCCACGCTGATCGGCGGCGGGCCTGCCGTTCGCCGGATGTCGGGGCGGGGTGCGACACCACGATGCCGGGACACAGCGGATGACGATGCCGGACGGAAAACGGCGTCCGCACGGACGGCGGGGACTGGCGGCACCGATCCGGCTGCTCGAAGGGCGCGGGTCCGCGCTGCCTCCGCATGACGCAACTGTCGGAACACGCGAGGAATGCCCACTTCGCCTTTACAGGTCTTGAGATTCCTCAATGGATGACGTCGGGATGAATTCGCCGATGTCCGTCATTTACGGCAGCCATGTCCATCGCCGTGAGCCTGGTCTTGCCGACGGGGGGGCGACACAGGTGAAACGGCCGGCCGGTGGCTGCGGAAAGCAGGCGCGAACAGTATGTTGATCGCGTGGGGGCCAGTCTGGCGGGATGTCGCTGCGCCGGAAGCGGCGGATACCGGCGACGTCCGGGTCGGCGACAGGTCGGATACCAAGGCGCTTCATGCGGCGGCGCATCGCCCGGTGATGAAACCCGTTCTCGCCGCACCGATAGGCGTGTGACCGCGAACGGCGGCTGGGGTGACGCGCCGCTCGGCACCCGGACCGTGCCGCATTCGTGTAACCGGTCCGGCCGCCGGGGCCGGCGCAGACCACTCTCCCGCGACGGACCGCGAGACCGGGGAGAGCACGCGATGACCTGCGCGATCTGACGCTCCGTGCGGTTGCGGCAGGGCGCCTGAGCCTGCGGGGCTTCGCGGGCTCACCGTCCAGACCGCCCGCCGGGCGATCGCGAAACCTCGCTCCCGGGGTCGATTCCGTCGCCGTCGCCGGCGACCGCGTTCCCGCGGCGATCCCGCAGGCCACCATCAAGCCGCGGATCGGCGCTGAAGTGGGCGTTGCAGGGACCGTTTATGTTGCCGGCTTCGGTGACCGGTCCGCAGCTCAGGAAAGGTCCGTCGGTCCTCAGTCGCGCCGCCGTGACCGCGATCAGACACAGCGTCGCCGACTGCGGCGCGATGTGAGTGAGGTTTGCGGTGAAACCGCGTCGACCGGGCGCCTGACCAGCCTGGTCGCGCCGCGTCGATCGGCGCCTCCGGCAGGATCCGACACGCACAGCTTCCCCGGTGGGGACGCCATGGCGACGTGCATCGCGAAAGCCATGTCATCCCCCGCCAAGTGGGGCATTCGGAGCATCAGGACTGAGCGGCGGGTGCCACGCCAAGAAGATAGATCGCCTGCGAGGGGAAATCGGGGCCATGCGCATCCAGAGGGATTGGGTCGAACTGGCCGAGATCGCCGACGGGTGGACATGATCCCTATTGCAGATGACAGCCATGTGCCGGGCTCGGCACAACCGGGTTTGCGATCAGAGGTAGCCCTCGGTCCGAAAGCTCAGTTCGCGTTCCTTGCCGATGATCAGATGGTCATGCAGCGTCAGCCCCAGCGCTTCGGCTGCGGCGCGGATCTTCTCGGTCATGGAGATGTCGGCGGCCGATGGCGTCGGGTCGCCGGACGGGTGATTGTGTACGAGGATCAGCGCCGAGGCGTTCACCTCCAGCGCCCGCTTGACCACCTCACGCGGATAGACCGGCACATGATCCACCGTGCCGCGGGCCTGTGCCTCGTCGGCGATCAGCGTGTTCTTGCGGTCGAGGTAGAGGACCCGGAATTCCTCGATCTCGCGATGGGCGAGGGTGGTGCGGCAATAATCCAGCAAGGCGTCCCAGCTCGATATCGCCGGGCGGTGCAGGATGCGTGCCCGGGCCAGCCGCTGCGCCGCCGCCTCGACGACTTTCAGTTCGAGCACGACGGCATCGCCGACGCCAGTCACCTCGCGCAGCCGCGCCGCCGGCGCCGAGACCACCCGGTTGAAATCACCGAACGCGTCGAGGAGGCGACGGGCGAGCGGTTTCACGTCCTGCCGCGGGATGGCCCGGAACAGCACCAGCTCCAGCAATTCGTAATCCGGCATTGCCGCCGCACCGCCGTCGAGAAAGCGCTGGCGCAGCCGCTTGCGGTGGTCTGCGATGTAGGAGGGCAGGCGGCCGGCCTGCGGCGCTGCCGCGATTTCCGCCTCGTCCTCGCCGAACAGGGGAAGCGGCGCCTCGGCAAAGGAAGAAGCCGGCGGGGAACGGAACTGCGTCATGCGCCCAGAGTTGCGCTCGCGATGGTGAAGGAAGCGTTAACGAGGCGGCCATCCGCTGCCGCACGCGGCGGATGGCCGCGCGCCCGGCCCAGCCGTCGGCGTTGGGCGCCGGCACGGTACCTGCGGGCCGGAGCGCTCCGGCCGTTGTCTGCCCCCGGTTTCCGCGGCCGCCCGGTCCGTTCGCGACCGCTCGCTGTCAGCCCTTCATGCCGTCCCAGAAACTGCGGACCTTGTCGAAGAACGAGCTGCCTTCGGGTGTGTTCGCGTTTTCGCTCAGCGACTCGAACTCGCGCAGAAGCTCCTTTTGCCGCGCCGTCAGGTTGACGGGGGTCTCCACCGCAAGCTCGATCAGCATGTCGCCGGTCGGCCCGCCGCGCAACTCGGGCATGCCCTTGCCGCGCAGCCGCATCTGCCGCCCGGTCTGGCTGCCCGCCGGCACCTTCACGCGGCTTCGCCCGCCGTCGATCGTCGGCACCTCGACATCGCCGCCCAGCGCTGCCGTGGCGATGCTGACCGGCACGCGGCAATGCAGGTTCACCCCGTCGCGCTGAAAGATCGGGTGCTCCTTCACCTCGATGAAGATGTAGAGATCGCCCTGCGGACCGCCGCGCATGCCCGCCTCGCCCTTGCCGGCGAGCCGCATCCGCGTGCCGGTCTCGACGCCGGCGGGAATGTCCACCGAAAGGCTGCGCGCTTTCTCCACCCGACCGGCGCCGGCGCAGGCCTTGCAGGGATTCTTGACGATCTGGCCCAACCCGCCGCAGGTCGGGCAGGTGCGCTCGACCGTGAAGAAGCCCTGCTGCGCCCGCACCTTGCCCATGCCGCCGCAGGTCGGGCAGGTGACCGGCTCGGCGCCGCCCTCGGCACCGGTGCCCGAACAGGCGTCGCAGGTGGCCAGCGTTGTGATGCCGATGGTCTTCGGCACCCCGGCATAGGCTTCCTCGAGGGTGATGGAGAGGTTGTAGCGCAGGTCCGACCCGCGGCTGGCGCGCCCGCGCGCCCCGGCCCGGCCGCCGCCCATGAAATCGCCGAACAGATCCTCGAACACGTCCGAGAAGGCCGAGGCGAAATCCGGCCCGCCGCCATAGGCGCGTCCGGCGCCGCGCGGCCCGCCACCACCGCCCATGCCCCCCTCGAAGGCGGCATGGCCGAACCGGTCGTAGGCCGCCTTCTTCTCGGGATCCTTCAGTGCTTCATACGCCTCGTTGACTTCCTTGAACCGCGTTTCGGCCTCGGGGTCGTCGGGGTTGCTGTCGGGATGCAATTCGCGCGCCTTGCGGCGGTAGGCCTTCTTGAGTTCATCGGCCGACGCGCCGCGCGCCACCCCCAGAACATCGTAGAAATCGCGTTTCGCCATTGCGGACCTCGTGGAAAAAGCAGCGGGCCGACCCGGTCCCCGTCAGACGGGTACGGGCCGGCCCCGGCAGAGTCGGCGCGGCTCAGGAACTCCGGCGCTTGCGTTCGTCGTCAAGGTCCTCGTACTCCGCATCGACGATGTCCTCGTCGACGCCTCGCGGTTCGTCCTCGCCACCCGCGGCACCCTCGGTCTCGGCCGCCTGCGCCTTGTAGATCGCCTCGCCCAGCTTCATCGAGGCCTCGGTCAGGTTCTGGATGGCGCCCTTGATCTTGCCGGCGTCCTCGCCGCCGAGCGCCTCTTCCAGCGCACCCGCGGCGAATTCGATCGCCTCGACCGTCGCCGGATCCACCTTGTCCTTGTGCTCCTCGAGCGACTTCCTGGTCGCGTGCAGCAGGCTTTCGGCCTGGTTGCGCGTTTCCACCAGTTCGCGGCGTTTCTTGTCGGCGTCGGCGTTGGCCTCCGCTTCGGCCACCATTTTCTGGATATCCTCGTCGGACAGCCCGCCCGAGGCCTGGATGGTGATCTTCTGCTCCTTGTTGGTGGCCTTGTCCTTGGCCGAGACATTGACGATGCCGTTGGCGTCGATGTCGAAGGTCACCTCGATCTGCGGCA
>SLBI01000135.1 GCA_007126375.1 Paracoccaceae bacterium
GGTCGAAGACCCGGCGCCGACCGCACGGCTGCTGACCGATCATCTGGGCTATGCGGAGACGGGCGAGGCGGCCGAGCCCGGCGGCGGCCGCCGGCTGCGGCTCGCCGCGCCGGGCGATGCGGCGGGGCGGGTGGTGGACATCCTGCAACGGCCCGGCGGCCCGGCCCGTCAGGGACGCGGCACGATCCACCACGTCGCCTTCCGCGCCGCCGACGATGCGCATCAGGATGCGCTGCGCGAGACGCTGCGCGGCGCCGGCATGCAGGTGACGCCGCGGATCGACCGGCAGTATTTCAACGCGATCTACTTCCGCGAACCGGGCGGCGTGCTGTTCGAGATCGCCACCGATCCGCCCGGCTTCGCCGTGGATGAGGCGCCCGAGGCGCTTGGGGAGGCGCTGCAGCTGCCGCCGCGGTACGAGGCGATGCGGGCGCGGATCGAAGCGACGCTGCCGCCCCTGACCGAGCCGGCATGAGCGCGGCGTCGCACCCCGCCGACCCGCATGCCGGCGCGGTCCTGCATCGCATCGGGGCGGCGCCGGGGGCGGCGTCGATCGGCCTCGTGCTGCTGCACGGGCGCGGCGGCACGGCCGCCGACATCCTCGGCCTGCTGCGCCTGCTGAAGCGGGCCGATATCGCCGCCTTCGCCCCGGAGGCGGCGGGCAACAGCTGGTGGCCGGTCAGCTTTCTTGCGCCGATGCCGGCCCTCGACCCCTGGCTCGGTTCGGCGCTGGCGGCGGTGGATCGCGCGGTCTCGGCGGCCGAGGCCGAAGGGATCGCGCGCGACCGGCTCCTGATCGGCGGCTTCAGCCAGGGCGCCTGCCTGGCGCTGGAATGGGCGGCGCGGCGGGGCGGGCCGCTGGCCGGCGTGCTCGGCTTCTCCGGCGGACTGATCGGCACGGCGGATGCACCGGGCGGCGCCGATCCGGCGTTGCATGGCCACGCGCCCAAGCGGATGGATCAGGACGGGCGGCTCGGTGGCGTGCCGGTCTGGCTGGGATGCCATGCCGCCGACCCGCATATCCCCGCCGCCCGGGTTGCCGAAACCGCGGGCAGGCTTGCCGGGCTTGGCGCGCGGGTGGAGCGGGTGGAACACCCCGGGGCCGGGCACGGTCTGACCCCGGCCGATGTGGCCGCGTTGCGCCGGATGGCCGCCGCGGCCTGATCCCGCCCGCCGGGAAAACGGTTGACAGGCATGGGCCCCTTGGCCAGTCAAGGGCAGGGGCCGGGCGCAGGGCGTTCAGGTCCGTCACAGGGAGAGAAGAAAATGAGCATCAGACTTCGCGCCGCGCTGGCGGCGTTCGCCATCGGCGGGGCGGCACTGGCCCCCGCCGCCCAGGCCACCGAGCTTTCCATCGCCACCGGCGGCACCGGCGGGGTGTATTTCCCCTACGGTGGCGGCATGGCCGAAGTGATCAACCGTCATGTCGAGGGGTTCACCGCCAGTGCCGAGGTGACCGGCGCCTCGGTGGAGAATGTCAACCTGATCGCCACCTTCGAATCCGACATGGCGCTGGCGCTTTCGGACACGGTGTTTGCCGGCTTCAGCGGCACCGGCCCGTTCGAAGGCGCCCCGGTGCCCGAATTGCGCACGATGATCGCGATCTATCCCAACGCGGTGCAGCTGGTGACGCTGGCGGACAGCGGCATCACCTCGCTCGACGATCTGCGCGGCCAGCGCGTGTCGGTCGGTGCGCCGGGCTCGGGCACCGAGGTCAGCGCCCAGACGATCCTTGCCGCCAACGGTATCACCTATGACGATTTCGACCCGCAGCGGCTGAACTTCAACGAAACCGCCGATGCGCTGCGCGACGGCGCCATCGTTGCCGGGTTCTGGAGTGTCGGGCCGCCCACATCCTCGATCATGAACCTCGCCGCGACGCGCGAGATCGCCATCGTGGCATTGAGCGAGGAGGAACTTGCCAACGCGGTGGCCGCCGAGCCGACCTTCGCGCCCTACACGCTGCGGGCCGGGATCTATGAGGGCATCGCGGAGCCGGTCCAGACCATCTCCACCCCGAACATGGTGGTGGTGCATGCCGACATGGACGCCGATCTCGTCTACGCGATCACCAGGGCGATCTTCGAGAATGTCGAGGAGCTGATCGCGATCCACCCGGCGGCCAACGACACGGTGCCCGAGTTCACGCTCGCGGCCTCGCCGATCCCGCTGCATCCGGGCACGATACGGTATCTCGAGGAGATCGGGCACAGCATCCCCGACCGCATGCGGCCGTGATCCGTACGGCAGGGTGTGCGCTGATCGGCGCCGCCCTGCTCGCGGCCGGCGGCGCGGCGGCGACGCCCGTTCTGGAAGTGCGCCTTGCCGGCGAGACGGTAGCGCGGCTGCCGCTCGGGCCGGAGGGCGCCTTCTGCCTGCACTGGCGGCATTCGGTCACCGGCGGGGCGGTTGTGGACTGTTTCGCCGCCGGCGACCGGGGCCTGCAGCTGCAGCGCAGCTATCTGCACGATTTCGCGGCCGGGCTGGGCCATGTGCCCGGCCGCGGCGTGCAGCGGGCGGCTGCGGGCGGCGGCTACTGGATCGAGGGGATCGACGCGCCATTGCCGGGCGGGGCTCTGCGCCTGCGCGTCGGCGGTGCGGCGGTCGGCCACCGGATCGAGACGCCGGGCGGGGCCGTGCTTGAGCTGTCCGCCCTTGCCGCCGGGCGGCGCGTGATGCTCGCCCTTGTCCTGCCCGAGAACTGAACTGCCCGTCCCACTCTCGCCCAGGAGGTCCGGCGCATGGCCCCACGCATGCCCGACACCGGCCCGCAGGAACCGGCGGGCGGCCCGCAGGACGCTGCGGCCGGCCAGCCCGGCCCGCCCAGCCTGCCGGCCAGCCTGAACCCGATCGGTCAGGCGATGCACTGGCCGTTGCTGGCCGCCATCGCCGCGACCGGCATCGCGCTGTCGCTGTTCCAGCTTTACGCGGCCGGGGTGCAGCCGCTGGGGCTGTTCTACCAGCGCTCGATCCATCTCGGCTTCGTTCTGGTGCTGGCGGTGCTGGTGTTTCCGGTGTTCGGCCGGCGCGACGGGCCTCTGGGATGGGCCGGCGATGTGGCGCTGCTGCTTGCCGGCGGCGGGCTTGCGGCCCTGGCCGCGACCAACACGGATGCGGTGGCGGCGCTGCTCGACGGCCGCGTGCTGTGGCTGGCGCTGGCGGTCGTGGGTCTGGGCCTCGCCGGCGCGGCGCTGCGGCGGGCGGGCGAGCGGCTCTGGTCCGACATCATCGGCCGTTCGGTGGATGCGATCTGCCTCGCTGCGGCCTTCATGGCGGGCTTCTACCTCGCCTGGAACCTCGACGACATCATCGTGCGCACCGGGCGCTGGAACCGCACCGACATCGTCATGGGCACGGTGGCGGTGCTGGTGCTGCTGGAGGTGAGCCGCCGCGCCGTCGGTCTTGGCATGACGGTGATCGCGGCGGTGTTCATCCTCTACGCCTTCGCCGGCAGCCGCGGGCTGCTGCCCGGCCTTGCCGACTGGCTGCCCGGCATCCTCGGGCACCGCGGCTACAGCGAGTTGCGGGTGATCGGCCAGCTCTATCTCGGGCAGGAGGGGATCTTCGGCCTGCCGCTGGGGGTGGCGGCCACCTTCGTGTTCATGTTCGTCCTGTTCGGCGCGTTCCTCGAGGTGACCGGGGCGGGCAAGTTCTTCATCGACCTCGCCTTCGCCGCGACCGGGCGCAAGCCCGGCGGGCCGGCCAAGGCCGCGGTGCTCGCCTCGGCCGGGATGGGCTCGATCTCGGGGTCGGCCATCGCCAATGTGGTGACCACCGGCGCCTTCACCATCCCGCTGATGAAGAAGCTCGGCTACCGCCCCGCCCAGGCCGGCGGGATCGAGGCGGCAGCCTCGACCGGAGGGCAGATCACCCCGCCGCTGATGGGGGCCGGCGCCTTCCTGATCGCCGAATACACCCGGGTGCCCTATATCGACATCGTCGCGGTCTCTATCTTTCCGGCGATCCTGTACCTCGGCACCGTCTATCTCTTCGTCCATATCGCGGCGATGAAGGCCGGCATGCGCGGGATGGAGGGGGTGGAGCTGCCGCGCGTGCGGCAGGTGATGGCCGCGGGGTGGCAGTTCCTTGTGCCGCTGGGCGTGCTGCTGTGGCTGCTGTTCCAGGGTTACTCGCCGATGCGCGTCGGCTTCTACGCGATCGTCTCCGTCCTGGCGGTGGCGGGATTGCGGGCGCTGGTGGTTCTGGCCGTGATCGAGCCGGCGCGCGGCAATCCGCTGACGCTGCGGCGGCTGGGCCTCGCCGCCGGGGCCGGGGTGGCGGTGTTCTTCAAGGCGCTGGCGCTCGGCGCGCGCAACGCGGTGGCGGTGTCGGTGGCCTGTGCGGTCGCCGGCATCATCGTCGGCGTGGTGGGGCTGACGGGCCTCGGGCTCAAGTTCTCGTCGATGATGGTGGCGCTGTCGGGCGGCAATCTCGTGCTGGCGCTGTTTCTCGTGCTGGTGGCCTCGCTGGTGCTGGGGCTGGGGCTGCCGGTGACGGCCGCCTATATCGTGCTGATCGTTCTGGTGGGGCCGGCGTTGCAGACCGAATTCGGCATCCCGCTGCTGATCGCGCATCTGGTGGTGTTCTGGTATTCGCAGGACTCGAATGTCACGCCGCCGGTGGCGCTGGCCGGTTTTGCCGGCGCCGCGGTGGCCGGGGCGAAACCGATGGAAACCTCCGTCCAGGCGTGGAAATTCGCCAAGGGCCTCTACCTGATCCCGCTCTTCATGGTGTTCAATCCCGAGATCATCCTCGGCGGGCCGCTGCCGGTGCTGCTCTGGACCGGCGCGATCGCGATCCTCGCGCTCGCGGCCTTCGCGGCGGCGATCGAGGGCTGGCTGTTCACCCGGATGGATCCGGTCTCGCGGCTGCTCGTGCTGCCGGCGACGGTGGCGATCTTCTGGCCCTCGCTGGCCGTCGAGGCGACCGGCGCGGCCACGCTCGCGGCGATCCTCGGGCTGAACTGGCTGCGCGCCCGCGCAACGGCGGCGCGGCGCCCGGAATGACCGGCCTGCCGCGCCA
>SLBI01000094.1 GCA_007126375.1 Paracoccaceae bacterium
GAGCGGACGAGGAAGTTCAGCAGGTCGGCCATGCCTTCGGGCACGCCGGTCGCGGTCTGCACCGTCAGGCGCAGGATCGTCCGCTCGCTGCTTTCGCTGCGGGTGAAGCCGAGCCGCGTGTCCGGCGGAAGCCCCTCGCCCGGGTCAACGGCGAGAAGGGTCATCGCCGCAGTGCGCCAGCTGACCTCGAACACCAGTTCGGTGACGCCGCCGCGGCTTTCGAACAGCAGCGGCAGCAGGGCAAGGTGAGCGTCCTCGCCCTCGGCCCGGCCGGGATCGCCGAAATGCAGCACCCGCTGCGACAGGCAGAAGGGTGCACCGGGTGCGGCAGTGCCGCCCGAGAGGAACTGCGTCCTCGGCGCCTGGATCGCGGGGAAATCGGGCCGGAACGGGGCGTTGGGCATCGTCACGCGGATCGGCGGCGCCTCCGGTCCGCGCACCGTCAGGAACGGCGGTGCCGGCATGCCTGCAGTGGCCGGTGCGGGCACTGCGGGCGGCGACCGAACTTCGATATCGAAACTTGTCCGATCGCTCAGCCCGTCGCTGTCGGTCACCTCCAGCACCACCGTCGCGGTTCCGAGTTGGCCGGCGCTGTCACCGGTGAGGCGGCCGGTGGCGGGGTCGACACTGAGCCAGTCCGGTCCGTCGATCAGCGCGAAGCTGAGCCCGTCGGGCCCGCCGTCGCGGTCGCTCACGCTCGGTTGCAGGTCCACCCTCTCGCCCTGCTCTATGAGGAGGTCACGGATGCTCTCGAACACCGGGCGCGTGCGCACCGTCACCTCGAAGAAGGCGCTGTCGCTCAACCCGTCCGGATCGGTGACACCGACAATGACGGAATAGAGCCCGGCGGCGTCCACGCTGTCGCCGGTGATCAGCCCGGTCAACGGATCGATGCCCATCCAGTCGGGCGCCGCGATCAGCGCAAAGCGCAGCAGGCCGTCATCCCCATCCGGGTCGGTCGCCGTGGCAGTCGCTTCAAGCGGATCGCCGGCGAGCAGGATCGCCTCGCCCGGAGCGGTCAACACCGGAGCGGCCAGCACGGTGACGGCGAAACCGGTTTCGGCGGTCAGGCCGTCGGCATCGGTGACGCCCAGGCGGATCGCGAAAGCGCCGAAGGCACCGGCCGGATCGCCGCCGATCTCGCCGGTCACCGGGTCGATGGCGATCCAGTCCGGCGCCTCGATCAGCGCGAAGCGCAGCGCGGTGTCGTCGCCGTCGGGATCGGTCGCACTGGCCGTCAGGGCCAGCGGGGTGCCGGGAAGGAGAACGATATCGGCAACCGGATCGAGCACCGGAGCCACACGGTCCACCGGCAGCACGGTGACGCTGAAATCGGCCTCGGAGCTCAAGCCATCGGCATCGGTGACGCGGATCGTCAGCGTGAGCGTCCCATCGCGGCCGGTGCTGTCGCCGGTGATCAGGCCGGTGACCGGGTCGATGGCGATCCAGTCCGGGGCGCCCATCAGCGCATAGCGAAGGTCGGCGGCATCGCCGTCGGGATCGGTGGCGGTCGCGGTGGCGGCGAGCGGCGCGCCGGCGGTCAGGATGATCGGCGCCGGCGCCGTCAGCAGCGGCGCCGCCAGCACAGTGACGGCAAAATCCGCTTCGTCCGTCAGGCCATCGGCATCGGTGACGCCCACGCGGATCACGAAAGCGCCGAACGCAGCACCCGGATCACCGGTGATTGCGCCGGTAACCGGATCGATGACAAGCCACTCCGGTGCCTCCAGCAGGGCGAAGCGCAGCGCGGCATCGTCACCGTCCGGATCGGTCGCGGCCGCGGCGACGGCCAGTGGCGTGCCGGGCGCAAGCACGACATCGGCGATGGGCTCCAGCACCGGCGCCAGCCGCTCCGCCGCCACGACGCGCAGCAGGAAGCTCGCCTCGCCGGTCAATCCGTCGGGATCCGTGGCGCGCAGCGTCACGATGACCTCGCCCTCGCGGCCGGCGGTGTCGCCAAGGATGCGGCCGGTTGCGGGATCGAGCGTCAACCATTCGGGCGCGTCAACGAGCGCGAGCACGATCTCCCCGGCCGGCGTGTCGGCATCGCTGACGACATAGGGCACCGAGAGGGGAGTGCCTTCGGTCACCACCATATCTGCAATCGGGGCGAAAACCGGAGCCGCGAGCACAGTGACGGTGAAGGACAGCTCGACCGTGGAAGATCCGTCGCCGACCGTCACGGTGAAGCCGACCGGCCCCGGCTCGCTTCGCCCGGGCCAGGTCAGCCGGCCGGTGTCGGGATCGACCGCCGCCCCCTCGGGCCCGGTGATCAGGCCGTAGGTCAGCGGATCGTCCTCGCGGTCGATCGCCTCCAGATCGAGAACCAGCGCTTCGCCGGGGGCGAGGCGCGGCGCCTCGGGCACGACGAACTCCGGTGGCGCGTTGACCGGAGCAACGATGATCGTCAGCGTTGCCGGCGCACTCTCGGCGGCGCCGTCGAACGCGACATAGGTCGCAGTGAGCTCGCCCGAGAAACCCGCCTCGGGGGTGAATCGGTAGAGCCCGGCCCCGAGCGGTTCGAGCGTGCCCGAGGCCGGCGGGGAGACAAGGCGCACCAGCAGCGGATCGCCATCGGCATCGCTGTCGTTGGCAAGCAGGTCGATGGTGGCGCTGGTGCCCTCATCCATCACGAGCAGATCGTCGACGGCGACCGGAGCGGTGTTGTCGGCGACCCCCAGCAGGCGCAGGCCGGAAATACCCACGGCGCTGTCGATCCGGGCGAAGCCGATCAGATCGAAGGCAAGCGTTACCGCTTCGGGCCGCAGCGCGAGACCGGACAGATCGACGGTGACGATCAGGTCGTCGCCGTCGCGGATCGTCGCGACTCCCGGCGCAAGATGCAGCGTGCCGTCGGCCTGAAGGTTCAGAATGGCATCGGTGCCGGGCAGTGTCTCGATCTCCGGCAGGACCGAGGCGAAGGACGGCCGGCCGAACAGCGCAACCTCGAACGCGTCGGGCGGGAACCCGTCACGGGTGTTGAGGTCGATGTCCTGCAGGCGGAACTGCAGCCCGCTGGCCTCGGCCGGCAGGGCGAAGCTCTGGTAGAGGCCGCTGATCCGTGCCGCATCCTCGCGGATCGTGGCGACGCCGTCGGCGAAGGAAACGCTGCCCACCGCCTTCCAGCGCGCATCGTCGCTGCCGGGCGGGATGGCGAAGTCGCCGTCGCCGAAAGCGGCCGCGGGATCGTCGGAGAAGAGCCCGCCGCCGTCGAGCACGCCGCCGGCAGTGCCGAAGCCCGGGCCGGCGGGCGCCGGTGCCGGGCCGAGCGGCGAGAGATCTCCGACGAAGGGGTCTTCGGCCGGCGGCAGGCTCCAGTCACCGATATCCGGGCCCGAGGGAAGGCGACGCATGCCGGTCTCCAACATCGGGCTCATCAGATGGCCGGGCAGGGTGGTGTCGAGATGATCCTCGAGCCCCATCGCGTTGCCCATCTCGTGCAGGAGCACGGTCAGCAGGTCGATCCGCCCGGCCGCCGGGCCGGCATCGGCGACGAAGAGATGCGGCTGCGGACCGGCGACGAACTCCTCGGCATCGAAGGGCGTCGGATCGACGAACCAGCCCCAGTCCGCCGCGGTCGCATCGAGGGTGATCACGCCTTCCTCGTAGAAGCCGACCTGCGCACCGTCGAGATCGCCCAGCCGGATCTCGATGTCGCGCAACCGGCTCTCGGCGTTCTTGATCAGCCCGCTTTCGGCCCAGATGCCGCTGGCGACCTCGGCCAGCGCCTGCGCAGCCTCCAGCGTCAGCGTCGCCTCGGCGCCCGGCCCGGTCCCGAGGGCCGTCTGCGGCGATCCGGTGCGCACCATACGCAGATCGTCAAGCAGCATCATCGACGAGAAGGCGCTGGGGACCGCCCCGAGGACACGGCCGGCGAATTCCAGCGCCGCCCCGACCATGGTCGGATCCTCGTAGAACGGATCGACCTCCAGACCGATGTTGCGGATGGTGACATTGGCGACCTTGCCGCGGATCTCCTCGGGGATGCGGAAACGGGCGGTCTCGGAGGCGAAGAAGCCCGTCGCCAGTTCGTATTCCGGCCGGTCCACCAGCCCGGGACCATCGCCGTCGAGCTGGATCGCGCGGGCCTTGTATTCCGTGCCCTCCATGTCGGTGAAGGTGAGTGTGATCCGACCGGGCCGCCCGAAGCTGATCGGCGTGGTCACGTCGATGTCGAAGATCGAGGCATCCTTGGGAATGAACAGGCGATTGTGTGTCAGACGGTCGAGTGTGCCGAGCGCGTCGATCGCCTCTTCCATCGCCTGCAGCGGGTTGTAGGTGAAGTGGAAGATCGACACATCCCCCTCGGGGATCATCGTGCGCAGAACGTCCTTGACCGCCTGGGTGCCGCCAAAGAACAGCGCATAGTCGGGCTTGGTGTCGAACCCGAACTTGGCGACGAGAATCGCGCTGATGTTCTTCGTCACGAAATCGATGAGGGCCTTGATGTTGTTGGCCTGGGCCAGCCGGCTGTCCTTCTCCGTATCGGGGGTGGAATAGTCGATGGGCGTGGTGAGGATCTTGACCAGCGAGGGTACACCGCCCTCCGTCGTGACGTCGGGGCTTCCCGTCCAGGGCTGGAGCAGGCTGGTGATGCCGGCCGTGGTGCCCGTGTCCTTGAGGATGGCATCGATCGCCCTGGCGAAGAAATTTATGACGTCCTGATCCTCGATGATGAAGTTCGCGAGGTTGCTGGCGTTCGACGACAGCTGGCTCGCGGTCATGAAGACCTCGCCGTCCTTGGTGATGATCTTGTTGCCGTCGGCGTCGGTGGACAGCGCGCCGCCCTCGATGGTGCGGGCATAGTTGCTCTTGGCCCGTTCCTGGCGTTCGGCGGCGGTCATGCCGGGGTCGTAGAGGCCGGTATCGCTCTTGGTCAGGATGGATTCGAGCTTCAGCGCGAAAGCCTTGGTGACCGCCGGTCCGATCATGTCGACCAGTTCGAAGAACCAGTTGGTGTTCACCACGAACATGCCGGTAACGTCGATCGGGCCGTTCAGGCCGGACCACTCCGGGGCGATGCCCTCGAACAGGTCGAAGGTGAAGGAAACGCCCTCGTCCGCGTCGCCGCCGAGGGGACCGCCGGGAATGCCGCCGTGCATCGACCAGCCGGGCAGGTCGTAGCTCATCGGGAAGCGGCCGGATGTGGCCGGCAGAGAGGGCAGGAAGCTCAGGCCCTTCTTGACCGCCGCCTCGTATCCGTTTTCCAGCGCCTCCCGCTTGATCTGGTCGAGCTTGCCGGACGGCAACGGTTGTTTCTCGCTCGCCGTCGCGCCCTCGGCCGGCGTCACGGTCGGGCCCAGTGCCCTGTCCACCACCGTGGTCAGCTTCGAGGTCAGCATCGCCTTGATCAGGTTCGCCAGCGACTGCCGCGAGCCATGGGCGAAATCACCGTTGAAGACGGTGGGCACCGCCGGATGGGCGGCGCCACCCGCCAGTGCCGGACGATCGATCCGCGTATTGTCGAAATCGAGCGAGGTGCGGGCGATCTGCTCCGGGGTCGGCAGGATCGTCGGATCCACCGACTGCGGCGCGAAGTAGAACCCGGTGCCGATCGCCTCCATCCGCGTGGTGCTGGTGGTGGAGCTGCCGACCGGCGCCTTGGGCGCGATGCCGGCGTAAAGGAAGTAGTCCGCGAAATGCGCCTTGACGTTGGTCCAGTCCCCACCCTCGCGGAATGCAAGCGGATCAACCCCATACCACGGCTGGCGGGTGAACTGCTCGCGGGTGATGCCGGCGATGGTCTCGAAGGTGCCCGGATTCACCGAGGCGCCGACAATCAGCCCCTCGTCGCCCGCCGTGCGCGGCACGTTCACGCCGTTGACGAACAGCGCGTTCACATCGACCGTGCCCATGTACCAGTGCTTGGTGCGGAAATGAGGCGTTGCGCGCCAGTTGTCGGTGCCCTTGAGGAAGCCCGGCACTTCGGCATCGGTGAAGTTCAGCTCGATATCCGGCTTGCCCATGCCGAAGTCGGCGGGCTGCTTGGCGCTGCTCTTGGCGGTCGGGATCGCGGTGCCGTTGGGCGTCAGCGTCGGGCGGAAGGTGGGCAGCAGGCTCGCCACACCGCCATAGCTCTCGGTCGCGGTTTCCTGGAAGTAATTGTCGGCGAAATCGACGTTGGTCCAGACCTGAACCGAGGGGTCCTTGAAATCGTCCCAAGGAATTGAGGTGACCTGGATCATCATCAGGCCGGCGAGTTTCTCGACCGCCTCGACCGCGGTGCTGGCGACCGAAAGCACCTTGTTGATCGCCGCCGCCGCCGGCGGATTGACGAGAGCAAGGAACGCCGAACCGACGCGCATTGCCTTGAGCCAGTTGTCGACGATGCTCTTGAGATCGAGCTTCAGCGTTGACTGGCCGAATCCGCCGGGATCGAGCGAGGTCATATGGATCTTCACCGGATCGCCGGCGTCACGGCCCAGGTGCTTGGGATAATAGATACCCATCCGCTGGATGATCTCGGAGTTCACGACGGCACCGCGGCCGTGGCCGATGAAGTGCAGCGGGCTCTGGAACAGCTGGTTGCCGGATTGCTGGTGCAGGTTCACCAGCGCGGCGAAGAAGGCGTCTGCTGCCGCCTCGGCAAAGCCGGAGTCCGAGATCGAGCTCTCGCGGATCCAGTCCATCACCAGCACGACCGCTTCCGCCTCGGCCAGGTCGCTCATCTCGACTGGCGCGCGGTCGATGCGGAAGCCTTCGGGCTGGTCGGCCTCGTATTCGTGGAAGAGCCCGGTCTGCCGGTTGTAGACGAGGATCATCCCGCCCCCGGCGCTTTCGGCCGAGGCCGCGGCAATCGCCTCGGCGAACTGCAGCCACTCCACGAGGTCGTCTTCGTTCAGCGGCGTGTTGGCGTAGTCTGGCAGGATCTTCAGATGCTTGCCGTGCGTCAGCACGGTGACCGAGTTGAACGGGGTGCCGTAGTTGGTGGGCGCCACCCGGAACTGTTCGGACCCGCGCAGCCAGCCGCCCGAGCGCTGCACCTGCACGCCCCAGTGATAGGTCTGCCCGCCGGTCATGGCCCGCAGGAAGCCGGCGGAAAGCTCGATCTGCACCGCATGCCGCGGATCGACCCCGTCGGTGGTGGTCGCGGTCGAGAGACGTTCAATCTGCGCCACCCGCCCGAATTCGTCGATCTCGTATTTCCAGCCGGACTCCAGCGAGAAGGCGCCGTCGGTCTGCCGGGTGTTGACCAGGCGGAAGGTGTGATAGTCATCCCGGCGCACCGGTGCGCTCGGTCCCCAGCTGCCACGCTCGCGATAGGGATCGCCCGGGAACAAACCCTCGCCCGCCTTCTGGGTGGAGAGAAAGAAATCGAGACTGAAGGTCCGCTGGCCGAGCTTGGCGGGATCGAGCTGGATCTCGAACACCGGCTGCACCGCATCCGGTCCGCGCAACTGGATCGTGTCCACCGGCTTGAGCAGTTTCAGGAAGCTCTCGGCCTGGATGTCCAGGCCGCGCCCCCAGAACAGCACATCCAGCGGCGGACCGAACACCTCTTCGTTCACGACGGGCGAGAAGAGCGTGCTGAGCGGGCGGAGCAGATCGACCGGCACCTCGCGGTTGCGGCCCAGGTCTTCGCCACGGGCGCCGCCGACATGCGCGTCCGACGCCCTGATCAGCTTGTCCACCTGGAAGGTGACCATCGCGCCCGACTTGCGGTAGTTCGCGATCAGCTGCGAGCCGTCCGGACGCAGCGCGATCTCGGTCAGGAACTGGTTCGGGATCGGGCTGGTGGAACCGACATGGCCCGGCGCGCCGAAGGTGTAGGGTTCCTCGCCCTCGTCCCAGAGCGAATTCCACTCCGGAAGGGTGAGGGCGAAGGGATTGCGGATCAGCCCGACCTTGTTCCCGAGTTCGAAACGCAGCTCGATCTCGTAGGGAATGCGCGCGTCCGAGACGAGCAGGTATCGCGACAGATCGTAATCGGCAACGAAGGCGTAGCTCATGTTCGGCAGCAGCGCCACCGAGGCCGGATTGCGGATGTCGAGGTCGTATTTCTGGCCGCTGATGGGGCGGTAGTTGTCCACCACGATCGACGTCCAGAGATACTGGATCGGGTAGTTCTGCACGCCGATCACGCCACGGTTGAGCTGCAGCGGCTGTCGCCCGCCACGGTCGTCGGCATCCGTGATCGAGGGCAGCCTGCGCACCGTCGCGGCATAACTGCCGGGGTTCAGGTTGGTGACCTCGATGGTGTAGACCCCGGACCGGACATCGCCGCGCGAGACGAACATCAGCTTGGTCGGGTCTTCGGCCGAGGCGGCGATGTCGAAAGGCTCGCGCCCCGCAGGCAGCCCGTCTTCGGGGCCGATGACCGTCAGATAAGTCGCCGGCACCCCGTCTCCGCCGGTGTTGGACGGATTGACGTCGATGACGAATATGCGACCCTCGTCGTTGTCGCCGCGCACCCAGCTCTTGAGCCCGAACATCTGGCTGTAGGGCACGGCGACATAGAGCTTCTCGCCCGAAGCATCGAGTTCGAGCGCTGTGATCCGGCCGGCGGTGGCGGCGCGCACATCTTCGGGTATCGGCAACGAGACCGCGGTGTAGTCGAGATAGCGGTCCGAGCCCGGATCGATGTCCACGACGAAGATCTTGCCCTCGCCGGCGGCATAGAGCGTGTTGCCGTCACCGCTGAGCGCAAGCTTCTGGATCCTGTTTCCGGGCACTTCGATGAGATGGCTGCCGGTGCCGAGCGAAGCGTCGAACTGCTTCAGCGTCAGCATGTCCACCACGGCAATGCCTCGGTCATGCGCGACGAAGGCGGCCGAGAGATCGCCGGCCATCAGCACATCGTTCGGCCAGCCCGTCAGCGGCGACGACCCGTCCGTCAGGAAGACATCGGTGACGATCTCGGTGTTTTCCGGCAGTGGCAGGTCGGGATCGACCGGTCCGCCACCGGGGCGGCCTTCGGCCGGCAGCACGTCGAAGATCTGCAGAACGGTCTGGTTGTCCGGACCCTTGCTGCCGCCCACCGCCCCATAGCCCCGGGTATTGGCGATGTTGAAGCTGTTGGAACTCGACGGCCGGGTGGTCTCGCTCCAGCCGTTCAGTGCGCCTGCGCTGCCGCCCGGAAGCGGGCGCTCGTAGCTGACCAGCGCCCGTGTGGCGAGGATGCTCTCGGGCACATCGACAACGAAGCTGGCGCCGTTCGTGCCCATCGGCACCACATCGCGGAACCGCTCGCCGGTGACATAGACCGAGTGATCGCCGATCTGGAACCGCACCCGGCCATGCGCCAGATCGTTGCCGAACTCGCTGGCATGCACGCTGCTGGGGCTGTAGAAGAGATTGAAACCCTCAATCCTGAGCGAGACCGTGCCATCGTCATTCTGCTTGCCGCGCGCAAGCGTAAGCGCCGGATTCGCGCCGGCGGTGACGAAGGTGGGTGCATCGGGCAGCGCGACCGAGACGTTGACGCGACCGATCGCCCCGGCCGGATCCACCTCGGCGAGGTGGCGCGTCCAGTCACCGACCCGGCCGTCTTCCTTGAGATACTTCGCGAAGACATCGGCGCGCTGAACCGCGAAGTCGGTCTTGACGCTGATGAAGGCGGCCGCACCGACGCCGGCGATGGCACCCGCCGCGATCACGCCGCCCAGCGAGGGCGAGGCGACCGCGGCGACCGCGGCGATCGTGAGGGCGGGGAAAATCACATTGGCCGCCGCCACCGCTGTCGGCAGGTAGAAGGTGGCGTCGAGAACCGGCTGGTTCGCCTTGGCCACCAGCACGCTGCCGCGGGTGGAAAGGCCCGGGTAAGGCGGCGAGGCGGTGCGGGCAATGCCGTCCGCATCGACCTCGCCGGTATCGACCAGCGTCCACATCAGCCCGTGTTCGCCGTCGGTGATCTCGCTGAAATCCTGCAGGACGAAAAAGATCACCTCGTCGCCCGGCGCCGCCGCGGCCGGATCGAGCTTCGCGGCGAACTGCACCGGGCCGGTCAGATCCCCGCCTATGACGTCCAGTTCGGCCGCGGCGAGAAAATCGACGATGGGCGGAATGTCGATCGGAAGGTCGGCGTGGTCGAGCCGCTCCAGCGTGACCACCGGCGCCTCGCCTTCGATCTGGCCGGCGGCGACCGCCACCTCGATGCCGTCGGCGGTGCGCAGGACACCGCCATCGGCGCCGATCGCCGCCGCCGCCCCCTCGACCGGGGCGACCACCGACACATCGACCCGATCCTCGGCGCCGCCATAGATCACCGTCACGGTCGTGCGGCCGGTGGAGAGCGCCTCGATCAGCCCGCCGGCGCTGACCCGCACGATGTCGCTGTTGCCCGAGACATAGACGACCCCGTCTCCGGCCCCGGCGACGAAGGTATCCTGCGAGACGCCGACCGATGTCACCACCTGCCGCGTGCCGCCATCGACCGGCAGCGTCACCGAACCCGGATAGGCGTCGATACCGATCAGCTGGGCGATGCGCGCCAGCGGCTCGTCCGGCAGGCCGACCGAGGCGGCGGTGGCGGCGGCGACGTTGCCGCGTTCCACCAGGAGATGTGTGTAGCCCGGGCCGACGCCGACGATCAGCCCGTCGCCGCCGATGCGCACCACATCCGGGTCGGCCGAGGTGACCGTCACATAGTCCATCGGCAGGATGACGTCCTCGGCATCGGCATACTGGCCGACGGCGACAAGCTCGGCGACCTGGCCCGGTTCCTCGAAGCGGAGATCGCGGAACAACAGGTCGATGCGCTCCAGTGGCGCATCCGACACCGAGATATCGAGCGTGATCGGGTCGGAGGCGGCGAAACCGTCATCCGCAACCAGGGTCACTGTCGCCGTGCCGGCAAAACCCGGATCGGGCGTCAGGCGCAGGTCGCGACCGTCGGCGGTGAAGCGGGCGGCGCCATTCGTGGCCTCGAGGATGCGGAAGAACACCGGATCGCCGTCAGGATCTCGGGCGATGTCGGACAAGGGCACGCGCACCGCGCGGTCCACATGGGTCAACACATCGGGCAGCACCTCCAGCGCCACCGGGGCGGCATTCTGCCGGACGCCGAAATTGACGTTCAGCACCTGCCTGTCGGAAAGGTCCGCCACGCCGTCGCCGGTGATGTCGGCGCCCGGTCCGCCGGCGGTCATCAGCGCCGAATCCACCCCGTCCACAGTGCCGTCGCGATCGAGATCGCCGGCAAGCCCGACCTCGAAGCGCGTCGCCCCGCCTTCGGGAATGTCGAGCCTGTAGAGCCCGCCCTCGGTGACCGAGAAGAGCGCCACGGTGTGCTCGCCCGCGGTCTGCACCGACAGAAGCTGCGCGCCCGCGAGCAGCGGGGTCCGCCCGGCCTCCTCCACTGCGACGCGCAGGATCAGCCGGCCGCCACTGGCGCCGCGGATCTCGCTGTCGCGCAGGCTGAGCGCATAGCTTGACGTGACGCCCGACTCAGCCACCGCGACGGAGCGGCCGTTGAAGGCGACCAACCCGCCCAGATCCCCGGCCACCGGCCGGGTGACGATGCCCCCGGCCTCGCGCAGGATCGCGGTGCCGGCGCCAGCGATCTCGACCGCGAGTGCAAGCCCCTCGCCATCGTGGCCGTAGCGGGCGCCCGAGCCGTCCTGCAGAGCGCGAACCCCGACCAGCCGGCCAGCGGCGTCGTAGAGATAGGCCAGCACTTCACCGTCGGGAGAGATCGCACGGCCGATCCGCCCCTGTGCATCGCGCTGGAAGGACAGCGCCTCGCCAGTCTCGGCGACGATCCCGGACGAGCCGACGAAGAGCCGACCTTCCGCGCTGCGGATCTCGCGCAGGCGGCCGTCGGCACCGACGACGTACTCGGTTCCGTCCGGCGCACCCAGCACGAAGGGTGTGTCCCCCCCAAGGGCCGGGTCTGTCACATTGTAGGGCGTGCCGCCGGCGACGGTGTAGAGGCGCCCCCCGGCGAGCTTGAGCAGCGCATCGGCCGAAGTCAGCGTCCAGCCGGGCTGGTCGGCCTCCCACCCGGCACGGTAGAAGGCAAGATCCCCCACCCGTTCCTCGGACGGGGCGAAAGTGAAGCCGAGCCGCGTGCCGTCCGGAGCGGTGAGATAGAGCCGGGCGCCCGGCGCCATCGCCGGGTGGATGCCGCGTGCGTCGGCGCCGCCGATACCGAGCGAGAGATCGACGGCAAGGCCGGCGCCCCAGTCACCGAATTCGCCGGTGCCTGCGGCATCGCCCAGATAGCGGCGCTGCAGCTCGAAGGGCACCGCACCCAGCATGACGGCGAGGTCGGTGCGGGTCTCGACCGGCACTGAGGCCTTGTCGGCCCCGTTCACCTCGATCCGGGTCTCGGCCCGGGTCTCACGGCCGCCGATGTCGCGCGCAACCAGCCGCAGGCTGTAGAACCCATTGGCGAGCCGGGTGGTGTCGAGATCGGCCAACGGCCCCAGCCGCGATGCCTCCCCGGTCGCCAGCGTCTCGATCAACCGGTTGCCGGTGACGTCGCGCAGTTCCAGCCGCCAGACGTCTATATTCGCGTCGGCGACGATCCCGCCGACCGACGTCACCCCGGAAAGCTGCCCCAGCACGGTCGCCGGATCGAAGGCTGCAACCGGGGCTTCCCGGTCCTCGGGATCGCGGACCTTGAGCGGCAGTTCGGCCACGCCGGTGAGCCCGTCGGCATCGGTTGCCTCGGCCCGCAGCGCGATCTTGCCCGGCGCCTCCGGGGTGATCCGAGCCCGGCCGAAGCCGTCGAGCGCAAGCTCCTCGCCATCGGCAAACAGACGCAGACCGGCGATCGCGGCAAGGCTGTCGCCGACGACCTGAACCAGCACCTCCTGCCCCGGCCGCGCCGGGAAGCTGGGCACGAGTTCGATCCGGACCGCCGGCGCGACCGGCTCCAGCGTGGCGCGCATCAGGATGGTCTGCCGGCCGGTGCGCTCGCCGTCCGAGGCGAGGAAGGTGACGTAGTAATCGCCCGCCTGTCCGGGGCCCGGGGCCCAGGTCACGGTACCGGTGGCGGGGTCCAGCACCGCGCCCTCGGGCAGATCGAGTGCCGAGAAGACGAGCGTATCGCCATCCGGGTCGGCGGCCTCGAGCGTGAAGCTGCGGCTCTCGCCGATGACGAAGGCGCGGTCCGAGGCCGTCAGCACGGGCGCCCGGTTCACCTTGGCAACCTGCAGCGTGACGTCGAGGAAGGCGGTGGCGCCGCTGGGGTCCTGCGCAGCGAAGCGGACGACATGCGTGCCGGCCTGGCCGTGCCGAGGCTGCCAGACGAATTCACCCCGCTGCGGCGAGAACCCCGCGCCGTCCGGCATGCCGGAGACGACGCTCAGCGTCACCGGATCGCCGTCGGGATCATCGGCGAAGACGGTGAAGCGGATCTCGCTGCGCTCGCGGCCCAGTTGATCGAACAGCGGCACGAAAACCGGCGGGCGGTTGACCGCCTCCACCACCACGGTGACCGCCTCGCGACTCTCGGCATGGCCGTCGGAGGCGGCAACCTCGATGGTGAAGCTGCCGCGCTGGGCCGGCGCCGGTGCCCAGACCAGCCGGCCGGTGGCGCGGTCGAATACGGCACCCAGCGGCAGATCCCTGGCGCTGAAGGTGAGCGCGTCGCCATCGGGGTCCGTGGCGCCGAACACATGGTCCAGTGTATCGCCGCCCAGCACGGTCAGGGTGCCGACCGGATCGAGAACCGGCGCGGCATTGGCGGTGCGCACCGAGATGCCGAATTCGAGCAGCGTCGTGGCCGGATCGGTCAGCCCGTCGGCGCCGGTGTCTGTGGCGCTGACAACAGCGGTGTAGCCGCCCGCATCGGCCGCGGTCGGGGTCCAGGCCAGCTGGGCGCGGCCGTAGACCAGCGGATCGGCGGTCAGCACCGCCCCGTCCGGCAGACCGTCCAGTGCAAAGGACAGCGCGTCGCCGTCCAGATCCTCGGCGCGAAGCTCCAGCACCAGCGGCTGGCCCACCACCGCCACCACATCGCCCTGGTGGCGGAATTGCGGCGGCTCGTTGTCGGCCTCGACCTCGATGACGAAGACATAGGCGTCACCCAGAGGCGTGTCGGTCTTGCCACCGTCGTCGCGGGCAAAGAGGACGAGGACATGCTCGCCGCGATCGCCGACCTGCGGCGCGAGGCGGATCGTGCCCGTCCCGTCGCCGTTGTCGACAAATCCGACGAAACCGGGGAGCGGCATGCCCGGGCTTTCGTTCACCAGATCCAGCGTGATCGGGTCACCGTCGGGATCGGCGGCGCGCACGGTGATCTCGCGGACCTCGCCGCGCGCCATGGTGACGGTATCGACCGGCTGGATCGTCGGGGCGATGTTGAAGGGCAGAACCTCAAGCTGCACCGTCTCGGTTGCACTGAGGGGGGTGCCGGTGCCGCCGCCGTCGTCGGTGGCGCGGAAGGTGATCTCGTGCAGCCCGTCCTGACCGGGGCCCGGCCGCCAGACGAGTTCCCAGGTCTCGGCATCGAAGCTGGCGCCCTCGGGCAGCGTGCCGATCACCTCGACCTCGACCGACCGCGGCCGCGAGAACGGGGTCTGCAACTCGCCCTCGCCGTCGCGGAAGCCGGGCTCGTACCAGGGGTTGTCGGGATCGAAGGCGAAGACGCGCAGGCGGAACTCCTGCCCCTGATAGGTCCGCAGCCCGTCGAAATTGTCGAAGATCGGCGCCGCATTACCCGGCAGCACCTCGAACTCTGTGCGGCTGATGGCGATCCCGGTCTCGTCGGCAACGGCAAAGAATACAGGATAGGTGCCGGCCTGGGTGAAACCCGGGGTCCAGTCGAACACCCCGGTGGCGGCGTTCAGCGTGGCACCGAAGGGCAGCGAGTCGTTGAAGGCGCCGAAGCTGAGCGGCACTCCGGGCTCGCCTTCGGCATCGAGGGAAAGGCGGATGCGATCGCCCTCGGTCAGGGTGATCCTGGTGGGCGTCTCCAGCCGGATCGGCCGGGCGCGCTCGGCGACGAGGATCGTCAGGGTGTGGGAGGTGATGCGGTGGCCATCGCTGACACGGAAGGTCAGCGCGTAGGTACCGGCCTGGTCGTAGTCCGGGGTCCAGGAGAAACGCCGCAGCCGCGGATCGAAGCTGGCGCCGCCGGGAAGTCCGTCGGCCCAGACCACGGTGTCGTCGAGGTCGGGATCGGCGGCGATCACCTCGAAGGCGATGGTCTCGCCCTCGGCTGCAGTGATTTCCAGCGGCACATTGGTGATCAGCGGCGCCCGGTTGCCACCGATCACACCGATGACGAAGCTCTGCACGGCCACCGCGCCGCGGCTGTCGAAGGCCTGCAGCGCCACGGCCACGCTGTCCTGCGTACCGGCCTCGGGGGTCCAGGTCACCGCGCCGGTGACCGGATCCAGCGTCATGCCCTCGGGTCCGCTCAGCAGATGGTAGAGCACCGCCGATCCGTCGGGATCGAGCGCCTCGACGGTGAAGGCAAGCTCCTCGCCGATCTCGGCCACGTCGGGCGGAAGGCTGGTGAACTCCGGCGCGCGGTTGGGTGACTGCGCCGCGGCGATGCCGGTGGTGAAGTCGAGCCGCTGGCGATCGGGCGTGCCGATGGCGACGGTACGGCCCAGCGTCGTGCCGCCGGGCGCAAGCCGGCCGTCCGGCGGCAATGCGCCGGCGAGGTCGATCATCCACAGGCCGTCTTCGGTCTGGCCCAGGGCGTCCTGCGGCAGCCCGGAAAAACCCGCCGCCGGATTGAGCAGAAGCATCGCCGGCAGGAGGACATCGGCATCGCCGCGGTTGGTGATCTCGACGTCATAGCTGACGGTGCCGGTGGTGCGATCGAACCTGGTGGCGGCAAAGCGGACATCCAGAACCGCCGAGAGATCGTCGATGGCCTGAAAGCCGGTGACGTGGTCCATGCCCATACGCATGCCGAAGGCCGAGGTGACGGTCTCGCGCACGGTCAGCGTGTAGTCGTCGGGCAGCAGGCCCGGCAGCGAGAGCAGCACCCTGCGGCTGGCGATGTCGTAGGCCACCGACACGGGGTGCACCCGGCCGACAGCCGCCCCCTCGATCACGTAGTTCCCGGGGTTGCGCACCGAGGCCGCAGAGTCGGATGCAGCGAAGAACATGTCCTGATCGAACTGCACGGTCAGAACCGGCAGCGGCAGCGGCACAAGCGCATCGGCCGGCGGGTTGGTGGCCCGCACGCTGGGCGCATAGGCGGGCGCGATCAGGTCCACCTGCCCGGACTGGCTGAGCAGCAGC
Organism: Paracoccaceae bacterium; assembly: GCA_007126375.1. Taxonomy (GTDB): domain Bacteria; phylum Pseudomonadota; class Alphaproteobacteria; order Rhodobacterales; family Rhodobacteraceae; genus Rhodobaculum. Next base: position 16,147 of record SLBI01000094.1, read on the forward strand.
CGCCCGTCCGCGGTGGCGATGATCGCATCGCCGCGGCTGCCGCCGGCGGCTATGTCGATCCGCCGCAGCGTGGCGAGGTCGACCATGGTCAGGGCGGACCCCTCCGCCGCCTCGCCCGTCCGGCCCACCGCGCCGGTGTTGGCCGAGACGAACATCAGGTCTTCCAGCACCGTGCCGGGCTGGCCGAAGGCGATGGAGTCGATGCGGCTGTCGAAGGCGAAGACGGTTTCGGCGCGCTGTCGCTCGGTGAAGCGGACGACCTGAGCCCGGTCCGGCCAGGTGACCGCCCAGAGATCGCCATAGGCGTCGAAGGCGAGGCTGCCGACGCGCAGATTCTCGTCGCGGCTCCACTGAAGGAAACGGCCGGTCAGCGGATCGAAGGTGGAGACGCCGCCGTTGGTGCCGAGGTAGAGCAGCCCCGTCGCCTCCTCCCAGGCGAGACCCAGGGTGACACCTTCACCGTGCCGTCCGAGGATGGCGCCGGTGTCCGAGTCGATCTCCAGCAGCGCGCCGCCGCCAGTGGTGGCCCAGAGCCGGCCCTCGCCGTCCTGCAGCATCTGGAACACCGGCTGGTCCAGTTCGGCCAGCAGCGTCGCTGCCGAGGCTTCGCCGCCGTCGCGGGTGAAGGCATGGATCTGGCCGCGGTTGGCGCCTCCCGATACAAGGATGCGCCCGTCGTCGAGTTCCACCAGCGCCATTGGCGCGATGCCGATTTGCGACGCCTCGATTCCGACGGCGAAGGCCGAGGCGACGAAGGGGCTGAGCACGCGGTCGAACTCGGCCGGGAAGGTCAGCGGATCGGCAGCGGGGATGCGCCGCTCGGCGAGATCGAAGATCACGCTCGGCGAGGGAGTCTCCACCGGCGGCGGCGGCTCGCCGAAATTGGGCGGCGTCGTGGCCGCAACGCTGGCCGGCGCGCCGAGGTTGACCGGCTGGCCGTCCGCGGCAACCGCCGCACCGTCGCGCGGGCGTTCGACATTGCCGGCGACATCGGTGGCAAGCGCGAGGAACTCATAGTGCCTGCCGGCCTCACCGTCGAAGATGCGGCTGCCGCTGGCCGCTTCGATCCGCCGCTCCAGGATGCGGAAGTCGCCGCCGTCCTCGGCGACATAGAGGGTGACATGGCGCACGCCCGAGCCGCCGCGGTCGTCCTCGGCGGCCCAGCTCAGATCGTAGCTGTCGGTGCCCGCGACACGCGTCACGGTCAGCGCGGTCTCGGGCGCGGCGCCGTCCACCTGCTGGATCAGCTCCAGCGTATCCTCCGGCAGCAGGTTGTCGAACAGCACCCGCGCCGAGGCGACGATCTCGGTGCCGGTCGGCACATCGGCGCGCGGGCTGACCGTCCAGGAGACGAAGCCATCGCCGCGCTGGCCGCCCGAGTTCGGCGGCAGCAGGCCCTGAGTGGTGCTCTGCATCTCCTCGCCGGTGAGCGGGTCGATCGCCTGGATCACCCAGCGCACCGCGGCCGGATCCTGGAACAGGTCGATCCCGGCGCTGACCTGCACGGCAAAGCCCAGCGTGTCGGTGAAGTCGATCCGGTCCTCGTAGAACCAGCGACCGGGCGGCACCTTGATCTCGATGTCGCCGATGCGGATGTCGCCCAGTTCGAAGCTGCGCGGATCGAGATCGGAATCGAGCCTTGTGACGATCTCGACCCGGTTGGCCCAGGTGCCGGACTGCCCGTCGTTCTCGAAGCGCACGGAATAGGGCAGCCGCTCGGCCCCGGGCAACCAGCCCATCGTGTCGAAGGTCTGCGGACCGGCCAGAGACGCCAGCCGCCCGGCATTGGCGGGATCGGCGAAATAGTCCGAGAAGTCGAGCGAGACGAATTCGCCCACATCGACCGGCCCCGGCCCCATGATCTGGAAATCCGCCGGCAGCGCCGCGCCGCGGGCATCGAAGGGGACCCATGGGGTGTAGATGCGCACCGCCTCCCAGTGGGTGCGGTTGGTCAGGCCGAGGTCGTAATCCTCGAAGCGCGGCAGCTCCGGCACCGGGATCTCGCCCACGCGGTTGCGGCTGCGGCGCTCCTCCCAGAACTCGATCTCGGCCATCAGCGTCGGGTCGTGGCCATACCAGGCGCGGACCTGCTCGAAGAACTTCAGCACATTGGCGGTAGAGCGGATCTCCTCGCCGCCGGGGCCGAACAGCACGCCCGAGGCGAGAACCGCCATCATCGAGATGATCTGCGGATCGAGCCGGATGGGCGGCAGATCGTCGATGTCGCGCAGGATGCCGGCCTGCTCCAGCCCGGCGAGGTAGAGCCCGACCCAGGCATCGGGATCGGCCGCCAGCGCCACCAGCGCCGGCAGCGCGGTCTCGTCCGCCAGCACCTTCTCGCGCAGCGCCAGCGCCTCGGCGGTCTGGAAGGCGACGAATTCCTCGCGCGTCATCGAGGTGGCGGCGGCGAAGATGTGGAAGCGGAAGGGGATGAAGGGGATCTCGTCCTCGCCCGGGACGGCCGCGTTCGCCTCGTAGAGCTCGACGAAGGGGAAATCCGCCAGCACCGCGCCGAGGGCCGGATTGATCTCGCTCGCCCGGTCCACCAGCGCGTCGAACCAGTCGGCGATGCCGCTCGGGCCGCCGGCGAGGAACTCGTCGAGGTCGGGCAGCAGGTTGCCCATCCGGGCGCGAAAGGCATCGAAGGCCTCGTCGTGCAGCTCTCGCAGGCCGGGGTAGGTGGAGATGTTGAAACTGAAGCCCGAAAAGCCGTCAGCCGGCGTATCGAGCAGAAACCCCGAGGTGGTGAGCTGGCCATCGGTGTTGACGATGCTCTCGAGGCCGGCCCAGAAGACATCCTCGTTCGGCCCGCCTGCGGCACCATCGGGCGTGCCGCGGACATTGGTGAAGAACTCGAGGAACGGCAGCCCGTAGACATAGGGGTTGAGGTGCAGTTCGGGCACACCGACCTGGAAATGGGTATAGGGCGCGTCGAGGTTCCGCAGGTTCTGAAAGGCGACCGAATAGGTCTCGGTGTCGCCGGCGAGCACCAGACGCGGCCCGCCGATGCCGATGGTCACGTCACCCTCGATCGCGCGCTCCACGAGGAAACGGTAGGGCAGCACCGCCTGTTCGCCGGAGGGGTTGGTGACGACGACGTCGTAAAGGCCGCGCTCGGCGCCGCGCAGGTCGAATACTGCCTGGATGCGGGTGGAATCGATCACACGCCAGTTCACCGGCGCGAATTCGGCAATGCCGGGGCGGATCAGGCGCACGGTGGCACCGGGGGCGAACTGCGCACCCTCGATGACCGTGGTGACATAACGCGAGTCGCCGCCGCGGTCGGAGCGGACATCGGTGACGACCAGCGGCAGAAGCTCGGCCATCAGCGTGATATCGGCGCCCTCGGCCGGGCCGGAGAAGTTGCGCACCGAGATGTAGTAGGTGCCCGGCTCGGTATCGGGCACCAGCGCAGTCAGGTTGGCCGAGATCGGGCCGCGATAGGTCGCGTCGAAGGCATTCGGCCCTGGCAGCGCATCGTGGCGCACGAAGATCTCGTTCGACTGGCGCGGGTCGGAGGAGGTGAGCGTGACCCGCATGGTCTCGCCCGGCGGCACGGTGATCCGCCACAACCGCTCCTGCCCCTGTGCCATCGGCACGGTGACCGGCGTGTCGAAGATCAGCGTGTCCACCGCCACCGTGATGGTGTCGGTCGAGGCGGTGGTGTTGTTGACGGCGTTTTCGGCCTCCCAGATCTGGTTGAAGATGTCGGTGCGCACGATGGCGCGATAGCTGCCTGGCGTGACCGCAGGCATGATCGTGGTCAGTGTCATCTCGCGGGTCTCGCCGGGCAGGAGCGGTCCGCCGGCCTGCACCCGGCCAAGCGGTGGGTCGGAGAGATCCCAGGTGCCGTCGGTGGAAAGGAACACGCTGTCGGACCACTGCCCCTCGACCGGTACGTCGGAGTCGTTGCGCACCGTCCAGCGGATCGCAACCTCCTGGCCGGCGCGGGCATTGGTCGGCACCACCACCTCGGTGACCACCAGATCGGCCGGCGGCGGGCGCTCGAAGATCACCGGAATGGCAGTGCGGGTGGCATTGTCGCCCTCGGCCGCGCCCTCGAACACGTCGCCACGCGGGCCGTAGCGGGCGGGATCGGTGACGACGAAGAGGTAGTAGGCATCGGTGGGAAGGTCCGAGGGCGCGACCAGGGTGCGGGTGACGGTGTAGCTCTCGCCCGCGCCCAGCCCGGTAAGGTGGCGGTGCTGGGTGACGAAGCGGTCGGCGCGCAGGTCGAGATGCGCGTCGCGGCTGAAGAACACCAGATCATCCCACTCCTGCTGCTGGAACGGCACCGGGCCGCCGAGGTTGGTGACGGTCCAGTTCAGTTCGAAAGGCTGGCCGCGCACCACCCGCTCGGGCATCGTCACGTCGCTGACGACGAGGTTGGGCGCGACCGCGGGAGCGATCGTCACCGCGGCCGAGGTGGTGTTGTTGCCCTCGCCCTGGAACTCGCGCACCGCACCGGTGGCATCGCCGCGAACGCCGGGCAGGCGCGGCGAGACGGTGGAGCGCACCAGCCCGCTGTCGGCCAGCCCGCTGTCAGCCACGGCGAGAACGTTGAAATCGCCCTCGATCTCGAAGGGCAGGGTTACGGTGACGGTTGCGGTATAGCTTTCGCCCGGCGCCAGCGCACCGTCGCGGCGGTGTTCGGCGGTGATCTCGCGACCGGCGACCTCGCGCCGGAGCAGGAAATCGCCCTCGTCCAGTGTCCGGTCCAGGGAGAGATAGACGCGGTCGGTCCAGATCTCCTCACGCGTGGCACGGTTGCCGATGTTGGTGACGGTGAAGGTGATGTCCAGCGTCTCGCCGGCGGTCAGACTGTCCGGAACCACAAGGTCGGAGACCACCAGATCGGGTTCGCGATAGACGATGGGCAGGTCGGCGCGCAATTCGCTGCCGACCGGGCTCTCGTAGCTCGCCTTCTCCAGCGCGCTGACACGGGTCGCGAGATTGCCCTGATCGACGAAGAACCATGTGCGCTGCGCCTCGGTTCGTGCGGCGTGGAGGCCAGTGCCGTGCACGTTGGCGAAGACATAGACGTAATACGCGCCGTCGATGCCCGGCGGCAGGGCCGCTTCGATCTCGCGGGTATAGCTCTCGCCGGCGCCGAGCGGCGTCGCGTTGGAAACGGTTACCGACGCCAGCGGCGAGGCCCGGTTGTAGATGAACACCGGATCGCGGCTGACCCAGATCTCGTCGCGCCAGCGTTGCGTGAGATCCCACACCGGCACGTCGCTGTCGTTGGTGACGGTGTAGCGGATCGTCACCTTCTCGCCTGAAAAGGCGGTTTCCGGCGGCTCGACGGAGACCACGCGCAGGTTGGGGATGGCCGGCGTGACGTTCGTCACCGCGAAGGCCGAATTGTCCTCGGGCCGGGTGTCGCCGGCGGCAGTGGCACGGACGATGACATAACTGCCCGCGGCCGGTGGCGGCAGGCGCAGGCTTTCGGTCAGAGTGACGCTCTCGCCGGCGGCGAGACGGGGCGCGGTGGCACTGCGGATCGTCCAGTTCTTCGCCCCCGGTGCGTCCTTCACCGGCACGTTCGAGAGCAGAACCTCGTAGCTGAAGCTGGTGGTCGGCCCGGTGCCGGAGTTGGTGAGCCGGAAACTGACCTCGAACACGTCTTCGCCGGCGAGACCCGAGACCGCGCTCTCGGTCACCGACAGCACCTCGACGCCGATCTCGGGGTTCACCACCGGTGGCGGAACGCCGATCACCTGCATGACCGTGGGGCGACCCAGCGCGTCGGCGCCGCCGGCCTTGTAGTTGTTGGAGTTCACTTCGGCCGGATCGTCGGGGTTGACGTTGACGGCGAGCGTATCCTCCAGCACCTGGTCGTAGGGATCGACCCAGGGGGTGATGTAGTAGTTGCCCGACACCAATTTTTCGGGCAGCCGGACGGTGACGGTGCGGTCGTAACCTGCGCCGACCTCCAGCGCGCCTGCGTTGTAGTTCAGCGTGGTGAGGAGCACGTCGCCCTTGGCCGGATGCGGACGGGTGCGGTCGCGGGTGAGCCAGACCTGTTCGGTCCAGGCCCCGATGTTGGTCGGCCCGGCGCCGCGGTTGGTCACCGTATAGGTGACGGTGACGTCGCTGCCCTCGAAGGTCTGGAACGGGGTGACGACGTCATGCACCACCAGGTCTGCCAGCGGGATGCCCTCGACGAAGATCTCGTGCAATCGGGTGTTGTTGCCCTCGTTCGGCCATTCCTCGACCCGGTTGCCGCTGTCGGTCACCACGATCAGATAGACCGTGCCACGGAAGCGATCGGGAATCCGGAAGCTCGCCTCGCGGCTGAGATACTGTTCGCCGGGGGCCAGCGCGGCCTCGTTGGTGAAACGCCCGATCAGGATGTCGTCGCTCGAAACCTTGTCGTCGAGCGAGAGATAGACGCTGTCGGTCCAGTTCGGCACGTCCGTGGGCACCGGGCCCTGGTTGATCACCGTCCAGCGCAGTGCCCCGGTCGCACCCGCGGTCAGCCGGTCGGGCGCCTCGATGCTGGCGACCTGAAGGTCTGGCCGCGGCTGCACGGTTACGGCGATCTCGCTGATCGAGGCGGTCTCGTTGTTGCCCTCGCCGTCGTGTTCGAACACGCTGTTGGCGGCATCGGTGACCACCACAACGCGGTAGATCCCGCTGATCTGCTTGGGCAGGACCACCTGCGCCGTGCGGCTGTAGCTGGTGCCGGCCTGCAGCGGACCGGTAAATGTGTAGCTGCCCAGCGTCACGTCCCGTTCGCTGGCCCCGCCGGTCTCGGAGACACGGCGCAGCAGGATGCGGTCGGTCCACTGCCCTTCGGCCGGGCCGGTGCCGTCGTTGCGCACCGTCCAGGAGATATCGACGGGCGTGCCCTCGGGCGCGGTTTCGGGGATGGTGACGGCGGCGACCACCAGATCGGGCGGCGGGCTCAAGGCTACATCCACCCGATCCGACCGCCCCGCGTTGCCGGCATCGGTATAGATGAACTCGAAGGGCGCGCCGAGGGCAGTGCCCGAAACCCGGTCGCTGCCCGGCGTCTCGACGAAGAACCAGCTCGGACCGGTCCAGCCGACCGGCAGCGTCACCGTCACCTCGCGGTCATAGGCATCGCCGGGCGCGAGGAAGCCGATGCGGTTGAATTGCCCAAGGGAGACCCGTCCGGTGCCGTCGGGATTGTCGGCCACGAACACCCGGTCGTTCCACGAGGCGCTGTCGGTCAGCCCGATGCCGTCGTTGCGTACGGTCCAGCGCAGCGTCACCGGAAGCCCCGACTCTGCCTCCGCGGGCGCCTCCACCCGCTCCACCACGAGATCGGCGTAGGGGATCGGCATGACATCGACAAAACCGTCAAGCCGCAGGGTATTGTCCGCCTCCAGCCCGTTCTCGAACACCGAAGACCCGGCATCCGTCGTGACGAACAGCCGGAACCGGCCGGTGAATCCGGGCGGCAGCAGCACCTCCTGCGTGCGGCTGTAACTTTCGCCGAGGTCGAGGCCGCCGTCATGGGCGACGCTCGCAAGTTCCAGCAGCGCGGGCGTCCCCGAGGGGCCGGAGATGCGCTCAAGCCAGATCCGGTCCACCCAGGCATCGGTCAGCCCGCGGCCGGTACCGGCGTTCTCCACCGTCCAGCCGACCGTCAGCCGGGCGGGATCGTTTACCGTCAGCTCGGGGGCGGTGATCGCGGTGACAACGAGATTGGCATAGGGCGCCAGCGCGACGGTCAGCGGCGCGGCGGCGGTGTTGTCGTCCTCGGCACCGGGCTCGGCCACCGCCTCGCCGGCATCGGTCTCGACCACCAAGAACCACGCGCCCGAGACATGTACCGGCAGCGTGACGTCCATCACCGCGCCCACCGTGGCGCCCGAGCCAAAGGGGATCGTCACCTCGGCCGGTCGCTCGGCCAGAAGGATCGCGCTGTCGTCCACGGCACCGGTGCGGCTGAGCCAGACGCGGTCGGTCCAGGACGCCTGCACCGGGCCGGTGCCGGTGTTGGCGACGGTCCAGGCGACCTGCACGGTGTCGCCCGACTGGAACGGCCCGTCCGGCAGGGTGACGGCCGGCACCGTCAGGTTCGGATGGCGCAGCGGCACAGCCGTCGTTTCGGCCGTGTTGTTTCCCAGGCGGCCGGCCTCGAACACCCGGTCAAGCCGGTCGGCCTCGGCGGCGAAGCGGAACTCGCCCTCGCCCAGATTGATCGGCAGGGTGACTTCGACCGTGACCTCGTAGCTCGCCCCCGCGGCAAGATCGAAGTCGCGGTCGATCAGCGCGAGCTGCGTGCCCGCGGCAGACAGCCCCGGGCCGCGGATCAGGATACGGTCCTGCCATGGCGCACGGGCGACCGCCTCGCCGATGTTCTCGACCCGGAAGCTCAGAGCCACTCTCTGGCCGGGCACCAGATCCGCCGGCCCCTCCACCAGCGTCACCGCGAGGTCCGGCGCAGGCGCCGGCGAGAGCGTGAGATCGCCCGACGAGCGGGAGAAGTTGTTGGCCGTGGCGCCGCGCTCGTAAACCGCGGCCTCGGCATCGGTCACCACCAGCACGCGAAACGTGCCGGACACGCCCGGCGGAAGCGTGATGGTCTCGACCCGGCTGTAGCTGGCACCGACCGCGAGTCCTCCGGCGCGGGCGAACTCGCCGATCAGCACGTCGCCCGGGCCGGGCGCAGTGCCGCTGGCCAGATAGACCCGGTCGAGAATGCCCCCCGAGGGCGCGGGCACGGGATCGGGGCCGAGGTTGGCCACCCGCCAAGACACCTCGACGGTGGCACCGCCGATAAACGCCCCCGACGGTGCGCCCACCGTCTGCACCGCAAGATCGGAATGGGGCGATGACAGCGTCAGTGCTGTGCCGGCGACGTTGTCGGCCCTCGTGTCGGGCTCGGTCACGGCGGCCAGCGCATCGGTCTCGACGAGGATGAAGGCGCCGCCCTCGATCCCGGTTGGCAGCAGGATGTCGGCGCTCACCTCATAGGCGCCGCCGGGATCCAGCCCGCCGCTGCGCGGCACTTCGGCCAGCAGAAGGTCGCCGGCGTCCAGCGTCGCGTCGGTGGAAAGCCACACCCGGTCCACCCAGCCGGCGGCGTCGGTGGCAACGCTGCCGGCGTTCTCCACCCGCCAGGCGATGCTGGCGACCTCGCCGCCGCGCGGATCGCCGGGCGCGCCGGTGATGCTGGCGACGAGATCGGCATAGGGCCGGGCGACCGACACGATGTCGGTGAAGGCGTAGTTGTTGCTCTCCGCCTGACCGATGGTCAGCCCGTCGCGCGCCTCGGCGATGCTGCCGGTGCCGGCGGCGTTGCTGTCGGCCCAGACCTCGATCCGGATGGTGCCCACCCCGGCGGCGCCGTCGGGCAATTCCAGCGTCACGCTGCGCAGCGCCTCGCCGCCGGCGGCGATCGGACTGTCGGTCACCGCCACGGCGACATTGTGCAGGATCTGCCCGGTGCTGAGGTTGCGCACCCGGACCCTGTCGAACCAGCTTGGAGGCGTCGCTGCGGCGCCCTCGTTGCGCACCGTCCACGAGATCGCGAGCGGGCTGCCGGCAGCGGGCTCCACCTCGGCCACCGCAACCGCCGCGACCACCAGATCGGGCGCCGAGGCCCGGCGCATCGTCAGGCTGTTGTTGCTCTCGCCGGTGCCCTCGGGATTGGTCTCGAACACATCGCCGAAAGCATCCAGCACGACCTGAAAGTCATAAAGCCCGGTCCCATCGATGCCCGCGGGCCAGCCGAAGGTGAGGCTGCGCGCCGCCACGGTGCCGGCTGCGACCGCCTCGTCGGCCGGGACGCGCAGGTCCTGGCTGAACACGATGCGCCCGGTGGACAGGTTGCGCAGCACCAGCCGCTCGGTCCAGCCGGTTTCGGCATCCAGTGTTCCGGCGTTACGGGTCTGCCAGCCGACCGTCACCGCCTCGCCGGCGGTCCAGCCGGCCGGCGGCGTGACCTCCAGCGCCTCGGGTAACAAATCGACATAGGGCGCCAGCGCCACCTCGATCGGCAGGTCGGAGGCATTGTTGAGTTCCGCGTCGAGCGTGACGTTGCGCTCGTCCACATCGTTGTTGACATCGAGCCGCAGCGACACCACCAGATCGCCGACTGCCACGACCCCCGGCGGCAGCATCAGCGTGACCGACTGCGTCACTGTGCCGTCGGGCGCGATGTCGCCCTGCGCGACATGGTCGTAGGGCACGATCACATCGGCCAGGATCTGTCCGGTGTCGACGCGCCGGATCGTTACCCGGTTGGAAAAGTCTGCCTCGACAGCCCGCTCGCCGCCGTTTCGCATGGTCCAGACCACCGGCACGCTGCCACCCGAGACGAGGTCTTCGTCGGTGTCGAGCGCAAGGCTCTGCACCAACAGATCTGGCCCGGGTTCGTATTCCAGCCCGGCCAGGCGGATCGGCGCCCGCTCCGGGTTGGCGTAGACGTTGAACGAGAAGTCGCGGCTCTCGGGATACCAGATACGCCCTTCGACCAGCAGCAGATAGCGGCCGGTCTCGGGCATCTCGACGGTGCCGGCATCGTTGCCGAGATGGGTGCCGAACACCTGGCGACCATAGGGATCGATCAGCCGCCAGTAGGATCGCGAGTTGCCCTCGGTGCGGTCGAAAAAGAAGCGCGCACCGGCCTCGGCCTCGAAAGCATAGAGTTGCGTCTCGGTGCCCGGGGCGAGCTGATCGGTGACCGGCGTGCCGGGTGTGAGCGGTTCGGCCGCGGCAAGGTCGAGAACCTGGAAGGCATAGGCGCCGGTTGCGCCCCCGGTGGGGCGAAGGGTCAGGACATAATCGCCCGGGATCAGCCGCAGCAACGGCGCGCTGCCGGCCTCGCTGGCGTCCGAAGCGGTGAAACTGCGCGACGCCTCCACGCCCCGCGGGCCGCGCAGCTCCCATTGCCAGGCCGAGGAATCGGGCGCCTGAGCATCGACATAGACGACACTCTCCACCGTCACCGTGAAACCGTAGCGGTCGGTCTGGCCGGGCAGGTCGATGCTGCCCTCGACGCGACTGTTGAGATCGAGCGCCGAGAGGCTCGACTCGAGCGGCAGCAGGCGGAAGGCATGGCTGGCGCTGGCGGCACCATCCTGGATGCGGCCTTCGACCAGCAGATACTGCGCCCCGGTCGATCGCAGCGTCACCGTGGGGATGTCGGTGCGCAGATCGGCCGAGGCGACGAGATTGCCGTAGGTGTCGACGATCTTCCACTGGCCGATCAGACTCCCCTCGATCTGGTCGAGATAGAACTGCTGCCCGGCCTCGCCCTCGAAACGAAAGACGCGGCTCATGTTCGCCGGATCGTAGTCCGCCTCCACCCGCTCGCCGAGGGCCAGCGATCCGGCGGCGGCGAGGTCGTGCAGCACGAAGGCAAAGTCGCCGGTGGCGCGGCCCGATCCCGTAACGGTCAGCCGGTAGTCGCCGGCGGGCGCCGCCATCACGGCGGCGGCCGAGCTGCGGCTGTAGGCATCGGCCGCGCGCAGCGTGGTGCCGCCCAGCGTGCCACCCGGACCGGCGAGCGACCAGTTGAGATCGTTGCGATCGGTCAGGCTGTCGAAATAGAGCAGCGCCGCTTCCGCGAGGCTGAAGGTGAAGACCTCGCGGTCACCCGGGTTTCCCAGCGTGCCGGTCGCGATGGCCCCGAGGGAAAGGCCGGTCTGCGCCGCGGACGTCAGATGCGGGGTGATGCGAAACGCGGTCGGCTCCGTGTTCGACCGCCGCCCCTCGACCATCAGCAGATAGGCGCCGGCGACGCCGAGCGGCCGGCGTTCCAGATCATTGCCCAGCGCGGTTGGCCCCTGAACCAGCGTCCCGTCCGGCGCGATCAGCCGCCACCACGCGGTCGGGCCCGAGACGTTGACAGTTTCCAGGAACAAATCGGCGTCCGCAGGCCAGTCGAGCCGGTACAGACGCGTCACGTTGCCCGGATCGAGCGACGCCTCAATCACCGTGTCGGGTGCGAGCGGCTCTGCCGCCTCCACGTCCAGCAACGCGAGCGCGTAACTGCCGGTAGCGGTGCCGGCGGTGCTGACACGCAGGAAGAACTCGCCAGCCGGCAGTTCGTAGACCGTGGTGCCGGAACGATCCACGGAGTCCGTGGAGGTAAAGGCGATGTCGCCGATGCCGACCGGCCCCTCGAAGGCCCAGCGCAGGGCCGAATTGTTGGTCCGGCTGTCCACGACAATGCGCTTCGGCGCATCCAGAACCAGCCGCCAGCGGTCCACCCCGGCGCCGTCGACGATGGCGCCGGACAGTTCGGCGCCCAGCGTCGCGGTAAGCGCGGTGGTCGCGGGGGTCGTGGCGATGGCGACAGTGTCCAGCGTCATCCCCATCAGATTGGCGGTGCCCGACCGGGCCTGGATCGCCAGCCGCCCCTCCGCCAGCTCCATGCCGGGCACGAAACGGTCCGAGATGACAGCGTGGTCGGTGCCGTCCAGCGTCAGGGTCAGGCTGACTTCGGTGCCGCCGGACACGCGCTGCATTGACAGCGCCAGCGCGGCCGGGACATCGACCAGATCGGCCTCGGTCAGCCCCAGAGTGCTCAGCGGCACCTGCACCAGCTGGCTGCCGAAATGCAGCCCGACAGCCGGACCGCCCGAGCTGCGGAACATATCGAAGGCCACGCCCAGCACACCCGCGGCGTTCGGCGCGACGCCGAGCCAGGGCAACGCGCCGGCGGTGCCATGGCTCCGTGTCGGGAACCATGCAGCGGTGAAGCCGTCGCCCGGCAGCCCCGCCGCCGGCGCGTCGATGCGGAAATCGAAGCCGATATCGACGCGCTCGTGCCGCCCGGTGGCGGTGGAGGAGAAGGCAACACCGTTGCGCTGCCCCGGTGCGTCGGGGGCGAGAAGCCGCAACACCGCATTGCCGCCGCTGGCGTCGACCTCGACCGTAGCGGCCGGACCGTTGTCGTTCAGCAGCGCATGTGCGATGCCGGCGCCGCCCTCGAAATCCTCGACCGTGGCGCCGAAGGCCGGATCGACCGGGCTGACCGCGGCGGTCACGCGATAGGCGTTCTCGGTCGTGCCGTCGCGCAGATCGCCCTCGATCAGCAGGTGATAGCGCCCCGCCGAGGGCGCGACGAAGCTGTCGGTGCGCAGCGTCTTCGGCCCGATCAGCTGATAGCCGTCGGGCGAGATCAGCCGCCAGGCGGTGCGGCTGGCGGGAAACTGGGCGACCTGCAGCGCCACGGCCTGATGCCGGTCCAGATCGAGCGCCAGCACCTGGGTGCCGATACCGCCGTCCGGCAGGTTGCCAAGCCGCTCGCTGTTCGGCGCCAGCGTCACCGCCTCGGCGGCGATGTCGCGCAACCGGAAGGCATAATCCCCGGTGGTGTCGCCATTGCCGCGGACCGTGAGCAGATAGTCGCCAGCCGACAGCCGCAACACAGGATCGCCCGGGAACTGACCGCCGTCGGTCTGGTCGAAGCGGCGGTTGGCAACGACGGTGCCGTCCGGGCCGGTCAGAGTCCACAGCACCTGCGAGGTGCTGTGGTAGCTGTCCATGACCAGTTGCGCCGCAGTGTCCAGCGTGAAGGCGAAGCTCCGGCTCGCCCCCGGAACGTCGATGGCAGCCGACATCAGCGCGCCCGGTGTCAGCGGGATCGGCACCGGCGTGACCACCGGATGGACGGTCAGGCTGTAGGGCGCCCGGCCGCCAGCATTGACGAACCCTTCCAGCAGCAGCGTGTAACCACCCGCCGCCGGCAACAGCACATTGGCGCGGTCACCGGGGCTGACATTGCCGAAGACCTCGCTGCCGTAGGGATCGATCAGCCGCCAGCGCATGTTCGACGATGTCGCAAGGTTGTCGACGAACACCCGTTCGCCCGGCGCCGCATCGAAGCTGTAGAGCCGGGTCAGGTTTCCGGGCTCGAGGTCACCAGACACCGGGGCGCCAAGGGTCAGCGCCTCGGCCGTCGCCAGATCGCGCAGCACCAGGTTGAAGTTTCCCGTGCCTGCGCCGGAGGCGGTCACCATCAGCGTATAGTCGCCCGGCGGCAGCGCCAGCACCGGGTTGGTCGATCCCGACCCGGAGGCGTCGGCCTGCGCCAGATGGCGGTCCACCACCTGCCCCTGCGGCCCGGTCAGCCGATAGCGCAGGTCGTTGCGGTTGGTCAGGCTGTCGACATAGAGTTGCGTCGCCGTGTCCAGCGTGAAGGCATAGCGCAACTCCTGCCCCACGCGATCGATCCGGCCGGTGATGCCCTTCGGGATAAGATTGACCAGCGTGCCGTCCAGCCCGTTCGGCCCGGCGTCCGCCGTCGTTGCGCCGGTCACGGCATCGAGCGGCAGGCGCAGCCGCAGCCCGGACTCGTCGCCCGCGAGCGGAGCCGACATCGTCGCAGCGATCTCCTCGGGCGTGCGCGCGACGGCCCAGAGGCGGACCTCATCGATCGCGCCGTCGAACATCCCGGTGGTCGAGAAATCCTCGGTGGCGCGGCCGATCAACAGCGGGTCGGAAAGGGTCCTCCCGGCGGCGGTGCTCATGTTGCGCGCCGCGGCTTCCTCGCCGTCGATGTAGATGATCTGCCGGCCCGTGGCCCGGTCGAACACCGCGGCGATGTGCACCCACTCGCCGAGCGGCACCCGCCCGCCCGAGGTCTGCAGCGTCTCGGACTGCCCGGTGGCGCGGTCCGCCCGGGTCCATACCGACCCGTTGGAGTTCAGCCGGATGCCATAGGCCCAGGCACCCTCGCCATCGCCCTTGTAGATCACCGGCACCCAGGGGCTGGTATAGCTCTCGACCTTCACCCAGGCCTCGAGCGTGAACGAACCAGTCAGGTTCAGCGTCGCGTCGTGTGGCACCTCGACGAATTCGGCGCCGCGCAGGGCCAGACCCTGCCCCAGCGCGCCAGGCACCGCCTGCGACGCAGCGCCCGGGTTGTCGCCGCCGACCTCGACCGCGACCGGGATCGCCTCGATCCGGAAGACCGAGACGGTGAAGGGCACGGTCTTCTGCGTATCGAGTGTGCGGTGGCTTTCCAGCACCAGCCAGTGGCGGCCGTCCACCTCGGGGCGCAGGTCGGCGATGTCGTTTGCCGCAAGCGGGCCGCTCAACTGCCGGCCGAACGGGTCGATCACCCGCCAGCGCGCCTGCGACGGGCTCAGCCCGAAATCCGACAGCTGCACATAGATGCGGTCGCCGGCCAGCGCATCAAGGGCGAAGGCCGTGGCGCTGCGGCGCATGTCCAGCGCCCCGACGATCCCGTCGCCGTCGATCTCGATCACGGGCGCCGCATCGAGGTCGAGCAGCCGGAGCCCGTAGGCGCCACGCGCGGCGACATTGCCGGACACCGTCAGCGTATAGTCGCCCGCCGGTGCGTGAAACGCGAAGTTGCCGCCCTGCGTGGTGCCGCTGTCGGTGAAGGCACGGTCGATGCGCACCCCGCCGGGGCCGGTCAGCGTGGCGCGGATGTCGGACCGGTTCGACAGTGTGTCCCAGTAGAGCAGACGCCCGGCGTCAAGCGTGAAGCTGTAGACATCTGTCTCGCCCGGCACGTCGATCCGGCCGGTGAAGGCCCCCTGCATCCCGGCGGTGAAATCCACCACCTCCGCATCGCCGCCGGCACTGCCCGTGTTGGCCACCGTCTGCGCCGGCACCGCCGGATCGTCGGCATCCTCCATCGCCAGCCGCAGCACCGGATCGGGCAGGCCCGCACCCCCGGCATAGGCCAACGCGGCGTCCTCGGCATAGAAGGCGACATCCCACAGCGAGAAGCCCGCCATCGCGCCCTCGAACGCGTTCTGATGCGCGGTTTCATGGCTCGCGCCCAGCAGCAGCGGCCGCGTCACCGCCCCGGCGGGCGAAACCCCGCGGATGCCATTGGCCAGGAGCCGCGGGCTGAAGGAGTCGAAATACCCCTCGCCGCGCAGCGTGCCGTTGGTCTCGATGTCGAAGGCCACGCCATTGCCCGTGGACACGACATCGTGCAGGGCAAAGCTCCACCGGCCGGGCCGCGCGAATCCCGGCGCCGGATCACCCACCACCGGCGGGTCCCGCAGCAGCCCGCTGGTCTGGATGTTCACCGCGGCATCGCCGGTGTCCGGCCCGCTGACATTCAGCGTCAGCGCCTCGCCGCCGGTGCGCTCCCAATAGCGCAGCTCGACGTCATAGGTGGTTCCCGCCGCCAGCTCCACATCGCCCCAGCGCATGGTGTTGCCGGCGACGTCGTTGTCGAGATAGTCCAGCACCCCGCCAACCTCGTTGAGCACCTCGACAAGGTTGCCCTCGGCGTCGCGCAGCCGCAGCGTCGCGCCGTCGTCGGCGCCCAGCGTGAAGCGATAGGTCCCGCCCGTCTCGACCTCCAGCTTCGAGCGGTAGACGATCCCGAAATGATCCTGGTTGGCCTCGGTGACGGAGGTGGCGGCCGACACCGGATTGCCGTTCAGATAGAGCCGCGTGATGTTGCGGTCGCGGTCGATCACGCCGACGACATGATTCCAGTCGTTCCAGTTCACGCTGCCCGAGGCGGTGGATACCGACCGCTCCGTCCCGCCGGTCGCGACGCTCAGATGCGCATAGCCCGAACTGTGCAGCCACAGCGAATACTGCCGCGTCGCACTGCTGCCCTCGCCGCTGTAGATCAGCGGCGTCCAGGTGGTCTGCGGCGTGTCGGGCCGGAACCAGAGCTCGAAACTGACACTGCCGGTCCGGTTGGTTGCCGGATCGTCCAGCTCGGCCCGGTTGAAGCCGTTGAACGCCAGCGCCGGCCGCCCGCCCGGCCCGGCGATGTAATCCAGCCCGGCATACTGCCCGGCGGCGTCGAGATCGGCGGGGAATTCCTGCACCACGGCGGGCTGCAGCACGAAACCGTAGGAGATCGCCCCGGTCTCGGGCTCGCGGGTTCGACCCTCGATCAAGAGCGTGTAGGTGCCACTGCGTGCGAGGCTGTGCAGATCGCGGTCCGAAAACCGCGGGCGGTTGATCTCGACATTGCCGGCCGGGTCGATCAGCCGCCAGTAGACGCCGAATTGCGAATTCTGCTCGCGCAGGACATTGAAGAGGAAGCTCTCGCCCGCCGTGCCCTCGAAACGGTAGATGTCGGTCTCGCGACGCGGTTCCAGCGTCGCCTCGACACGCTCGCCGATGGCAATGGCGGCTCCGGCGGCGAGGTCGCGCAGGGAGAAGTCATACGCCCCGGTGCCGGCGCCATCCTTCCATATGGTCACGGTGTAGCTGCCGGCGGCAGCCTTCAGCACCGGGTTGGAACTGCCGAAATCGACGCTGTCGGCGTCGCGCAGCCGATAGGTGCGGTCCAGCCCCTGCGGCCCCTGCACGCGAAGCCGCATGTTGAAATCGTCGGTAAAGCTGTCGAGGTAGAGGAAACTGTCGGCGTCGAGGTCGAACTCGAACACATGCCGCTGGCCGGGGCGCGCAACCTCTCCCTGCATCCGCTCCTCGAGGATCAGGGAACGGGGCGCCGGGCTCTGCGGATCCTGCAGTGTGAAACCATAGGCGATCGCATTGTCGGCTGCGAAATCGCCGCGCCCCTCGACCAACAGCAGATAGCGGCCGGCGAAAGGCAGCACCCGCGGCTCCTGCGCGGCGAGCGATGTGGTGCCGACCAGTTGCCGGCCAAAGGGGTCGATGATGCGGAAATTCGCCGTCTGCCATGAAACGGCGCTCGAGTTGGTCACCTCGGCGAGGGTGAAGACCTGCCCCGCTTCGGCCTCGAAGGCGTAGAGCGCCGTCGCGGCGGCCGGGTCGAGCGTGCCGCCGACCGGCTCGTCGAAGCCGATTTCCGTGGCCAGCGCGGCGTCGAGCAGACGGAAGGCGAACTCGGGACGCGTGTTCTGCGATCCGGTCACGGTGACGGTATAGGCGCCCGCCCCCGGCGCAAGCACTGGCGCGGCCGAGGACAACCCGCCGCTGCCGTTGCGCAGGTTGAAGCTGCGGTCGATCGCACCCGGGCCGGTGATCCGCAAGGTCGCATTGCTGTCGCCGCTCAGCCCGTCGAACACGAGGGTCGTCGCGGCGTCGAGCGTCAGGCTGTAGGCGACCGATCCACGCGGCCCGGGCACCACGCCGGCCAGCGTCTCGCCGGGGGCGATGGTGCCGTCGTCGGCCGCAACCACCTCGCGCAGCGCGGTGCTGTAGTCGATCGTTCCGTCGCCCTCGTAGACCCGCCCCTCGATGAGCAGCGTGTAGGTGCCCTCATGCGCCAGCGTCAGGACGCCGGCATTGACGATGCCCTGCCCACGACGGATCTCGCGGCCCCACGGGTCGATCACCCGATAGGTCGGCGTCCAGGAGGCGCCGGCGACCGAGGCGGTGTCGAGCACGAGGCTCTGCCCGGCGCTGCCCTCGAACCGGTAGATGTGCGTGGATCGCTTCGGATCGAGCGTGCCGGAAAAGGGATTGTCGAGCGCGATCGGCGCAGCGGCATCGAGATCGAGCAGACGAAAGCCGTAGGTGCCGCCGCCAGATCCGCTCGCGATGCGAAGCCGATAGGTGCCGGCGATCAGCGCGAGGCTGGCATCGGCATTGAAATCCGCGCCATCCGAACTGACCAGCGCGCGGTTGACGATCTCATCGCCGCGCGGGCCGGTCAGGCTCCAGGCCAGCGACCAGTGCCCTGCCTCCAGAACATCGAAATACAGACGGCGCGCGGTTTCGAGGGTGAAGACATAGTCGTCCATCTCGCCGCCGGCGGCCACCATTCCGCTGACCGACGTGCCCGGCACATGCGCCATGCCTTCCAGCACCGGCGGTTCGTCGAAGCCGGCGTCGGCGATGGTGAAGCCATGGGCCTGGCTGGCGCCTTCGTCCCAGACGAAGCCCTCGACCAGCAGGGTGTAGCGGCCGGTCGCCTGCAACCCGATCTCGCCGACCGTGGCAAGGCGGCTGTAGTTCATGGCCACACGACCGAAGGGGTCGATCAGCCGGGCGTAGGGATTGCCGCTGATGTCGGCAAAACCGATGCGCTCGCCGCGCTCGGCGTCGAAGCTGAACAGCGCGGTGCTGCGCGCCGGCTCCAGAGCGATCTCGACCGCGGCGTCGCGTGCCACGGCCGTGGCCGCGGCGAGGTCGAAGAGCCGGAAGGCGAACGCGCCGGTGGCGGCGCCGACGCCGTCGACCAGGAGGGTGTAGGCGCCCGGCGGCAGGTCGAAGGCCGGGTTGGCCGACGAGGGCAGGCCGGAGGCATCGGAGGCCGAGAAGGCGCGCTGGGTAATTTCGCTGCCGCGCGGGCCGACCAGCGACCAGACGATATCGCTGCGGTTGGTCAGGCTGTCGAGATAAAGGCGCGACGCCGTGTCGAGGGTGAAGCCGTAGGCAACCGCCTGACCGACGGCCGCGATCTCGCCGTTGACGACGGTGCCAAGCGTGAGGTCAAGCTCGGCGGTTGTCCTGGGCATCAGCAGGAACGAGAAATCCCGGGGCGCATTGTCGTAGGCATAGCCCTCGATCAACGTCAGATAGCTGCCGTCTTCGGGCAGAACCAACGGATCGACCACCGCCAGCCCCCGCGCCGCGATCTCCTGCCCGGAGGGACCGAAGACGCGCAGATAGATGTTGCCGCTGCCGTTGGGGGCGAACACCATGCGGTCACCCGCCGAACCATCGAAACGAAACAGCCGGGTCTCGGTGCCCGGCCCTTCGGTGTAACCGATGTCGAGGCCGCGGCCGGCACGGTCCGTCGGGGCCGGCCCGACGCCGTGATCGAAGCCCAGCGACAGCGCGAGCCCCTCGGCCGCCCCGGCGATCCGCTGCGCGTGGCGGGCGGCGATAGCCTCGGCACTCTGGGCGCTGTCCCACAGGCGGAACTCGTCGATGGCGCCACGCAGCCGGTACGACCCGTTCGCCGAAGCGCCGAGGACCAGCGGCGCAAGGCTGTGGGTCAGGCTGCCGTCGAAGTCCTGCTCCGCCACCACCTCGCCGTTCAACTGCAGCCGGAGCGAGGCGCCGTCGAAGCTTGCCGCGACATGCACCCATTCGCCGGCCTCCGGCAGCGCCGCCGTGACCGAACTGTCGGCGCCCGACCAGTTGTCCACGAAGAAGCTGATCGTGCCGTCGGAATTCAGATACAGCCCGTAGCCGTCGCCCCATCCGGTGCTGGTGCTCTTCATCCAGACCGTGCCATACTGATCGAAGGCATCGACCCGCAGCCATGTCTCCACCGTGAAGGTCTCGGGCCGCAGCAGATCGTCGTCGGCAACCGTGATCAGCGGGCCGGTCTGGCCGAACTGGAAGGCGCCGTCCTCCGGCCCCGCCGCCATCGGCGTTGCCGAGGGACGCAGCGCGGCAGCCAGTTGCCCGCCCCGGTCGGTGAGCCGTCCGGCGACAGGTTCGCCAATCGACACCGCCTCTGCCGAGGCGGTGCGGTGCAGCACGAAGCCATAGTCACCGATCCGGTCGGTCGCATCGCCCACCGTCAGGACATAATCGCCGGCGATCAGATCGAGCACCGGATCACCGGTCCAGCCGTCGGAACTGCGGAGCTCGCGGTTCGCAACCTCGACCCCGCGCGGCCCCGTCAGCGACCAGCGCAGCGTCGATGCCGTCAGGCTGTCGAGAATGAGCCGCGTGTCCATGTCCAGCGAAAAGCTCAACTCATGGCGCTGGCCGGACTGCGTGAGCCTGCCGAACACCGGCGTATCGAGATCTATGTCGCGGGCCTCGTCCACGACCCGCTCGACGCTGAAGGCGAAGGCCCGGTCGGCGGTGTTGTAGACATCGCCTTCGAGCAGAAGCGTGTAGGTGCCGTCTTTCGGGACCGTCAGCCGGGCCGGGTCGGATGCGGGCGCGAACTGCCGCGGCGCGAAGACGGTATTGCCGTCGGGATCGATCAGCGACCACCAGATGTCCCAGCCACCGCCGGTGGCGGAGAGCGCGTCGAAATAGAGGTCTGTGCCCGCCGCGGCATCGAAGCGGAACAGGCTGGTCTCGCGCCCGCCGGTGCCCAGAACACCCTCGATCCGCCGCCCGTCCTCGATGGGGACGGCATTGGCGACATTGAGCAGCCGGAACTGGTAATCGGCCTGATGATCGCCGACACCCTCGACCCGCATCATGTAGGTGCCCGCGCCGAGCGACAGGATCGAGCCGCCGCGGTGACCGTCCGAAGCGGTGAAGGCGGTCGGGCCGACCACCTGCCCGCCCGGACCGGCGAGCGACCAGCGCAGACTGTTGTCTGCCGTCAGGGAATCGAACAGCAGCGCGCGTTCTTCGGCCAGCTCGAAACTGTAAAGGTCGGTCTTTCCGGGATAATCGATGCTGCCGGCGACCGGGATCAGATCGGCCGAAAGCAGCATGCGCGGCTCGAAGGTTTCCAGATGCAGGCCGCGCCCGAGGCTGGCACCGAGGGGGGAGATCACGCCCGGCCCCGCCACAAACCCGAGCCCTCCAGCGAGGCTGGACCCGTTCCGAAGCCGGGTTGCCGGACGCCGCCGGAGACCAAGCCCGCGAAATCCCTCGAATTTTGTCACGAGCGTACCAAGCGCCGCGAAATTGCGGACTCAAGGAATAAACGTTAACGGCTGCGCAGATGATTCTCAACGAATCTCTTTGTCGGGACCGCGCTGCGCGCGTAAACATCGGTTCGCGACTGCGAACCCATGGAACCGTGATGCCTGCCCGCTACGCCGCCCAATTCGCCGCCGCGACGATCATGGCCGCACTTTTCCGGGCCGGCGCCGCCGCGGGTGACGTGCCTGCACCGGTGACCTGCCTGATCCAGCCCGAGGAGACGGTGCGACTGGCTACGCCGGTCGCCGGAATCGTCGCCGAGGTCCTGGTGGAGCGCGGCGACATGGTTGCTGCGGGCGATGTGGTCGTCCGGCTGGACGGAGCGGTCGAGGAGATGGCCCTGTCGCTTGCCGTGGCGCGTGCCGAGAACCTGACGCGCATCCGCGCGCTCGAGGCGCGGGTGGCGTTCCTTGCCGCGCAGCTCGACCGTGTCGAGCAGTTGGCGGCGCGGCAGGCGGTGGCCGGAACGGCGGTCGAGGATGCGCAACTGGAGCTGGACGTGGCCCTGCTCGACCTCGACGAGGCCCGGCTTGCCCGCGCCCTCGCCGGGATCGAGGCCGAGCAAAGCCGCGCGCTGCTGGATCAGAAGACCCTGCGCGCCCCGATCGCCGGCGTCGTCAGCGAGCGGCTGCTCAGCCCCGGAGAATTCCGCGATCCGCAGACCCATGTCATCACCATAGCCCGGCTGGATCTGCTGCGGGTCGAAGCCTTCGCGCCGATCGGCTATTTCGCCGATCTCAGCCTCGGACAGGCGGTCACGATCCGGCCCGAAGAGCCGATCGGTGGCGCCTTTCCCGCCACCATCACCATCATCGACCGGGTATTCGACGCCGCCACCGCGACCTTCGGTCTGGCGATGCGGCTGGAGAACCCGGATCTGGCCCTGCCGGCCGGCCTGCGCTGCGAGCTTGACTTCACCGCTCCGGACTGATCGGGCACCTGCCGGGCGTTCCGGCCTCGCCCCGGCACGCAGATGCTCGATATCGACGCAAAGCCGCGCACAGGGGCAAACAGCGACCGACGGCCGATCGGCGATGAGGATGGCGTGCCGCAGGACCCCCGCCGCTGCAGCCATGACAGGGTCGGTTCCGCAGGGCGGCGTCGCCACAGCCTGCGACGTGCCCCCTGCAATCAGGCGTAGATCCGTTCGGCGATCGGTGTCGCGGCGATCCGTGCGTGCAGACGATCCAGCAGCGACCGCTCCGCCCGGTTCAGCACCGCTTTGGGATTCCAGACGAGATGCACGTCGATCGCAGGCGGAGCTTCATGAGGCGGCAGACGCCAGAGCAGCCCGTCGGCAACATCGCGGGCCACCACATGCAGCGGCAGCGGGCCGATCCCGAGACCGGCAATCACCATCCGCCGGACCTCCTCGAGATGGCTCGAAGTCCCGATGACCTGCTCGCTCAGATCGGATTCCGCCCGCAGCATCGTGACGGCGCGCAGCGCGTCGTGCAACCGGTCGGTCTCGAAGCTGACGGCCGAGTGGCCGGCGAGGTCCGCCTGCGTCAGATCCCGCCGACCGAACAACGGATGCGACGGGCCGCAGAACAACCCGAAGAACTCGCGATAGAGGCGCAGGTATTCCAGGTTCGGGTCGCGCCGGTGCACGAGACAGATCGCCAGCGAGGCGCTGCGGGCGGAGACGGCCGCCAGAGCCTCGGCCGAACGATGGACGCTGATCGACAGGGTCGCGCGCGGGTGCGCCGCATGGAACTCGGCCAGAACCTGATCGAACAACGGGCAGACGACATGGCTGGCCATGGCGAGGCGGACGTTGCCTGTCACCTCGTCGGTCATGTCGCGCATCAGCGTCGAGAGCCTGAAGATCGCCCCGTGGATCTCGACCGCCTCGCGATAGAGCAGATGCCCGGCCCGGGTCAGTTCGAAGCGGCCCGGCGCCCGGTCGATCAGTTTCTTGCCGACGCGGTCCTCAAGCCTTTTCAGTGCGGTGGAGACCGAGGGCTGGGTAAGCCGCAGCCGTTGCGCGGCATCCGTGACCGATCGGGACCGCGCCAGCACGACGAAGGTGCGCAGCAGGTTCCAATCCAGTTCGCGGGTCAGGCGCTCGGCGTTCACGGGCGTGTCCATAGGCGCAGCCTATAGTCGGAATTCACGCTATCTATTTGATATATGGTTATCGGACTTGCAAGCATTGACGGGCT
The DNA here is from genome assembly GCA_007126375.1 of Paracoccaceae bacterium. Taxonomy (GTDB): domain Bacteria; phylum Pseudomonadota; class Alphaproteobacteria; order Rhodobacterales; family Rhodobacteraceae; genus Rhodobaculum. The sequence continues at coordinate 39,750 of SLBI01000094.1, forward strand.
CACGGCGAAACACTGTGCAGGAGGGGCGCGCGCAATGTCGGTGGAGGCCCGCGAGCGGCGGCAGCCCTGGATCCTGTTGTCGCCCGCCCTCGGCGCGGTGACGCTGCTGCTGCTGGTGCCGCTGGTCTTCATCGTGGTCTATTCCTTCTGGCTGCGCTCGGCGGTAGGCCCCGACATTCCCGGCTTCCATCTCGACAACTGGCAGCGCGCACTCACCGACCCCTTCTATCGCTACATCCTTCTGAACACGCTGAAGATCGCAGCGATCACCACGGTCTTCTGCGCCCTGCTGGGGTATCCGGCGGCCTATTTCATCACCCGCGCACGGGGCAACAAGCTGCTGTTGCTGCTGTTGCTGATGTTGCCGTTCTGGATCAGCTACATCATCCGGACGATGAGCTGGATCAACATCCTCGGCGCCTCGGGGGCGCTGAACACGGCCTTGATATCGATGGGCGTGATCTCGGCGCCGATGCAACTGCTCTACAACGAGGCGACCGTGATCCTCGGCCTCGTGCATTTCCTGCTGCCCTTCATGGTGCTGAACATCTACGTCAGCCTCGAGGGCATCGACACCAATCTGGAGGATGCGGCAACCTCTCTCGGGGCCACGCGGTGGCAGGCGTTCGTGCAGGTGACGCTGCCTCTGTCGTTGCCGGGCCTCGCGGCGGGGGGGCTGCTGTGCTTCGTGCTGGGGGCGGGCACCTACATCACGCCGCTGATCCTTGGCGGTCCGCGCGACGCGATGTTCGCCAACCTCGTGTTCGAGGCGATCATCACGCAACTGAACTGGCCGATGGGCTCGGCACTGTCGCTGCTGCTCCTGCTGGTGCTGGGCGCGCTCGTGGCCATCTACAACCGCTTTCTGGGCATGTCGCAGCTGACCAAGGGGCTGGGCTGATGGGTTGGTCGCTGATCCGCCTCTACGCGATACTGGTGTATCTGTTCATGTTCCTGCCGGTTGCGGTGGTGGTGCTGCTGTCGTTCAACGAAAACCAGTGGGGCAGCTTCCCGATGACCGGGTTCTCCTTCCGCTGGTTCGAGGCGCTGTGGAACAACGACGCGGTGATGCGCGCCTTCCGCACCTCGATCGTGCTGGGAACCCTGACGGCGCTCATCTCCACCACGCTCGGCGTTCTGGCGAGCCTTGCGCTGGTGCGCTATTCAGTGCCTGGCAAGAACCTGATCACGACCGTGCTGATCGCGCCCATCCTGGTGCCCGAAGTGGTGCTGGCCGTGGCGCTGCTGCTGTTCCTCAACTGGCTCGGCATCGGCAAGAGCTTCGCGCTGCTGCTGGCCGGGCATGTGATCTTCACCCTGCCCTTCGTGATCCTCGTGGTGCAGGCGCGGCTGGTCAGCATCCGACGTGATGTCGAGGAGGCCGCCCTCAGCCTTGGCGCATCGCCCGTGCAGACGTTCCTTTCCGTCACGCTGCCACTGCTGATGCCCGCCGTGGCCGCCGGGGGGCTCTTCGCCTTCACGATTTCCTTCGACGACATCACCGGCACGCTGTTCTGGAAACCCGGCGGGGTCGAGACCGTCCCGACACAGATCTTCTCGATGCTGCGCAATTCGATCAGCCCGGAGATCAACGCACTCGGCACCGTGATGATCATCATGACCGTGGGCCTGCCGCTTCTCGGCGCGGCAATCGCCCGCAGACTCGCCATCAAACGCGGCGTCTGAGAACCGCGCCATTCCACCCGACAAGGAGACCACACCCATGGACAACACCAAACGCTACGAACGTCTGCTGGAGCGTTTTCGCAACGGCGATCTCGACCGGCGCAGTTTTCTCGGCCTGATCGGCGCGGCCGGCGCAGCCTATGGCGTGCAGACGCCCTTCGCCCGCATGGCCCTCGCGCAGGAGGTGACGCAGGTCCGCTTCGACGGCTGGGGCGGCGTCGTCTCCGAGGCCTTCCGGCGCCACGCCTTCGACCCCTACACCGAGGCCACCGGGATCGCCGTGGTGGACGGCACCTTTGCCGGCGGCGACGAATACCTCGCGCAGGTGCGATCCAGCCGCGAGGGCGAATACAACATCGCCCATCTGTCGGGCGTATTCGACTATGCCCGCTACGTGAACTTCGGGCTCGACGTGGAACTGAACGTCGACAACATCCCCAACATGGCTCTGGTGATGGATGCCCTGACCAGCGCCTACCGCGGCATCACGCCCGACCATCTCTCGGCGGTGCCCTACAACTACGGCACCACCGGTCTCGCCTACAATCGCAAGTTCATCTCCGACGAGGAAATGCGCGAGAAGGGCGCATCGATCCTGATCGACCCGGCGCATGAGGGCAAGATCGGCGGCTGGAGCGACTGGCGCACGCGGATGTGGTATGCCGCGCTGCAGACCGGCCAGCACCCGAACAACATCGGGGATCTGGAAGCGGCCTGGGACGCGATCCGCGCGCATCGCGACCTCGCGCTCAAGTACTGGGGCTCGGGCGCCGAACTCATGAGCCTGCTGGCAGAGGAGGAGATCCACGTCACCGAGGGCTGGTCGGGCCGCATCGCTGCGCTGCAGGAGCAGGGCCACGACATCGGCTACTACGACCCGCCCAACGGCTTCGGCTGGCAGGAATGCCTCTTCGTCATCAAGGGCTCGCCGGTCGAGGCCTGCGAGGAACTCCTGAACTTCATGCTGGCGCCGGAAACCTCGATCGCGGTGGCCGAGGGGCAGAACTATCCGCCCGCGCTCGATGGCACCAAGGTCGATCTGGGCGAGAAGATCCCCACCCTGCCGGCCTATGACCCGACCGGCACGCTGGAGGCGCTGACCTTCGCCGATCCGACCTACTGGAACGGCAACGAGGCCGAGTGGTCCGAGACCTTCGCCCGCGTCCAGCGCGGCTTCTGATCCGGGTCGCCCCGCGCCCGCACCGGGCGCGGGGCCTTCTTGCAGGGAGGCATCGGGGTGAGTTCGGTCCAGCTCAACGAGATCGTCAAGCGGTTCGGTAACCTTGTGGCGGTCGAGAAGACATCGCTGACCATCCCGGAGGGCGCCTTCGTCACGCTTCTGGGCCCATCGGGCTGCGGCAAGACGACGACGCTGCGGATGATCGCAGGGCTGCTCGACCCGTCCGAGGGCGAGATCGTCATCGGTGGAAAGCGGGTGAACGAGGTGCCGATCCACAAGCGCAATCTCGGGCTGGTGTTCCAGAACTACGCGCTGTTTCCGCACAAGACGGTGGCCGACAACGTCGCCTTCGGCCTGCGTTACCGCAACGTGCCCAAGGCCGAGATCGCCCGCCGCGTGCAGGAGGCGCTGGACCTCGTGCAGCTGCCAAGTGTCGGCAACCGCTATCCCAAGGCGCTGTCGGGCGGGCAGCAACAGCGCATCGCGCTGGCCCGTGCCATCGTCATCGAGCCCGAGGTTCTGCTGCTCGACGAGCCGCTCTCCGC
>SLBI01000063.1 GCA_007126375.1 Paracoccaceae bacterium
CCCGCCGCCACTGGTAGATCTGCTGACGCGCCACGTCATGCCGCTGCGCGACATCCAGCACCGTCCAGCCGTTCACCCCGACCTCGCCCAGGATCGCCAGCTTGGCCTCATCCGTCCAGCGCCGCCGCCGCTCCACCCCGAGAAGCACCCCGTCCCGCATACCCGCCCCCGTCGCAGCTGACGTCCGTAATGACGTCAGTAAAGACGCAAGCTAACCCACCGCACTCAACCCTCGCAGGCGGTCGCAACCGGGCGGTTACCTGGCGCTCGAAGGGTCGTCCCGCTGAACCCGCGCCGGTCAGAAAGCGTCGTTCGGCAACGAACCTTGAGGACGAATGGACGACATCGTTCGGTCGGCACGTCCCTCAAGGGAACCGCACGCCCGGTGAAGTCCCTTCGGGTCGGCGTATGCTGCCACCCCGAACGGGCGGCACGCGGAGCAACCGGCGCCGAGCCTAATCGAGATCCTGTGTGAGCTTGTTCAGAAGGTAGAGCAGGGCAACTTGTTCCGCGTTGTTGAGGCCCTCGAGGGTGCGGCGAGTGATCTCGAAGGCGCCGGGCAGCATCCTGGTCACGATCTCGGCGCCGTCTTCCGTGACCCGCAGGACCAGCTTGCGTCGGTCCGTCTGGTCGGCCACCACGGTGAGCAGGCCGCGCTTGCTCAGGCGTTGCACGATCCCGCGCATCGTCGCCGGGTCGACTGCGGTGAGACGGCCGATCTCGGTCGGCGACCCCTCACCCGCCTCGATCAGCGCCAGCAGCACAGCGAACTGCACGGAGGTCAACTGCTGATCGGTCGCGAATTTCTGAAACAGGGCGATGTTGCGCTGATAGGCGCGCCGCAGAAGATGTCCGACCTGTTCACTGAAGACATATTCTTCGCCCGTTTCCGGGTGGCGCAGCAGATCGGATCGCGTTGCCGCGTCGTTATCTCCTGGCGGTTCGGGCATTCGGTCATCCACGTTTCGAAACCTCGCTCGTCGCTCCCGCTGCCCACTGCGGGGCGCTTGACCTTTCCGGGTCACCCGGGCCGCAAAGGCCGGCTCGCAGCGCTTCCGAATGATCCGGCCCGTTTGCGCTGGCCGTATCTAGGCCGGTTGTCCCGACTGGGCAACCGGCAACGTCGTCCGGCGCGAGACGGCCGCCGCGGCTCATCGCTCGATCCGCCGTTCCCGCCAGCGATCGAACAGCACCAGCGCAAGTCCGCTGGCAATGATGATGCCAGCCCCTGCAACCGTGAGGAGATCCGGCAACTGGGCGAACACGAGATAGCCCAGCAAGGTCATCCAGACGATCTGCAGATAGGGATACGTCGCCAGCTTCGAAGGGCTGGCCAGGACATAGGCGCGGATCAGCAACCAGTGGCTGAGGGCGCCGAAGACCCCGAGCGCGATGACCAGAACCCCGGTCATGGCGCTCGCGGGCATCTCGCCGAAATGGCCAAGGCCCGGCAACAGGATCACCGCCGGCATGAGCCCGCTGTAGAAGATCTGGCTTTCGCGCGTCTCGCTTGCGTTCAGATGGCGGGTCAGAAGGGCATAGACGCTGAGCGAAACCATCGCCATGAGCGCGTGCAGATGTCCGACCTGAAAGGCCTCGTGCCCGGGCCGGACGATCAGCAGCACACCGCCGAATCCCACCAGCACCGTGGCCCAGCGCATCGGGTCGATCCGTTCCCGCAGCACGAGGACGGACAGGACGGTGATCAACAGCGGCGACAGGAAGAAGATCGAGATCATCTCGGCCAGTTGGAGCTGACGGAGGGACAGGAACGCGAAGAAGGTCGTGGCGAAGACCGTGAGTCCGCGCAGCGCCTGGAGCGGTACGTTCCGCACCTGAAAGACCGCCCGATTGCTCCACCCGCGCAGCAGGACCAGCACGCAAAGCGCATGCACCGCGAAACGGACCCACGACAGGAAGAGCGGGTCATGCCCATGCACCGTGACCAGATACTTTGCGGTGGTGTCCAGCAGCGAGAGGTTGAGACCTGCCCCCACCATCAGGAGGACGGCCGCCAGCGGCGCGGCGTCCCCGCCGAAGCCGCGCAGCGCGCTCACAACCCGGGTCCCGGCCGGATGGCGACATCGGAGGCCGGGGAGGCCGACCCCGGGGTCGACGCCGCGCTCGGCGTGGACTGCGGTCTGGCAAGGATCATTGCCGATCTCCGCATCCTTCGGGACTGACGCTCACCGTCCCGGTGCCGGCATTGTCATCAGGGACAGGATGTATTCGGGAGAGAGGGGCAGGCGGGAAACCATCGCGCCTCTGCCCGCCAGAGCGTCGTTCACCGCTAGGGCGATTGCGGGCACCGCGCCGATCACCCCGCCTTCTCCAGCCCCCTTTATCCCGAGCAGCGTGTCGCTGCTGGGGGTCTCGACATGACAGAGCGCGATGTCCGGCACGTCGGCCGCCAATGGCACGATGTAGTCCAGAAGCTGTGTCGTCAGCAACTGGCCGGTCTCGTCGTAATGCACCCCTTCCATCAGGGCCTGCCCGAGCCCCTGGGCAACCCCGCCGTGGACCTGCCCGGCGACGATCAGGGGGTTGATGATGCGCCCGCAGTCATGCGCCACCACATAGCGTTCCACGCGCACCTGGCCGGTATCGGTGTCGATGCTGACGCAGGCCGCATGCACCGCATTGGACAGCACCACGCCGGGCGGGTCGTAGAAACGCCGCGCCTCCAGGCCATATTCCTCGCCCTCGGGCAGGGCACGCGGGTCCAGCGAATGGGCGATCCCGGCGATCTCGCGCAGGCTCAGGGCCATCTGGCGTACACCCTTCAGCCGGGCGTGTCCCTCGACCAGTTCGATGTCGCCTTCGGCCACCTCCAGATGATGGGCCGCAATCCGCCGGATCTTTGCGGCCACCTCCTGCGACGCGCGATATGCGGCGCCGCCGGCGATCACCGCCCCGCGGCTTGCAAAGGTGCCTGAGCCGAACGGGCTGAGCGCGGTGTCGCCCTCGCTGACCGTGATCTGTTCGGGGTCCACGCCGAGGCTCTCGGCCACCACCTGGGCAAAGGCCGTCAGATGGCCCTGTCCCTGTGTGCTCTGGCTGATCGCGACCGAGACGTTGCCGTCGGATTCGATCCGCACGGTCGCCCCCTCCATGCCGGGGACGCGCAGCAGGCCACGCGTCCGATAGCGCGAGGCGCCCTGTCCGGTGTGCTCGGTGATGCACGCCACGCCGATACCGACGAGACGGCCGCCGATGCGTCGATCCGCCGGCTGTGCGGCCCGGAAGCCGTCGTGATCGATCGCCGCAAGGGCCCGCTCCAGGCATTCGTGGTGGCTGCCTCCGTCCGAACGGATCCCGGCGGCGTTGACATGGGGGTATTCATCGGGCCGGAGCAGGTTGCGTCGGCGCAGGGCCAGCGGATCCAGTCCCAGCTTGCGGGCGGCGCGGTCCAGCAGCCCCTCGAAGGCGAAATGCGCGACCGGCGCAGCAACGCCCCGATACACCCCGGCCGGGGCGGTGTGTGTCATCACGCTCCGGGCGCGGAAGTCGTAATGCGCGAACCGATAGGCACCCGGCATGTAGATGGCACCGCCGCCCGCCTCGGCATTGGCGCCGAAGGGAAAGCAGGCATAGGCGCCGATGTTCACGTCCACATGGTTGCGCACCGCGAGGATGTCCCCGTCGGCCGACAGCGCCATCTCGACGGCGAAGCGGGAATCCCGCGCATGGGTGGTGGTCAGGAAATCGTCCTGCCGGTCGCCGATCCACTTCACCGGCCGGCCATGCCGCCGGGCGAGATAGGCACAGAGGATTTCCTCGGGATAGACATGCGCCTTGGGCCCGAAACCGCCGCCAACGTCCGGGGCGATCACCCTGAGGCGGCTTTCCGGCCAGTCCAGCAGCTCCGCGATCGCCAGGCGCAGCAGATGCGGCACCTGCGTCGATGACCAGAGGGTGAGGCTGTCGAGGCCGACATCGACCTGTGCCACGCAGCCTCGCGGTTCCATCGCCACGCCGGCCAGGCGGGTGCTGGTGAACACGTCCGACACCACCGCTGCGGCGGCGGCGAAGGCGGCCTCGAAGCCCTCGGTCGTCTGGGCGATGCTGAAGGGGATGTTGTCGCCGATCTCGGGGTGCACCAGTACGGCGCCATCCGCAAGGGCCGCGTCGATGGCGACCACGGGCTCCAGCTCCTCGATGTCCGCGACGATCAGGGACAGCGCATCTTCGGCCACATACGGATCGTCGGCCAGGACCACGGCGATGGTGTCGCCGACGAAACGCACCGTGTCCGCCGGCAGGATGTCGCGCCGGGTCTCGCGAAAGCCTGCCTTGTCCCTGTCGGCCACCATCGGGGCGATCCGGTCGCCGAGTTCGGCGCCCGTCAGGACCGCATGCACCCCCGGCAACCCGAGCGCGCCGGACGTGTCGATCTCGCGGATCCGGCCATGGGCGACCGGGCTGCGCATGCAGGCCATGTGCAGGGTGCCGGGCAATTCCGGCAGGTCGTCGACAAAGGCGGCCCCGCCCGCGAGAAGGCGCGCGTCCTCCGTGCGGGGCATCGGCCGGCCGATGTGGCGGAAGGGCGCATTACCGGGCATCGGAAAGGCCCTGCTGCTGGTCTCGGGCCGCGGCGAGGCTGTCGGCCGCGTGCCGGACGGCGCGCACGATGTTGACGTATCCGGTACAGCGGCAGATGTTTCCCGAGAGTGCGACGCGGATGGTCTCCTCGTCGGGCTCGGGGGTTTCCGAAAGGAGCTGCCGCGCGGCCATCAGGAAGCCGGGGGTACAATAGCCGCACTGAAGGGCGTGGCATTCGTGAAAGCTCGCCCGCAACGCTGCGGCGATGGGGTCTTCGCCCAGCCCCTCGACGGACTGTACCTCGCGATCCTGCACCTGAACCGCAAAGGTCAGGCAGGCGCGCGCGGTTGCCCCGTCGACCAGCACCGTGCAGCAGCCGCAGACGCCATGCGCGCAGCCGACATGTGTCCCGGTGAGGTGCAGGGTCCTGCGCAGGAAATCCGACAGCAGCATGCGCGGCTCGACGAGTTCCTGTCGGGCGATGCCGTTGACCGTCGTGCGCAGGAGGCGCCGGTCGGCTGCATTGGCGTCGGGGGGGGTATCGGTCATGTTGCGGTCTCCTGCGAGGCGCGTTGCCGGGCATCGGCGAGGGCCCGTGCGGCCAGCGTGGCGGTCACCTGCTGTCGGTAGCGGGCACTGGCATGCAGGGTGTCGACCAGGTCGGCGCCCTCGAGGTCGGCCGCCAGCGCCTCGGCGATCCGCGCCTGTGTGGCAGGCGTGCCCCCGGAACGCGGCAGGTCGTCCGCAGCAGCCTCCAGCGTGGGCAGGCGCAGCGGCTCCGGCGTGATGCCGAAGGCACAGATCCTCGTCACGCCCGCCGGCAGCATGGCCACCGCGATCCCGGCAAGGGCGAGATCGTGCCGCCGCAGTCCGGTTTCGGCCAGCCCCCAGCCGGCACGCGCGGGCTGGACCGGAAACCTGACCGCTGCCAGCATCTCGCCAGGCTCGATGCAGGTCTCCAGTGCGCCGAGAAAGAACGCCTCGGCCGGGACGATGCGGCATGCTCCCTGCCGTCGCAGGACCATCTCCGCGCCCAGAGCCACCGCGACGGCGGGCAGCTCGGCGGACGGGTCGGCATGGGCCAGCGTGCCGCAGATCGTGCCGCGATGGCGGGTGGCCGGATGGCCGTTGAGCTCCAGCGCCGCCGCGACCATCGGAAGCCGTGCACGGACCGCGGTGGACAGTTCGCCCTCGCGCTGCCGAACGCGCGCACCGAACTCGATCCAGCCGCCCGCCTCGTCGATCCGGCCGAGGTCGTCGCAGCCGTTGATGTCGATCAGTGCGGAGGGCTGCGCCATGCGCAGGTTCATCAGGGGCACGAGGCTCTGCCCGCCGGCGAGAATGCGGGCGTCCTCGTCCTCCGAGGCCAGCAGGGTCAGCGCCTCGTCGACCGAGCGCGCCGGATGGTGGCGAAAGCTTGCGGGTCTCATCTGGGCGTCTCGCAACGGTTCATGACGTCTCCTCTCACGGCGTGGCGTCAGAGCAGGCCGGGCAGCAACGTGACGATCTGGGGGAACGTGATCATCAGCGCGATGCCGACGACGAAGAGCAGGACGAACGGAATGACGGCCCGATACGAGTCCTGCAGCGACATTCCCGGCCCGACGGACTGGAAGGCAAAGATGGTGTAGCCCATTGGTGGTGTTATCCCGCCCAGCGTCATGTTGAACAGGAACAGCATCCAGAACCACGTCAGGTCGAAGCCGAAAGCGCGGATCAATGGGTCGAACAGCGGGATCAGGATGAGCATGATCGCGATCTGGTCGACGAACATGCACAGCACGAAGGTCAGCAGCAGCATCATCAGAAGCATCGTCAGCGGCCCGAGCCCAAGGTCGGTGACCAGCGACACGAGCGCCCGCGTCGCCCCGGTGAAGGCGAGGAGCTGCGTGAACATCTTCGAGGTGATCATGATCACGAGGATGCCTGCAGCGATCATCGCCGCCGCCGCGAAGGACTGGATCACCATCCGCATGCTCAGCCGGCCATAGATCGCCGCGGTGATCAGCGCGCCGACCACGCCGGTGGCCGCCGACTCCGACGGTGTCGCGATCCCCAGCAGGATCAGGCCCATGACCATGAAGATGATGACGAGGAACGGCAACATCCTCAGCACGGCGCGCAGCTTTTCCGACAGCGGCGCCCGGATCACGCTTTCGTCCAGGGGCGGCGCAAGATCCGGGCGCAGCCGCATCCTGATACTGATGTAGATCAGGAAGAGCGCGGCCATCATGAGCCCGGGCAGGATGCCGGCGATCAGCAGCTGCGCAATCGAGATGTTGGCCAGCGTGCCGACGATGATGGCCAGGATCGAAGGCGGAATGATCGGCGCCAGCGTCGCGCCGCCGAGGATCGCGCCCCCCATCATCTTGCGGTCGTAGCCCCGCGCGGCGGTATCGGGCATGATCGCGCGTCCGAGCATCGCCGCGACGGCCATGGCCGAACCCGACAGCGCCCCGAACAACGCCGAAAGCGTCACCGTCAACACATACTGCCGCCCGCGCACCCGGCCGATCAGCCGGTCCACCGAGTCGAACAGCACCTGCATGCTGCCCGACCGGAACAGCACCTCGCCCATGAGGATGAACAGGGGAATGCTGGCCAGCGAAGTGGTCGTCGCGGTGTCGTAGAAGCTGTTGGCCAGCATGCTGAAGCCGGCTGGCCCGATCAGCATCCAGGTGCCGATCGCGATCGTCAGCATGAAGGCGACGAAGATCGGAATGCCAAGCAGGAACTGGGTGAACAGAAAGGCTCCGGCGATGGCGAGCAGGAAGTACCAACTCATGCCTCGACACCGGGGATCCGGCGAACGGCCAGGTTGTCACGCGCGAAGAGCCGTTGCAGGAAGCAAAGCCCGGACAGGAAGAGCCCGAGGGCGATCACGGCCATCAGCCACCATTTCGGGATCGGGTTGTTGGCAAGCGTCATGATGCCCCGCCGGAACTGCCGAAGCGCCTCCTGATGGCATATCCACGCCACGGCGAGGCAGGAAATCATGCCGACCAGGTCGACGAGGCGGAAAAGCAGGCTGCGGGCGGCTTGCCGCAGGGTATCGGGCAGCAGCGTCACGGCGACGTGCCGCCCTGTCAGCGTCAGCATCGGCAGCGCCATGAAGACCGAGACGAGCAGGGTGTAACCCACCATTTCGCTCCCCCAGGTGGTGGGCGAGCGCAGGATGTATCTGGCAACCACCTCAATGAGGTAGCTGGCGGTCATGGCAAAGAGCGCCAGGACCGCCAGCAGGAAACAGGCAAACACGATCCGCTCCAGTGCGAAAGCGGCCGTGTCGACCACAAGCTTGGGCAGGGAACGCGACATCGGGCGGTGCGCTTCAGTTCGTCAGGCCCTTTTCGCGGGCAAGCTCCCGCAACTCCTCCGCCGCAGCCCCCGAACCCGCGACACCGAGGGCCCAGACCGAGTCGGAAAAGGCCGCCTGGACCTGCGCGCCCCACTCCGCGCCCTGATCGAGGATCTCGCCGCCGCAAGCGATCATTTCGGCATCCTCCTCGACGAGGATCTCTTCGAAGTTCATCACGGTTTCGAGTTCGAGTTCCTCCCCGGCCCGCATCACGATTTCCTGCGCCTCGTCCGACAGGGCATTGAACGAGTCGAGGTTCATCATGATCAGATAGGACACCACGCCGAACGACGGGCGGATCATGTAGGGCGTCACCTCGCACAGGCGCATGCCGATCGCGCCGACGGCCGGCCATGCGATCCCGTTGATCACGCCGCGCTCTGCCGCAGCATAGATCTCCGACGGAGGCAGGGTCACCGGTGCTCCGCCGAGGGTCTGGATCACACCATGATAGACCTGCGTGCCGCGCACGGTCTGCCCGTCGATCCGGCCGTCGACCATCGGCTCGCGCAGCAGCAGCTGAAAGCCGGTCAAGGCCGACGGGATCGACACGATCTTGATGTTGTGGTTTGCCTGATAGTAGTCGTCCACCCAGTCCCAGACGCCGCTCTCCCGCCGCGCGGCCGGATCGCCGTCAATGCCGTCGAGCGAGCTTCCGATCCCGGTGGTGCCCTGGTGATAGCCTCCATGGGTGAAGTGGAGGTCGAACACGCCCGCCGCCGTCGGTTCGAGCTGCTCGAACGGCGGTGCCACCTCGGGGCCGAAGACCGATATCGATATCGATCCGTCCGAGGCTTCGGAAACCAGTTCGACGAAGCGATCGACCATCAGGGGCACCACGGTGTAGCTGGCGTCCCACGCCGACAGCAGGCGCAGATCCTGCGCCGAAGCAGTGCCGGCGCTCAGAGCAGCTATGCACGCCAGCGCGCTCGCGGATCGTGACATCTTCATAGGCAGTCTCCCCATCTGTTGGACTTGTGCGATCACGACCATCCGGACCCAAGTTGGTCTGGCTCAAGATCTTTTGTCTACACCTGAAACAGATGTTAAGCGCAGAATCGATTGCGCTGTCAACTGACATGTAATATTTGCCTGCAGAGGCATTGCGCGTGCCCGCGGTGGTTCCGGGCAGCCTAGCATACCTTGTGCCTACATTGCATTTGCGGTTGGCGTTGCAGCGTCCTCACGCCGGTCTCCGCGCCCTGCGAAACAAGGTGTCCACCCCCCCCTGGAGGCAGCCCCGTGGAATATGTCAACGTCGGCCGGTCGGGCCTGAAGGTGTCGCGCCTCGGGTTGGGAGGGTTCTCGTTCGGCGACCCGGCGTGGCAGCCCTGGGTGCTCCCCGAGGACGGTGCCCGCGCCATCCTTGCGAGGGCCTTCGAGCGCGGCATCAACTTCATCGACACCGCCGACATGTACTCCAACGGTGTCAGCGAGACCATCATCGGCGCCCTCTGGCCGGGCATGATCCGGCGCGAGGAACTGGTGCTCTCATCCAAGGCGTTCCATCCGACCGGGCCGGGTCCCAATGAGCGCGGCCTGTCGCGAAAGCATCTGATGGACGCCATCGACGGATCGCTCCGCCGACTGAGGGTCGACTATCTGGACATCTATCAGATCCACCGGTTGGACCATGACACGCCGATCGAGGAAACGCTCGATGCCCTCAGTGACATCGTGCGAGCCGGCAAGGCGCGCTACCTCGGAGTGTCCAACGTGCTCGCCTGGCAATTGATGAGGATGCTGGCGCTGTGTGATCGGCACGGCTGGGTGCGTCCGATCTGCGTGCAGAACCACTACAACCTCGCCTATCGCGAGGAGGAGCGCGAGATGGTGCCGCTCTGCCGGCTGGAGGGCATCGGAATGACGCCATGGAGCCCGCTGGCGCGCGGCTTCCTGGCCAAGCCGGCCAGCGCGGACAGCCTTCGGGGCAGGACCGACAGCTTTCGTGCCGCATACTTCGGCGAACCGTGGGACGCCGACGTGCGGGCCGCCGTCGAGAGCCATGCGGCGGCACATGGCGTCGGACTGGCCGAGATCGCTCTCGCCTGGCTGTTCTCGCAGGAGACCGTCAGCGCCCCGATCATCGGGGCGACCCGGCCCGAGCACATCGATGCCGCGGTGGCGGCGCTGTCGGTGTCGTTGACGGGCGAAGAGATCGCCGCGCTGGAGGCCCCTTACAGGGCTCACCCCGTGATGCTGCATCTCTAGATCCCGCCTGGGAGAGCGCACACCAGAGCGCACACAAAAGGAATCTCTTGCAAATGACGTAAGTTTGGCTTTGTATACACCATATTTATGCCGCCGTGCAGCCACCCGTCTCGGGCGCTGCCGGGGCATGGAACACCATCAGGGGAGTGTCGGATCCATGAACGAGATGATCAGCCTGTTCACCCGGGAACTCGAGTTGTGCAAGGTCGGTCCGGGCCAGACGGTGGCCGTCCTGACCGAAGACAACAATCGGGCCGACTACGCCGCCGCATTCCTTGCAGCGGCACAGGCGCTGGGCGCCGCTGCGTTTCAGGTGAATGTGTCCCGCGCCGCCGGCGGTGGGCTCATGGACCGGGCGGTCGGGGCCACCTCTCTGGCCGGAAACCTTCCTGCGATCGAGGCACTGAAATCCGCCGACATCGTCATCGACCTCATGTTCCTGCTGTTCTCGCGCGAGCAGATCGAGATCACGGACAGCGGCACGCGGATGCTCCTCGTGGTCGAACCGTTCCATGTGCTGCGCGGCATGCTGCCGACGCCCGATCTGCGCCGTCGGGTCGAGGCCGCCGAGGCGCGGCTTGTGCGGGCCAGGACCATGCACATCACTTCGCCGGCCGGAACCGATGTCACCTATCGGCTGGGCGCCTATCCGATCATGACCGAGTACGGCTATACCGACCAGCCCGGGAGATGGGACCACTGGCCGGCCGGGATGCTGCTGACGCAGGGGGCTGACGATGGTGTCGACGGCACCGTGGTGCTGTCGGTCGGGGACATCATCTTCCCGCTCAAGCGCTATGTCGCGTCGCCGGTGCACCTGACGATCGAAAAGGGGATGGTCACCAGGATCGCCGGCGACGGCATCGATACCGAGATCCTCCGCGACTACATCGAATCCTACAAGGACCCGCGCGCCTACGCGATCTCGCATATCGGCTGGGGGCTGAACGAAAAGGCGCTCTGGCGGCAACTGGCGATCTCGAACGACCCGGCCGAGCTGGGCATGCATGGCCGGGCCTTCTACGGCAATGTCCTGTTCTCGCTGGGCCCGAACGTCGAGCTGGGGGGCAAGAACGACACGCTCTGCCACCTCGACATCCCCCTCAAGGGGGCCAGCCTCTCGCTCGATGGCGAGCCGATCGTGGTGGAGGGGCGGCTTGTCCCCGAGGACATGCGGGTGCCGGAGTTCGAGGAACGGATGCAGGTCGCCTGATGTCCGACCGATCACGGCAACCCCGGAGCGATTTCCTCACCGCCTACGGCGTCCTGATCCACTACGAGATCTGGGGAGACTCCGGCCCCGACGTGATCCTGGTGCCGGGCATCACCAGCCCGGCGCCCATGTGGGGGTTCGTGGCCGAGCGCATGGCCGCCTTCGCGCGCGTGTTCGTGATGGACGTTCGCGGACGCGGACTGTCCGACCGTCGCGAGACCCTGTCATACCGCGAGCGCGACTGCGCGCGGGATGTCATCGCGCTGGCTCGCCGTCTGCACCGCCCGCTGATCGTGGGGCATTCCATGGGGGGGCGGATCGGGGTTGCCGCCGCCGCCTTCGCGCCGGAACTGTTCTCCGGCCTCATCGCCGCTGATCCGCCGGTCAGCGGCCCGGGGCGGCGGCACTACCCGACACCGCTGGTCTGGTACCTCGACGCGATGGAGGAACTGGCCAACGGCGGCGGATACGAGGCCGCGCGGCGCGCCACGCCGACCTGGAGCGAAGAGCTGACTGCCCTGCGGGCGAAATGGCTTCCGACCTGTTCGCGGGAGGCGGTCATCGGAGCATACAACTCGTTCCACGAAGACTCGATGCACGAGCTGCTGCCAAGGGTCATGTGCCCGACGCTCCTGCTCTATGCCGAGCACGGCGACACGATCCGTGAGGAAGATGCGGCGGAATTCGTCGATCTGCTGCCCGATGGGCAGGCGCAACGCATCGACGATGCGGGCCACATGATCCCCTACGACCAACTCACCCCCTTTGTCGACGCGGTCAGGGCGTTCGTGACCGAGCATGGCGCCACACGCTGACCGGACGATCGCAGCTGCGGAGTGCTGACGGGATGCAGGAGCAGTCCCAGGCCGCAGGTCCCCTTGCCGGTATCCGGGTCTGGAGATCGGTACCCTCGGTGCCGCCCCGTTCGCCGCCCGGATCTGGGTGACCATCCGCGGCTGCGGGACAATGCCGGACGCGGTGCCGGCGAATCCCTGATCGACGACGCCATCGCCGGCTGGGTAGGCCGGCATGACCGGGACAGCGTGCTGGCGGCGCTGACTGCGGCCGCGCGCCCCCCCGTTCCCGCACCGGTCGGGCATGACCTGCCCGGCCGCGTGCTCGGGGCCGGGCCCTGCCGGCGTCGCTACAGTCTCGAAACCCGGACCGGCTGAGGTCCCGTCCGACTCAGGCTGGCACCGTCGCAGCCGCCAGCACCGTGTCGCGATCGAGGATCTGGGCGTATTTCTTCTCCATGTCGAAGAGGTTCGCCTCATGCGGGCCGATTGCCCGGTCTCCCACGCAGTCGCGAACCACTATCGGGACGAACCCCGCACCGACCGCGTCGAGCACGCTGGCCCGAACGCAGCCACTGGTGGTGCAGCCGGCGATCATGAGGGTTCGCACCCCGTGGCGGGTCAGCCAGCCTTGAAGGGAGGTTCCGGCGAAGCCGGACGGCAACTGCTTGCGCACGACAAGTTCGCCCGGCCGCGGCGCGAGGTCGGGAACGATCTGCGAAATCTCCGCCGCCTCGGTGAGATGAAGCATGGACGGGATCTTGTCCGAGAAGACATTCGCATCGGACGCGTCGTCGGCGAAAACGATGCGCGTGTGGGCCACCGGCCAGCCACGCTCACGCGCCGCGGCCAGGAGGTCCACGCTGCAGGCGATGGCGTCGCGGATGTTGCCGCCGCCGAACCAGGCCTCATCGGCGAACCCGTTGACGAAATCGATCAGCAGGAGTCCGAATGGGGCCTTCAGTTCGAGATCCTTGCCGAAACCCTGTTTGACATAGACCTCGGTATCGCTCGATCCGCTCATTTCGTCATCTCCATCCTGATCCCCGTTTCGTTCCCTGGTCTAGGCCGGACTCATCTCCGGCTCGATGAGCGGTACATTGAAGACGTCATAGCCGAACACCCATGACGGATCGGTCGGCTCGCGCAGCCAGCGGTTCGACCGCGACGTTTCCTGAACGAGCGTCGCCCGATCCTTCCGGTTGGCCTCGTACAGACGGAAGCCGGCCCGATAATCCTGCAGCCCGGTCTTCTCGAGGCACCGGAACAGCATCGCGGCGTCCTCGATGGCCATGGCCGCACCTTGGCCCATGTGGGGCTTCATCGGATGGCAGGCGTCGCCCAGCAGAACGACGCGGCCCAGGCTCCACAGGGTCAGGGGCTCGCGCTCGAAGAAGCCCCATTTCGTGATGGAGCCTTCGGGCGACAGGTCGATCAGCCTCTGCACCTCGGGGTGGAACCCCGCGAAACAGGCGCTCAACTCCTCCTTGGAGCAGTATTCCCAGCGGTTCGGGGCTGTCCACTCGGCCTGTGGCGCGCCGGTGACGAAGTACACCTCGTCACGCTGATGCGTGATGTAGTAGACGATGATGTGCTTGTCGTCGTGCCACCACTTGGTGAAATCGGCGATCTCGTAGCCGTCCAGCAACGTCGCGGGGTACAGGACCCTGTGCCCGACCACGCCGGTATAGATCGGCTCCTCGGGGCCGAGCAGCGCCTCCCGAACCAGCGAGTTGAGACCATCGGCGCCGACCACGATGTCGGCCTCTTCAACGGTTCCGTCGGAGAACCGAAGCTTCACGCAGCTTCCGCTCTGGTCGAGACCCGTCAGCTGTTTGCGGTAACGCAGGATACCGGGAGAAAGTGCCTTGATCAGCAGCTGGTGGAAGTCGCCCCGGTGCACGGTCAGATAGGGGGCTCCGTAGCGCTCCATCGACACGCTGCGCAGGGGGAGGGAGAACAGTTCGTCGCCCGTGTCCCACATCCGGCTCACCCAGTGCTCGGGTTCCACACCTGTCCGGATGAGTTCATCGGCGACGCCGATCCTGTCCATCACCTTGACGGCGTTCGGACCGAGATGGATCCCCGCGCCCAGCCGGTCAAAGCTGGGCGCCTGCTCATAGACCACCACATCGTGCCCGGCCTGCTCAAACAGCGCCGCCGCGGTCGCCCCGCCGAGCCCCGCACCGATTATCGCCACGCGCTGCGCTCTTGCCATCGCTTTCTCCTCGTTCGACCTGCCGGTGACTATAGCGCACACACCATGTTCTTCCAAAAAAAATGTGATGTACACGAACCTTTGGCGCACATCGTCCGATCGGCCGGAGGCTGCTCGGCGGGCAGCGAGGTTCGGCAGGAAGAGCGTGATCTGCGGAAAGGCCACGAGCAGGCCCAGAAGCACGATGCCGAAGCCGATGTATGGCGCCACGGCGCGCGCAACGGTGAACAGCGAGGTTCCCGGCGGGGCGATCCCCATCATCACGAAGAGCAGCAATCCGAATGGCGGGGTCATGGTGCTGAGTTCGAGCGACAGAAGCACCACCACGCCGATCCACACCGGGTCGAACCCGAGCTGCCGCGCCAGTGGCATGAATATCGGGATCGTCAGCATCATCTGCGACGCAACCACCCGGTTGTGGCCGCCTGCCGGGGGTGAGGTCGTTTTCTTATGCTACGTCTTTATTGTCGTCGGTAACGACGTCGTATGCGACGGGGGCGGGTATGCGGGAGGGTGTGCGGCTTGGGGTTGAGCGGCGGCGTCGCCGGACGGACGAGGCGAAGCTGGCGATCCTGGGCGAGGTCGGGGTGAACGGCTGGACGGTGGCGGATGTCGCGCGGCACCATGACGTGACGCGGCAGCACATCTGTCAGTGGCGGGGCGAGATGCGGCGCAAGGGGCTGACCGACGTGCGCAGGCTTCCCTTCCCCACCATCAGATTTCCTGCGACGATGGCCGGCAATGCAAGCAGGCCATCGTACAGGCGCATGAGTTGCAAGCTGCGTACCTCTTCAGGCTCTCGGCACGGCTATTCCGCGTAGAAGGCCGCGCGAAGTGCGTCCACGCGATCGGCTGGCACATGGGCCTTCATGTCGTCCCACAGCAGCCCGATCGCACCTTCGATGAAGAACTCGAGGCCCTCAGCGCGAGCAGCGGGCGATTGAAGTCGTGCGTCTGCGCATGGGCCGAGACGAGCCTGAGCGTCATCTCCTGTGCCGCGACCGGTCCGTTGACCAGCATGCCTGCGACGGCGGCGGATACCGGTGTCGCGCGGATTCCCATGTGTAGCCCCCATCATCCTTGCCCGTGGCGTCCGTCGGAGCGCGGCCCGATTCCAAACCATGCGAATCAGAATTGGTTTGTCTGCAAAGTATATGTTCGGTGCATGTTCGATCCTGCGCTCTCCGGAGCGGCCCGACACGGGGCGCCGTCGTCATGGGCGGTCGACGCGCTTTCCCACGATGCTGGCGGCGGCGGACGGTCAGGCACCACCGAGATCACGTGGCGGACAGGCATGTCGAAGCCGACGGTCCGGCGATGGCGGGAGCGGCAGCTCGTCGAGGGTCTGCCGGGGATCGAGCGTGACGAGATGCGGTCGCCGCGAGGGCCGGCCTCGACCGGAAAGCTGCGGATCGAGGCGATCGCGAAGACCGGGCAGGAGACGCCGGCAAACGAGGCGCAATGGAACCGCGCGACCGGCGGAGGCGATGGGCATTGCCCAGCTTGGGCAGGACATGGACCGAGAGGGGAGACAGCCAGCGGCCTGCCCTGCCGTCTCCCTTCAGGTCAGCCTTGCGGGGCTCGACGGCGACGGCGGCGATCGGGACCAGCGTGATGTCCGCGCGCCGGGCGGTACGGGCCTCGGCCTCGCGTTCCCGGATCGGGTCGCGCCCCGCCGCCGCCACGGACCGCCACCGCTCTGCAGGATCGCGCGCCCCGGGCCAGCGACACGGCCGGCGGGGCACCGAGGCCCATCTCCCGCCGGCGCCCGTGCGCGGTGACGCGCAGCACCCACCGCGCCCCGCCGTCGGGCCGCTGCACCACCCACAGTCCGGCCCCGCCGCAGCGCTTGCCGGCAGGAGCCACCCTCACGAACGCCGCAGAAAGCCGGTTGCGCGCCCGAAATCCCATGCACCTCTCGCCGCGCCAGGGTCCGACCACCCGTCTGACCATCCCGAGACATCGGAAAGGATGCGATCGGCAACACGATGTGCGACGTTCAGACCCTTGAATTGCAAGCGAACGAATTCGCCGTGAGACAGCGGGAAACCAGATGACGTTGCGCTTCACTGCCGCCCCCCCGGGAGCATTCCCGCACCGGGATCCAATTGCCCGGATGCAGCCGGTTCCTGCCTCCCATCGGCGTGGCCGGGGCGAGGGGATCACGGAGGTTGGTGCAGACAGGCAGCTCGATGCGGGACTGCGCCGTTCGGCTTCGGCTGCGGGTACCGCGCGCGGCCTGCTCCTGCACCGGGGGCACGTCGCGCCGGAGAGGACAGGCGCCTGCGCGAAAGGCCGGCTGCCCTCTGCCATTCGCGGAAACACGGCCCCCGGGCCGCCTGTCCCCAGCCGATCCGGCCCTGCGATCCTGACCATGGCTGGACAGTTGCCGACACGCCGGAGGGGCTTGCACGGGGCCGGGGGGCAGGGCAGGAACCTGCCATGAACGCCCCGGAGCCCCCCCCCGAGCCGGCCGCCGACCCGCCGTCCG
>SLBI01000310.1 GCA_007126375.1 Paracoccaceae bacterium
AGCCCTGCGGCTTGGCCGCGCTGCGCCTGATCCTCGACAATGCCGGCGCGCTCTGCCGCGGCAGCGTCACGCTGGTGCTGGCCAATCCCGCCGCCGCGCTTGCCCCGGGCACGGGTGGCGGGCTGGGCCGGCGCAGCCTGGCGCGCGATTTCAACCGTCTCTGGGCGGAGGCCGAGGCACCGGCGCATGCCGATGCGGCGGAGCCGGCCGAGCTGGCGCGGGCGCGGGCGCTGCTGCCGATCTACCGTCAGGCCGACATCCTGCTCGACATCCACTCGCTGGCGACGCCGGGTGATCCTCTGCTGCTCTACCACCCGACGCCCTGCGCGTTGCGCCTCGCTGCGGGATTCCCGCGGCCGTTGACCCATGTGCGCTTTGCCCGGCCATTGCATGACGGCACGCTGCTGGTCGAGCAGAGCCGGTTTCGCGATGCACCCGGTCGTGCGGCCTTCGTGCTGGAGTGCGGCCACCACGAGGATCCGCACAGCGCCTCGGTGGCGGCGTCCTTTGCGGCGCGGCTGCTGCACCTCGCCGGCTCGTGGGATGCGCGTGCGGTTTCCGAGCCTGCCTGGCCGGTCCCGTCCGACCACCCCGGTCTCGTTCTCGAGGCGCAGGAAATGCTCAGACCCAGCGGCGAGGAGTTCCGCTTCCTGCTGCCACTCGACGGGGTGATCGCGGTACCCGACGGTGCGACCTATGCCGCCGACAGCCAGACGGAGCATGTCGCGCCATGGCCCGGAACGGCGATCGTGCTGCCGCGGGAGCGGCCGGTCGCGGGGGCGGAGGCCGGGCTTCTGGCGCGCCGCCTTCACGGCTCTGTCGCAGCGGGCTGAGCCGCGCCTGCCGACCCGACCGACGCGGCAAGATGGCAGGCCACCCCGTCGGACGCCGTGCCGCGGAACGCCGGCGCCTCGGTCCGGCAGCGCGCCTCCGCCAACGGGCAACGGGTATGGAAGCGGCAGCCGGCGGGCGGTGCTGCGATCGAGGGCATCTCGCCGGCGATGGGCGCCGCGCCCCGGGCGAAGCGCCGCCGCCGGCCGATGTCGGGAACCGCATCGAGCAGCGCCTGCGTGTAGGGGTGGCGCGGGGCGGCAAAGATCCGGGCGGCCGGACCGACCTCGACGATCCGGCCCAGATACATCACCGCCACGCGGTCCGAGATGTGCCGCACAACCGACAGATCGTGCGAAATGAACAAAAGCGCCATGCCCATGCGCTGCCGGATGTCGGCCAGCAGGTTCAGCACCTGCGCGCGCACCGAGACATCGAGCGCCGAGACCGCCTCGTCACAGACGATCAGTTTCGGCTCAAGCGCCAGCGCGCGCGCGATGCCGATGCGCTGGCGCTGCCCGCCCGAGAACTCGTGCGGCAGCCGTGCCGCATGTTCGGCCTTCAGTCCGACCTGCCCGAGCAACTCTGCCACCCGGGCCTGTCGGGCCGCCCGCCCCATTCCCGCCTGTCTGAGCGGCGCCTCGAGGATGGCCGCCACCGTCTTGCGCGGATTGAGCGAGGCGAAAGGGTCCTGGAAGATCATCTGCAGCCGAGGGCGCACGCTGCGCAACCTTCTCTCCGGCAGGTGCGTGATGTCCTGTCCTTCGAACAGGATGCGCCCGGCCTCGGCGTCCGCCAGCCGCAGGATCGCCTTGCCCAGAGTCGATTTCCCGCAGCCCGACTCGCCCACAAGGCCCACCACCTCGCCCGGGCGCAGCGACAGCTCGGCGCGGTCGACGACCCGCACCGCGCCATAGCCGACGCAGAGTTCCTCGAGTCGCAGCAATTCCGCCTCAGCCATCGGCGCCGAGCCTTGCACAGGCCGCCCAGCGGCCCGGGCCCAGCATCTGCGCGCCAGGGCGCGCGGCTTCGCAAAGTGGCGCCGCACGCGGGCAGCGCGGGGCGAAGGTGCAGCGATCAGGCGGGTGGCGGATCACCGGCACCGTTCCGGGGATCTCGGGCAGCCTCGCCTCCGGGTCCCCGCCCAGCCGGATCGTCGATTGCAGCAGCCCCAGCGTGTAGGGATGCGCGGGCCGGTCGAGCACATCGTCGACGCGGCCGCTCTCGACGGCCCTGCCGGCATACATCACCAGCACCCGGTCGGCGATCTCGGCGACCACGCCCAGGTCATGGGTGATCAGGATCAGCGCCATGCCCAGCCGATCCTTCAACCGCGACAGCAGCGCGAGGATCTGTGCCTGCACCGTGACGTCCAGTGCGGTTGTCGGCTCGTCGGCGATCAGGAGCGACGGCTCGCAGGCCAGGGCCATGGCGATCATCACCCGTTGGCGCATCCCGCCGGAAAGCTGATGCGGATAGGCCTCGGCCAGCGCCTCGGGGTCGGGCAGCTGCACCATGGCGAGCAGTTCCAGCGTGCGCGTCCGCGCGGCCTGCCGGCCGAGCCGGCGATGGACCATCAGCGTCTCGTCGATCTGCGCGCCGATCCGCATGAGCGGGTTGAGCGAGGTCATGGGCTCCTGGAAGATCATGCCGATCCGGTCACCGCGTAGCCGCCGCAGCGTCTCGCGGCCGGCTCGGGCAAGGTCCACCTCCTCGAACAGCACATGCGTGCAGCGCATGCGCGTCGTGCCGGGGTCGAGCAGCCCCATCAGGGCGAGGGCCGTCACGGTCTTGCCCGAGCCGGATTCCCCGACCAGCGCCAGTGTTTCGCCCGGAGCGAGATCGAAGCTGACCCCGTCAACAGCATGCACATCCGCCTCGAGCCCGGTAAAGGCCACCCCGAGGTCGCGCACGCTGAGAAGCGGGTTCGGTGCGGCATCGGCTGTCATTGCCTGAGCCGCGGGTTCAGGATGTCGTTGAGCCCGTCGCCGATGAGGTTCAGCGCCAGAACGGTCAACAGGATCGCCACTCCCGGGATCGCGGCGATGTGCCAGGAGCTGCGCAGCGTCATCCGTCCCTCGCCGACCATCCGCCCCCAGGAGGCGATGGTGGGATCGCTCAGGCCCAGAAACGCCAGGGCGGCCTCGAACAGGATCGCCGCCGCGACCAGGAACGAGGCATAGACGATCACCGATGGCAGGGCGTTGGGCAGGATCTCGGAGAGAATGATCCTCGCATTGCTCATCCCGACGGTGCGGGCGGCGGCGACGAATTCCTGATCGCGGAAGGACAGGAACTCGGCCCGCACGATCCGCGCCATGGATGTCCAGGACACCGCGCCGATCGCGAGAACAACGGTGACGATGTCAGCGCCAAGCACCGAGACGATGGCCAGAACGAAAACGAGATTGGGGATGGTCTGGAACATCTCGGTGATACGCATCAGAACATCGTCCAGCCAGCCGCCGAAATACCCCGCGAGCGCGCCGACGCCGACACCGATCATGCAGGAGACGAGGCTTGCCACAACTCCGATGGCCAGCGCCGTGCGGGCGCCGTGGAAGATCAGCGCGGCGATGTTGCGCCCGATCGCATCGGTGCCGAGCGGAAAGCGCGGGTCCTGCAGGGGCCAGAGCTCCGGGGGGCCGACGATGTGCAGCGGGTTGCGCGGGAAAAGCCAGGGCGCGCTGGCCGCCATCGCGCAGACGATGAGTAGAAGCGCCATGCCGAACACTGCCGCGCGGTTGCGCGCAAAGCGCCGCAGCAGCAGGCGCAGCCCGTCCGGTCCGTGCCGCGAGGGGGTGGCGGGCGTTGTCATCGCGTCGAGATGCGCGGGTCGAGCAGCCGGTAGACGATGTCCACCACCAGATTGGCCAGGATCACCAGCACCGACGAGAAGATCATGATGCCCATCATCAGCGGAAAGTTGCGGCTCGTCACGGATTCAAGCAGCAGCGTGCCGAGCCCGGGCCAGCTGAACACGCTCTCGATCACCACCGAGCCGGCGAGCATCGTGCCGAACTGGATGCCGATCAGCGTGACGACGGGCAGAAGCGCGTTGCGCAGCACATGGCGAAGCAGGATGCGTCGCTCGCCCAGCCCCTTGGCCCGCGCTGTGCGCACGAAGTCGAGATTGTAGACCTGCAGCATGGAGGAGCGCATCACCCGGGCGTAGATCGCCGCGTAGAACAGCGCCAGCGACAGCGCCGGCAGCACCAGATGGCGCGAGATGTCCAGCAACTGCGCGAGGATGCCGGCATGACTCGCGCCGATGGTCTGCATGCCTGCGACCGGCAGCCAGCCCAGCTTGACCGAAAAGAGCACCACCAGCATCAGGCTGAACCAGAAGCTGGGCATGGCGAAGAACACCACCGCCAGGATCGACAGGATGGCGTCCGTCACTGTGTTGACGCGCAGTGCCGCCACCGCCCCGGCCAGCATCCCCAGAAGCACGGCCGCGACGAGGCCGGTCGTCATCAGCAGGATCGTCGCCGGCAGCCGGTCGAGGATGATGTCCAGAACTGGCCGCGCATGTCTGTAGGAATAGCCGAAATCCAGCGTAAGCACGCCCGCGACGTAGTTGAGGAACTGCTGAGGGACCGGCACGTCCAGACCGTAGAGCGCGCGCATGCGCGCCAGCACCTCAGGGTCGGAGATTTGCCCTTCGGCCGACAGGATGTCCACCATGTCGCCCGGTGCAAGGCTCATCAGCACGAAGCAAATCAGGACGATCCCGAACAGCGTCGGGATCGCCTGAAGCAGCCGGCGGACTAGGGGGCGGACCGTCGCCGCCACCAGGCCACCGTGCCGCCGCAACTTCACTGTGCCAGCCAAAGGTCCTTCCAGGTGTCGTACATCCACTCCGGACGGATCGAATGGTTGCGCACCTTCGGCTGCGCCAGCGTCATGTTGTGCCTGAAGGCGACCACCAGAACCGGCAGGTCCTCGAGCGCGATGGCCTGGAACTCGTGCAGCAGCGCGCGCCGCCGGGCCTCGTCGGTCTCGACGGCCGCCGCCTCGACGACCCGGTCCATTTCGGGATTGCTGTAGCCCGAGGCGTTGCGGAACGGCGTGCCGGTGATGTTGTCGGTGGTGTAGAGCATCACGCTGCGCATCAGCGGATCGACATAGGATACGTTGTTGCTGATCGACAGGTCGAAGGC
>SLBI01000127.1 GCA_007126375.1 Paracoccaceae bacterium
GCGCTCTTGTTGGTGTCCCAAACCGCACATGCGACCGGCGGGCTTTCGGGATAAAGCGCCTACCACAGGCCGCGGAGGCGCCCTCCCAGTGTCGGGCGCGGCCCTTTGTGCGGAGCGGGGGGTCAGGGCGGGGTCAGCTGTCCATCTTCAGCGCCGAGATGAAGGCCTGCTGCGGGATCTCGACCTTGCCGAACTGGCGCATCTTCTTCTTGCCGGCCTTCTGCTTCTCCAGCAGCTTCTTCTTGCGCGTCACGTCGCCGCCGTAGCATTTGGCGGTCACGTCCTTGCGCAGCGCTGCGATGGTCTCGCGGGCGATGACGCGGCCGCCGATGGCCGCCTGGACGGGGATCTTGAACATGTGGCGGGGGATGAGGTCCTTCAGCTTTTCGCACATCGCCCGGCCGCGCATCTCGGCGCGGTCGCGGTGGACCATCATGGAGAGCGCGTCCACCGGCTCGTCGTTCACGAGGATCTGCATCTTGACCAGCGTGTCCTCGCGGTAGCCGGTCATCTGGTAGTCGAAGCTGGCATAGCCCTTGGTGACCGATTTCAGCCGGTCGTAGAAGTCGAACACCACCTCGTTGAGCGGCAGGTCGTAGACCACCATGGCGCGGGAGCCGGCATAGGTCAGCTCCAGCTGCTCGCCACGGCGGTCCTGGCAGAGCTTGAGCACGTCGCCGAGGTATTCGTCGGGGACGAGGATGGTGGCCTTGATGCGCGGCTCCTCGATGTGCGCGACATGGGTCAGGTCGGGCAGGTCGGCGGGGTTGTGCAGTTCGCGCATCGTGCCGTCGCGCATGTGAACGTGGTAGACCACGCTGGGCGCGGTGGTGATGAGGTCGAGGTCGTATTCGCGCTCCAGCCGGTCGCGGATCACCTCGAGATGCAGCAGGCCGAGGAAGCCGCAGCGGAAGCCGAAGCCGAGCGCGGCGGAGGTTTCCATCTCGTGAGTGAAGCTCGCATCGTTGAGGGCCAGTTTCTCGATGGCGTCGCGCAGATCCTCGAAGTCGTTCGCATCGACCGGGAAGAGGCCGCAGAACACCACCGGGACCGAGGGCTTGAAGCCCGGCAGCGGTGCCGCGCATGGTTTCTTCTCATGGGTGATGGTGTCACCGACACGGGTGTCGCGGACCTGCTTGATCGAGCCGGTAAAGATGCCGATCTCGCCCGGGCCCAGTTCGGGCGAGTCGATCATCTGCGGTTTCAACACGGCGAGCTTGTCGATCCCGTGGATGGCGCCGGTCTGCATCATCTTGATGCGGTCGCCCTTGCGGATGACGCCGTCCATCACCCGGATCAGCACCACAACGCCGAGATAGGGGTCGTACCAGCTGTCCACCAGCATCGCCTTGAGGGGGGCGTCGCGATCCCCCTTCGGCGGCGGCAGACGGGTGACGATGGCCTCCAGCACATCGGGAATGCCAAGGCCGGACTTGGCGGATATCGGGATGGCGTCCGAGGCGTCGAGGCCGATCACGTCCTCGATCTGCGCCTTCACCCGGTCGGGGTCGGCGGCGGGCAGGTCGATCTTGTTCAGGACCGGCACGATCTCGTGGTCGGCGTCGATCGCCTGATAGACGTTGGCCAGCGTCTGCGCCTCCACGCCCTGGCTTGCGTCCACCACCAGCAGCGAGCCCTCGACCGCGCGCATGGAGCGGCTGACCTCATAGGCGAAGTCGACGTGTCCGGGCGTGTCGATCAGGTTGAGGATGTAGGTCTGGCCGTCGCGGGCAGGGTATTCGATCCGCACGGTGTTGGCCTTGATGGTGATGCCGCGCTCGCGCTCGATGTCCATCGCATCCAGCATCTGCTCCTTCATGTCGCGTTCGGCCACCGTCCCGGTCAGCTGGATCAGCCGGTCCGCGAGGGTGGATTTGCCGTGGTCGATATGCGCCACGATGGAGAAGTTGCGGATGCGCGAGAGCTCGATCATCGCCGGCATATGCGTAGGATTCAGGGCGCCGTCAATGCCATCCCGGAGCCGTTTCCGGTGGGACGGGACAGCCGTCTCCGGGCTTGGCGCACCTGACCGGACCGGACTTGCGCCTGCCGTCACTCGTTGCGGTACAAGTGCCGCATGGAGGAAAGCCGCTCCTCGACGGCCAGCTGCAGAGAGGACGGAGACATGCAGCCGCGTGCCTGCCTTTCGGTCAGGGGATTGTCCGAACCCATACGCCGGCGCTGCCGGCCTTCGCACAGGGCGAGCGCCAACTGGTATCGCTGCAGCCGTGTGAGCCGGCTGGCATGGTCCCGCCCCTTTTCGCGGAAAACCCGAAACCGACCGCTGCCGATGCCGATGGTGTGCTTTTCCGCGCCTAGAACGCTTGCGACACCTGCGGCGAAGCCCGAATAGATGTCGCGGCGGATTTCCATCACGCGTTGCTGGTCCTTGCTCATCTCCCGGAACGGATAGGTGATGGACTTGGCAAGTTCGCGCCCGAGGTTTCCCTCCATGTCCTTCGCCGCCTGCACGGGATCGAACGCGAGGTCGTTTCGCGCCCAGCTTGCCGCCTCACGGAAGGCATGCTTCACCATCAGGTCGGCCAGCAACTCACCGGCCCTCAGATCCGGCTGCCGGTCGGGCCAGCGTGCGTCGATAATGTCGGGCTGACGAGGCTTGCTGCCCCGTTTCCGCTCGGCGAGCAGGGCGACGGTGGCATCGTCGAAGGGAAGGAGGATCAGCCCGGGGTCTGCACCGTCGAAGCTTTGGTTGCGCCCGCGCGGTCCGAGTTTGTGGCAACCGACATACTCCCGCAGATACCAGTTCACCTCTTCGGGCACGTCGGTCTCGAAGTTCGCCCAGATGATCTCCCACGGGCGGAGGCCGAAGCGGTCTGCAAGGCTCCACCACGTTTCCCTGTCACCGGGGCCGCCGACGGGGATGACCGTTCCGACATTGATCCAGCCGCCTGCCACGGCCCGTCTGCAGCGGTTCTCGGGGTATCCGTCACGAGGGATCGGTCGGGCAGGCTTGCGAAGGTTGCGATCGGGGACCTGCATGACGGCGCCCCTTCTGCTGACCGCGACCGAGCCGCGACATGGCCGGCATTGCGGTAGGTGTTGGCGCCCGACAGGAACTGAAAGGTTCACGGTTTTCTGCCGCGATCGACATCAAGCCACGCTGCCTGTCGCGGACGTTTGCCACAAAAGCCACCCGATGTCTCCAGAATCCATCCATGGCGCCGAGGTGGCATGGTCGCTCGCCCGTCCGGAACAGACCATCGCGTCATCCATCCGGGCGTCTCCTGCCGCTTTCGTGGGCAGGAAATGAGCGCATGCAGGGTCGAACCGGATGCCGGTTTGACCCGCGTCCCCCGGCGCGCGATGATGGTGACCAAACAGGGGAACGCAACCATGGACGCACAGGCTACGGAACGGTCGGGGCTGGCCTTGCCGGTGGTGGATATTTCGGGACTGGCCTCGGACGCCCCCCTGGTGCGGGCGCAGGTGGGCCGGGCGATCCGGGCGGCCTGCCTCGACAAGGGATTCATGTATGTCGTGGGGCACGGCATTGATGCGGGGCTGCGGGCACGGGTGCTGATGCAGGCGGCGTCCTTCTTCACCCTGCCCGAGGCACAGAAGATGGCCGTCAGCATGGCGAAAAGCCCCTGCAACCGCGGCTATGAACCGATCCGCGGGCAGACGCTGGAAGCCGGTGCGCCGCCCGACCTGAAGGAGTCCTTCTATTCGGGCGAGGATCTGCCGCTGGACGACCCGCGCGTGCGGGCCGGCAAGTTCAACCATGGCCCGAACCAGTGGCCCGAGGGCATGCCCGAATTCCGGGCCACGATGGAAGCCTATTTCGACGCGATGCAGGAACTGTCGGCGCGGCTCATGCGGGGCCTCGCGCTCTCGCTGGACCTGCCCGAAGATCATTTCGACGGCTTCTGCCGCCAGCCGATGAGCAACCTGCGGCTGATCCACTACCCGCCGCAGCCGGCGACCCCCCTGCCTGGCGAAAAGGGCTGCGGCGCGCACTGCGACTGGGGCGCGCTGACGCTCTTGATGCAGGACGAGGCCGGCGGGCTACAGGTGCATGACGAGGCGGCCGGCTGGGTCGATGCGCCGCCGCTCGCGGACAGCTATGTCGTCAATCTCGGCGACATGATCGCGCGCTGGACCAACGACCGCTACCGCTCCACACTGCACCGCGTGGTGAATGTCTCGGGGCGCGAGCGGTATTCGGTGCCCTTCTTCTTTTCCGGCAACCCCGACGAGCCGGTGGTCTGCCTGCCGGGCTGCGCCTTGCCGGGCGAGGCGCCGCGATACCCGCCGACCACGGTGGAGGGGCATCTGCGCGAAATGTATGCGCGCACCTATGCCTGAGCGGCCCGCAACGGAACTCGGCGCCCGCGCCAGGAGCGGGTGGATGGGCGGGGCGACGGGCCCGGGCGCCGATCCGGGGGGCGGGCGCAATGCCGCGGCGCGATGCGATGCCGCGTGAGGCGATCCTGATCCACGGCGCCTGGCAGGGCAGCTGGGTCTGGCCATCGCAGACCGGCGCGCTGTCGACGGCGGGCTGGCGTTGCACGGCGCTTGACCTGCCGGGCAACGGCGTGGATGGGCAGCCGCCGGAGCGGGTCACCTTCGCCGACCATGTCGCCCATGCCCGCGCGGCGCTGATGGCCTGTGAAGGCCCGGCGGTGCTGGTCGCGCACAGCGGCGCCGGGGTGCTGGCGACGCAGCTCGCCCAGGATCACCCCGACCGGGTGGCGCGTATCGTCTATGTCTGCGGCATGATGCTGCCCTCGGGCGTCGATTTCCCCGAGATGATCGCGCCCTTTGTGGCGGCCGACCCCACCGCCATCGGCATCGGCGCGCATCTGGACCCCGTGCCGGGCGGCAGCCGCGTGCCGGCGGCTGCGGCGCTGGAGATCTTCTACCACGATTGCCCGCCCGACACCGCCCGCGCCGCCGCCGCGCGGCTGACGCCGCAACCCGAGGGCGTCCGCGCGCCGCGCGTCAGCCACAGCCCCGACCGC
>SLBI01000060.1 GCA_007126375.1 Paracoccaceae bacterium
ACGACGACCGCCCGCAGGGCGGCACCGACAGCGAGATCATCGAGAGGCTGGCGCCCGGCGACTATTGCATCAGCGTGCGTGGCTGGGGCGGCGGTGGCGGCGCGGTGCAGGTGGTGCTGTCGGAATCCGCAGTTGGCGGCGCCCCCATGCCGGGACCGGCGATGACCGATGCGCCATGTGGCGACCCGGCGCTGACGCTTGATGCCGGGCAGCTGGCGCAGGGTTTCGGGCGGCAGGAAGTGCCGGTCCGGGTCGGCGACGCTTCGCGGCAGGACGTCCTCTTCGTGCTTGTCGCAGACGCCGGGCTGACACTGGAGGCACTGGGCCGGCAGGGCTTCGACACCGTGCTGGAACTGCACGATGCAAGCGGCGGTTTCATTGCCGAGAACGACGACCGGCCGCAGGGTGGGACCGACAGCGAGATCATCGTGGCTCTGTCTGCCGGCAGCTATTGCGCCACGGTGCGTGGTTTCGCCGGTGCGGGTGGTGAGGCGGTGCTGGCGCTTTCGGAAGGAACGGCTCCAGCGGGTCTTTCGCCGGGGCCGGGAATGCCGGGGGCGGCGTCGCCCGGGCCGTTGCCCGGCTTTCCCGGAACCGGCGGCAGCATGGCCGGCGATGCGCCCTGCGGCGACCCCGCGCGGACGGTGGCGCTGGGCGCTGCGATCGGATCGGGCCTGCCGGCACTGGCGCTGACCGGGCAGGTCGAGCGCGACGGCTGGGCGGACTGGTCGCTGTCCGCCACGGCACAGGCGGAGGCCCGGCTGACGGCACGCAGCACCAGTTTCGACACGATGCTAGAGCTTTACGATGCACGCGGCAGCCTGGTGGCCGAGAACGACGACGCCCCCGGCATGGGCACCGACAGCGAGATTGTCGCGCCCCTTCCGGCAGGCGAGTACTGCCTGCGTGTGCTCGGCTATGCGGGCGGCGGCGGCGATTACACGCTTGCCGTTGCCACGGTGGGCGGACCCGCGGCTCCCGCCGCACCGCCGCCCGGCGGGCTTGCCACGGGCACCTCCCTGGAGCCGCCGGCGCCGGGGACGGTGATCGAACTCGGCGCGCTGGCCGAGGTGATCGAGGCGAGCAGGACCGAGACCGCGGCGACCCTTTGGTTCGGCTTCGCCGTGACCGAAGGCGGGCGCTTCGACCTGCAGGGTCTCAGCCTCGGAGGGCCGCTGGTGATGCAGTTGTCCGACAGCGACGGCGGCGCGTTGCAGGAGGCGCAGGCAGGGGGCGGATTCGACATCGCACAGATGTCGACCGATCTGGATCCGGGCACGTATCTCGTCGCGCTGCACTGGCCGGGCGGCGAGGGGCGCGCCGCGGTTCGCCAGCTGGTCGTGACCCGGCAGTAGGCCGGCGCCCGCGGCCCTCAGGCCAGTTCCGCCGACGGGATCAGCGGAAAGAACACCCCGCCGGACCAGAGGCCGAACCAGCGGGTGCCGTCGCGCTCCTCGTGACGGCCGAGATCGACGAGGCGATAGAAGCTCTTGCGGTCGATCAGCGCCTCAAGGTTGCGGCGGATCAGGATATAGGGCGCGGGCTCGCCGGTCTCCGGGTCGCGGTCCACGCGGATCGGGTGCTCGGGGCCGGCGGTTGCCCGGTCCTCGGTTCGGGTGACGAAGGTCAGCCGCATGTCGCGGCCTTGACCTTCGACCTCGAAATCCACCGCAACGAAGGGCGCGTCATCGACGGTGATCCCCACCTTCTCGACGGGCGTGACAAGGAAATACTGGTCGCCCTCGCGCCACAGGATGTTCGAGAAGAGCTTCACCAGTGCCGGCCGGCCGATCGGCGTGCCGAGGTAGAACCACGTGCCGTCACGCGCGATCCGCATGTCGATGTCGCCGCAGAAGGGCGGATTCCACTTCTCCACCGGTGGCAGGCCGCCCTTCGCGGCCGCGCCGGCAGAGGCGGCAAGACTCTCGGCGGAAGGTTTCACGAGGTTTTGTGTGCGCATTGTTTTTGCCATGGCTCACGATTGGCATAGTTAGCTTACAGACAGCATATAGGACGGTGGCGGGCGAACGCCACGTGCGGAGGACCCCATGAGCGAAGCCCCGACTGCCGACACTGCCGCCCTCGTGGCCGAGATCGAGGCGCTGGGAGAACGGCTGGGTCGCGCCCGCGCCAGCATCAACCGGCGCTTCATCGGCCAGGAGCGGGTGGTGGAACTGACGCTGTCGGCCATGCTCTGCGGCGGGCATGCACTGCTGATCGGCCTGCCGGGTCTCGGCAAGACACGACTTGTGGATACGCTTTCCACGGTCATGGGGCTGACGGGCGCGCGCATCCAGTTCACGCCCGACCTGATGCCGGCCGACATTCTCGGTTCCGAGGTGCTCGACACCCTGCCGGACGGCTCCCGCGCCTTCCGCTTCATCGAAGGGCCGATCTTCTGTCAGCTGCTGATGGCCGACGAGATCAACCGCGCCTCTCCCCGCACCCAGTCGGCGCTGCTGCAGGCAATGCAGGAGCGCGAGGTGACGGTGGCGGGCAGGCACATGCCTCTGGGCCGGCCGTTCCACGTTCTGGCCACGCAGAACCCGATCGAGCAGGAGGGAACCTATCCGCTGCCCGAAGCGCAACTCGACCGTTTCCTCGTCCAGGTCGATGTCGCATACCCCGACCGCGACACCGAGCGCGACATCCTGATCGCCACCACCGGGACGGACGAGGCCGACTCCGAGCAGGTGTTCACCGCCGACGAGTTGCTGAGCGCGCAGCGGGTGCTGCGGCAGATGCCGGTGGGCGAATCGGTCGTCGAGACGATCCTCGATCTGGTGCGCGCCTGCCGCCCCGGCGTGCCCGAGGCACTGCCTCTGGTGAACGAGACGGTCAGCTGGGGGCCCGGGCCGCGCGCGGCGCAGGCCCTGATGCTGACGGTGCGGGCGCGAGCGCTGCTTGATGGCCGCCTCGCCCCCTCGGCCGAGGATGTGCTGGCCATGGCCCGGCCGGTGCTGAGCCACCGCATGGCCCTCGGCTTCGCCGCCCGCGCGCGCGGCGAGAACCTTTCGGACGTGATCCATCGCGTGGCGGCGGAGGTGACGCGCACCGAGGCCGCGGCTTGACCGCCCCCCTGCCTGCCGCGCTGCGCCATCGCGCCGAGGGCCTGGCGGCGAGCCTGCCGCCTCTGCTTGCCGAGGCCGAGCATCTGGCCGCCACGGTGATGCTGGGCGAGCATGGCCGCCGGCGCGCCGGGATCGGCGACGAGTTCTGGCAATACCGGTCGGCCCATGCCGGCGACGCTCAGCGGCTGATCGACTGGCGCCGCTCGGCCTTGTCGGACCAGCATTTCGTGCGTGAGCGCGAGTGGCAGGCGGCGCAGTCGGTGGCACTGTGGGTGGATTCCGCCCGGTCGATGGAGTTTTCCGGCAGCCGCGACCGCGCGCCCAAGGTGGATCGCGCGCGCCTGCTGGCCCTGAGCCTTGCGGTTTTGCTGGTGCGGGCGGGTGAGCGCGTGGGGCTGACCTCGGCTGCGCTGCCGCCGCGAACCGGGCAGATGCAGCTGCAGCGGCTCGCCGGCCGGCTCTGTGACACCGGTGCGACGGATTACGGCGCGCCCGACACCTCCGGTCTCGCGCCGCATGCGCGGGCGGTCTTCCTGTCGGATTTCCTCGGCGACCCCGCGCCGGTGGAGGCGGCGCTGACCGCGGCGGCCGACCGCGGTGTGAAGGGCGCGCTCATGATGCTCCTCGATCCGGTGGAGGAAGGCTTTCCCTTCGACGGGCGGACGATTTTCGAAAGCATGGGCGGCGGGCTGCGGCATGAGACGCTGAAGGCCGGCGATCTGCGCGGCCGCTATCTGGCGCGCCTTGCGGAACGTAAGGATCGGCTGGCGGCGCTGGCGCGGCTGACGGGCTGGCATTTCACCTGCCACCATACCGGCGACGCGCCGATGGTCGCGCTGATGTGGCTCCATCGGTCGCTGGAACGGGTGCGCGGATGACGATGCTCGGCCCCATCGGCTTTGCCGCTCCTGGCCTGCTGCTGGCGCTGCTGGCACTGCCGGCGCTGTGGTGGCTTCTGCGGGCCGTGCCGCCGGCGCCGGTGGTGCGACGCTTCCCCGGCGTTGCGCTGCTTCTCGGTCTGAAGGAGGATGAGTCCGAGACCGATCGCACGCCCTGGTGGCTGCTGGCGCTGCGGCTTCTTGCCGTGGCGGCGGTGATCGTCGGGCTGGCCGGGCCGGTGCTGAACCCGCAGACGCGGGCGGATGGCACCGGGCCGCTGCTGATCGTCTCGGACGCCTCCTGGGCCAGCGCGCGCGACTGGTCGCGGCAGGAAGCGCGGATCGCGACGCTGCTGGCCGAGGCGGGGCGGGCCGGCCGGCCGGTGGCGGTTGCCAGTCTGAGTGCGCCGCCGTCCGGGGCTCTGGCGTTTCGTCCGGCCGAACACTGGGCCGAGCGGCTTGGGGGGGTCGCGCCGCAGCCACGGGCGCCGGGCGGTGCGGGGCTGGACGCTTTCCTCGCCGCCCTGCCGGCCGAGGGATTCGAGACAGTCTGGCTTTCCGACGGTCTGGCGCGGGAAAGCCGCGCCGCGGCGCTGGAAGCGCTGGAGACGCGCGGCCCGGTGCGGGTGATCGAAAGCCCGCGGCCAATTCTGGCGCTGCGCCCGCCGGTGTTCGAGGACGGTCTGATACGGCTGACCGCGATCCGCAGCCCGGCAGAAGGGGCGGCGGAGGCCGTGGTCACCGCCCACGGGCCCGACCCTTCGGGCGTGGAGCGTGAACTGGCCCGCGGCATCGCCGTGTTCGAACCCGGCGAATCCGAGGCAGGCTTTGCCCTTTCGCTGCAGCCGGAGCTGCGCAACCGGCTGACGCGCTTTCAGATACAGGGAGTGCGCAGTGCCGGTGCCGTAAGCCTGACCGATGATGCGCTGCAGCGGCGCAAGGTTGCGCTGCTGGCCCCGCGCGATGGCCGCGAGGGGTTGGAACTGCTCTCGCCGCTTTTCTATCTGCGGCAGGCGCTGGAGCCGGTGGCGGACCTGATCGACGGCGGCATCGACGACATCCTGCTGGCGGCGCCCGAGGTCATCATCCTCGCCGATATTGCCCGTGTCACCGAACTCGAGGCGGACATGCTGGTGGAATGGATGGAGAAGGGCGGCCTGCTCGTCCGCTTCGCCGGCCCGCGGCTGGCGGGCTCCGAAGTGAGCCGTGGCGAGCTGGATGCGCTGATGCCGGTTCGGCTGCGCGCCGGGGGGCGCATGGTCGGCGGCGCCATGAGTTGGGGCGAGCCGCGGGCGCTGCAACCATTCGCCGATGGTTCGCCCTTCGCCGGGCTGAACGTGCCCGAGGATGTGACCGTCACGGCGCAGGTTCTGGCCCAGCCAGACCCGGAACTGGCCGAGCGCACCATCGCCCAGCTGGCCGACGGCACGCCGCTGGTGACCCGCCGGCCGTTGGGGCAGGGGCAGGTGGTGCTGTTCCATGTCACCGCCAATGCCGAATGGTCCACGCTGCCGCTCTCCGGTCTGTTCGTGCAGATGCTGGAACGGCTGGCGGTGTCGACCCGCCCGGGGCGGCCCGACGCCGATGACCTCGCCGGTTCCACCTGGACCCCGGAGCGTCTGCTCGACGGCTTCGGCACCGTGCGCGATGCCGGCAACCGGCCCGGCGTGCCCGGCGAGACCCTGGCCGCGGCGCTGGCGGCCGAAGCCGGGGCCGAGCCGCTCGCGCCCGGTGTCTATGCGTCGGACGGCCGACGATTCGCCGTGAACGTGATCGGCCCGGACACCGGTCTTGCGCCAGCCGTCTGGCCGGCGCGAATCCCGGTGGAGGGGCTGCGGCAGGCGAGCGAGACCCCGCTGAAGGGGGCGCTGCTGGCGGCCGCGCTGCTGCTGCTGCTTGTCGACATTCTCGCCTCGCTTAAGGTCTCGGGGCGGCTGGTGGGCGGAACGCTGCGCGGTGGCACGACGGCGCTGGTGCTGGTCCTGCTTGCGCTGCCGGGGCCCGCAGCAGCCCAGACCCAGCCGGGGGCGCCCGACGCCGGCACGGCGCGCGACGACCGGCTGGCACTGCGGGCGACCGGCGAGACGGTGCTCGCGCATGTGCTCACCGGCGACCCCCGGGTCGATCAGGTGGCCGCGGCGGGGCTGCGCGGTCTCTCGCAGACGCTCTTTCGCCGCACCTCGGTGGAGCCGGCCGAGCCCATCGGCATCGATCTCGAAGCCGACGAACTGGCCTTTTTCCCGTTTCTCTACTGGCCGATCACCGAAGCCCAGCCCACCCCGTCCGATGCGGCCTATGCCCGGCTCAACCGCTATCTGCGCGCCGGCGGGATGATCCTGTTCGATACCCGCGACGCCGACATGGCCGGCTTCGGCTTCTCCTCGCCCGCCGGCCGGCGGCTGCAGGAGATCGCGCGGCCGCTGGACATCCCGCCACTGGAGCCGGTGCCGGGCGACCACGTGCTGACGCGCACCTTCTATCTGATCCAGGACTTCCCCGGCCGCCACAACGGCGAGGTCTGGGTCGAGGCGGCGCCGGCCGATGCCGAGCGTGCCGATGGCATGCCGTTCCGCAACCTCAATGACGGGGTGACCCCGGTTGTCATCGGCGGAAACGACTGGGCCGCAGCCTGGGCGGTGAACGAACGGGGCGAACCGATGATGCAGATCGGCCGCGGCCGGGGCGGCGACCGGCAGCGCGAGATCGCGCATCGCTTCGGCGTCAATCTGATCATGCATGTGCTGACCGGCAACTACAAATCCGACCAGGTGCATGTGCCGGCGCTGCTGGAGCGGCTGGGACAATGAGGGGGCCGCGATGACGGGGGCGCATGCGATCCTGCTCGATCCGCTGGTGCCGATGCCGGCGATCTGGCTGGCGGCCGCGCTCTGCGCGGCGATGGTGGCGCTCGCGCTCTGGCGTGGCTTGCCGGGCTGGTGGCTGCGTGGACTGACGGCGGTCGCGCTGCTTGCGGCACTGGCCAACCCCTCGCTGCAGACCGAAGAGCGCAACCCGTTGGCCGACATCGTTCTGGTGGTGGTGGACGAGACGGCCTCGAACCGACTCTCCGACCGCGCCGACCAGACTGCGGCGGCCCTTGAACATGTCGAGGAGCGGCTGGCGCGGCTGCCCGATACCGAGGTGCGGGTCATCCGCCTGGGCGACGGCCCGGAGAATGCCGGCACGCTGGCGATGGGCGCCCTTGCTGCGGCACTGTCGGAAGAGCCGCGCGACCGGATCGCCGGGGCGATCCTGAT
This sequence comes from Paracoccaceae bacterium, assembly GCA_007126375.1. Lineage (GTDB taxonomy): Bacteria > Pseudomonadota > Alphaproteobacteria > Rhodobacterales > Rhodobacteraceae > Rhodobaculum. The sequence continues at coordinate 7,207 of SLBI01000060.1, forward strand.
CACCGACGGGCGGATCCACGACATAGACCTGGCGCCCGACATGCCCGCCCCGCTGCACGCGCTGATCACCGGGCGGTCGGACGACTGGGACCGCCGGCTGATCGTGCGCAATGCCCCGGCCTTCGCCATTCTCGGCGAGCCGGTCAGTCTGACCCTGATGGTCGAGGATCAGGGGCCGGTTCCGCCCGAACATGCCGGCAGCGCGCGGCTTTCCCTGTCGTTGAACGGCGACGAAGCACGGGTGGTGTCGGTGCCGGTGGGCGAGCCGCTGGAGCTGCCGGTAACGCTGGAGCGCGGCGGGATGAACGTGCTTCAGTTCGAGGTCGAGCCGATCGCGGGCGAACTGACCGAGCGCAACAATGCCGCCGTGGTGCAGATCAACGGCGTGCGCGACCGGCTGTCGGTGCTTCTGGTCTCGGGCGAACCGCATGCCGGCCAGCGCACCTGGCGCAATCTGCTGAAATCCGACGCCTCGGTGGATCTGGTGCACTTCACCATCCTGCGTCCGCCCGACAAGCAGGACGGGGTGCCGGTGTCGGAACTGTCGCTGATCGCCTTTCCCACACGCGAGCTGTTCATCGAGAAGATCGACGAGTTCGATCTGATCATCTTCGATCGATACCGCCGCCGAGGCATCCTGCCGCCCTCCTATTTCGACAATGTGCGTCGTTATGTGGAACGTGGCGGCGCAGTTCTGGTCGCCGCGGGACCCGAGCTTGCCGGGGTCGAGAGCGTCTGGCGGTCACCGCTGGGCTTCGCCTTTCCGGCAGAGCCGACGGCGCGGGTGTTCGAGGAGGGTTTCCTGCCGCGCCTGACCGACCTCGGCCACCGCCACCCGGTGACCGAGGGGCTGGATGGCAATGGCGACGCGCCGGAGGCGGAGCCGGACTGGGGGCGCTGGTTCCGGCTGGTGGAACTGGAACAGACCGGCGGACAGGCGGTGATGAGCGGGCCCGAGGACCGGCCGCTGCTGATCCTCGACCGCGTCGGCGAAGGACGGCTGGCGCTGCTCGCCTCGGATCACGCCTGGCTGTGGGACCGCGGGCTGGAGGGCGGCGGGCCGCAGATGGAGTTGCTGCGCCGCCTCGCGCACTGGATGATGGGCGAGCCGGAACTGGAAGAAGAGGCGTTGACTGCCACGGCCCGGGGACAGCGCATCACCATCACCCGACGCACCCTGTCGGAGGAGACCGGGCCGGTCACTTTGACCGGGCCTGACGGCACGGAGGTGGTTCTGGAGCTTGACGAAACGTCGCCGGGTCGGTTTTCGGCCGAGTGGGATGCGCCGGAAATCGGGCTCTGGCGACTATCGGACGGTACGCTTGAGGCAGTGGTGGCGCTTGGTCCCGCCGCGCCGCGCGAGTTCGAGGAGACGGTGGCGACTTCCGGGGATGTGGCGCCGCTCGCCTCTGCGACGCGCGGCGGGGTGCAGGACATTGCCGAGGGCCTCCCCGATATCCGCCAGGTCCGCGAGGGACGCGCCGCCGCCGGCCGAGGCTGGATCGGCGTCACCCCGCGCGCGGCCTGGGCCACCGAAGATCTGCGGGTGTCTGGCCTGCTGCCGCCCTGGGCATGGCTGGCGCTCGCCGCAGGCCTTGCCATCGCGGCCTGGCTGCGGGAAGGTCGGCAGGTAAGAAGGCCAGCGAAGTCTGCCGGCTGACGGCGAAAGGGGCATGCGGGTTGAGGAAACGACTCGCCCCCGCACCACGCCCTGATGAGCGGTCGTGGCAAGTCTGTCCTGTGCCTCCGGAACGCAGGCGGCCGGAGCGATCACGCTCCGGCCGGACCTCCCGGTTCCCCTAGCGGCAACTCTGGCGCCTTGACTGATAGGCGAAGTAATCCGGCCGCAGGCACCGGCCAGCCCCGCATGTGGAATTCCTGCCGATTCGATGCAGATTTCCACGACGCGACAAGAAGGGGGGTGCCGGCCGTGCCGACACCCCCCAATTGCGCAGTGCCGACGCCTGCCGCGGCGCCGACGATGCTGTCAGCCCTGGCGCGCCTTGAACTTGCGCTGGGTCTTGTTGATCACATAGACGCGGCCCTTGCGGCGCACCACGCGGCAATCGCGATGGCGCTGCTTCAGGGACCGGAGCGAATTGCAGACCTTCATGGCCTCTCTCCTTCGGTCTCGGCGCGCGGGCGCCGGTGGTGTCTGCCCGCTGGCGGGCGGTGAATGGTGGGCACGACTGGGATCGAACCAGTGACCCCTACGATGTCAACGTAGTGCTCTACCGCTGAGCTACGCGCCCGGAAGGCGGCAGGCAGGCGCCCGTCACCTTGGCCGAGATGCGGCATACAGGGCTTCCCCCCCGGCTTCAAGAGGGTAAGCGGCGCCGATCACTCTGCTTTCGGGACGCGCACCAGCACTGCAACATCGACCTCGCGCGCGCCGCCGGCGAGGCAGGCATCGGCCGCGGCGGCCAGTGTCGCGCCCGAGGTCATGACATCGTCCACCAGCAGCACATGGCGCCCCTCCGCCTGCACGCTGCGACGGGGATGCAGCGCCAGAGCGCCATCGAGATTGGCATGGCGGCCGGCGAGGTCACGGCCCTCCTGCGTCGGGGTGCGGCGGCGGCGGATCAGCAGGTCGGGGCAGCCGTCGAGCCCGGCCTCGGCAGCCAGCGCCTGCGCCAGGATCGCCGACTGGTTGTAGCGCCGCCGCAAGAGGCGGGTCCAGTGCAGCGGCACTGGCGCCACCAGCATGTCGGGGCGCAGGATCGGCGCGGCAGCGGCGGCCAGCCAGCGGCCGCAGGCGCGGGCGAGGTCCAGCCGATCGCCATGTTTCAGCCCGAGAACCAACCGCCGCGCCGTGCCGGCATAGAGCATGGCCGCACGCCCGCGCTGCCATGGCCGGGCGAGGCGCAGGCAATCGTCGCAGTGCACCGGGGTACCGGCCGGATCCATCCCTTCGACCCCGGGCAGCGGCACGCCGCAGGCGTCGCAGACGGTGCCGGCGACAAACGGCGTATCGCGCCAGCACTCGGGGCAGAGCGCGTGCTCCTGCTCGACGCGGGCGCCGCAGGAGAGGCACTGGGCCGGGTAGATCAGCCGCAGTGCGCTTTGCAATCCCATCGCCGCCCCCTACTTCCCGCCATGAAAGACCTTCGGATCGCCCATGACCGCTCACCTGACCGACCGCCGCGCCCTGAACCGGTTTCGAGCCCGCGCCGCCCGCCGCCAGCCGCCGGCAGACTTCCTGCACATCGAGGCGGCCGCCGAGATCAAGGAAAGGCTCGCCGAGGTTAACAGAAGCTTTACGGCCCCGGCGATCGTCACCGGCTGGCCGGCGTTCTGGGTGGAACTGCTGCCCGGCGCGCGGATCGTCGCCGATGCGCCCACGCTTGACCTTGCGCCAGCGGCGCATGATCTGGTGATCCACGCCATGGCGCTGCATTGGGCCGAAGATCCGGTGGGCCAGCTGGTGCAGTGCCGCCGCGCGCTTTGCCCTGACGGATTGATGCTCGCAGTCGCTCCGGGCGGCCGGACCCTGACCGAATTGCGCGCAGTGCTTGCCGAGGCGGAGGCGGCCCTGACCGGCGGGCTCTCGCCCCGGGTGCTGCCGATGGGGGAAATCCGCGATCTGGGGGCGCTGCTGCAGCGCGCCGGCCTTGCGCTGCCGGTCGCGGACAGCGTTCAATTGACGGCGAGCTATGCCGATGCCATCGCGCTTATGCACGACCTCAGGGCAATGGGCGAGACAAATGCGCTGGACGCGCGCCATCGCCGACCGGCGCCGCGCAGCTTGTTCGCCGAGGCGTCACGGCTTTACGCCCGGAACTTTCCGGCCGAGGGCGGGCGGATACGCGCGAGTTTCGAATTGATCTTCCTGACCGGCTGGGCGCCGCACGAGAGCCAACCCCAGCCCCTTCCCCCCGGTTCGGCGCGGGCGCGGCTGGCCGACGCGCTGGGCAGCGAGGAGCGGCCACTGCCGGATCCGGCGCCGTTTCCGCGGCAAAGTTGACGCAGCGGGAAAACCCTATATGTCCCAGCATTGCCGCAGCCACCGACAAACGCCAGAACAGGACATACCGATGCTCGATTCCAAATCGGGTGGCAGCCTGGCCAAGGGGCCGGCCCCCGCCCCGCAGACGGAGCCGGCCGACGCGCCGCGGCCCGATGTCGCCACCGAACCGCGTCCGGCCGTCTGTCCGGTGACCGGGGCGGGGGCGGGCGCGCGCCGGCTGCCGCATGCGCCGGCCGATCACCCGGCCGTGCCGGTGGGGCGCATCGGAATCCTGATCGCCAACCTCGGCACGCCCGACAATCATGACTACTGGTCCATGCGACGCTATCTGAACGAGTTTCTTTCGGATCGGCGCGTGATCGACTACTCGCCGTGGATCTGGCAGCCGCTGCTGCAACTGGTGATCCTGAGCAAGCGACCCTTCTCCTCCGGCGCGGCCTATCGTTCGATCTGGAACGAGGAAAAAGGCGAAAGCCCGCTGATGACGATCACGAAGGAGCAGGTCACCGGCATCCGCAAGGCGATGCAGGCGCGCCACGGAGACCGGGTGATGGTGGATTTCTGCATGCGTTACGGAAACCCCTCCACGCCTTCCAAGGTCAAGGCGATGGTCGCGGCCGGCTGCGAGAAGATCCTCTTCTTTCCACTTTATCCGCAGTATGCCGGCGCCACCACCGCGACCGCCTGCGACCAGTTCTTCCGGGCGCTGCAGGAAGAGAAATGGCAGCCAAGCGTGCGCACCGTGCCGGCCTATTGCGACCATCCCGCCTATGTCGAGGCGCTGGCGCAGTCGGTCGAACGCGCCTGGGAGGCCGCCGAGGAGAAGCCCGAGGTGCTGGTCGCGTCCTATCACGGGGTGCCGAAGCGGTATCTGATGGAAGGCGACCCGTATCACTGCCAGTGCCAGAAGACGACGCGGCTCCTGCGCGAGCGGCTGGGCTGGCCGGAGGAGCGCATCGTCACCACCTTCCAGTCGCGCTTCGGCCCCGAGGAATGGCTGAAGCCCTATACGGTGGAAGAAGTCGCCCGGCTGGCCGAAAGCGGCGTAAAGCGGATCGCGGTGATCGCGCCGGCGTTCTCGGCCGACTGCATCGAGACGCTGGAGGAGATCAACGAGGAGATCCGCGAGAGCTTCGAGGAAGCAGGCGGCGAATCGTTCACCTACATCCCCTGCCTGAATGCCGAGGCGGCGCATATCGAGGCGCTCTGCACGGTGATCGACGACAATCTGGCCGGCTGGGTCGGCTGAAAGCGGCCGTCGTTGGGGCGCTGCCGGACAGCAATGAAAAAAAGGGATGGAGGCGCGGGGCCTCCATCCCTTTCCTGTCGTTCCGCCTGGGCGGGATCAGCGCGAGGCAGCCGCCGCGGCGATGACCACGAGCAGCAGGATCGGAATGATGATCCCTGCCGTGGACTTGCGGGTTTCCTCGACGATGATCGGCGGTTCGATGACCGGGTCGGCGAACTTTCCACCGGCGGTTCCGGCCGAGGCGGCCGTGCCGGCGGCGGCGGTGAGCGCAAGCGCGAGAGCGAGTTTCTTCATGTCAACCTCCAGAGATGGCCCACCGCCCATTGTTTCAGAGGACAGCGGGGGCACGTTAGTCTGTACCTCGTGAGTTCCGAAAAAGCACCTCATTCCCTGAAATGCAACCGCTGTCACGGCGTCCCGCCCCGAGAACGCCCGCGGCTTCGTCAAATTGGCAACACCTCCAGCCATTTGTGGGCGGCGATGCAAGTGCGCCGCAGTCGGGGCCGTTGCGGCCTGTTCACGCCGAGTTGGGTTTGCGCCTGACGGTGGAAGGCGCTAGGCCACCCGGCGTTGTACGACGGGAAACCGACATGTGGCGCCTGCCTTTTCTTCTGCCGACGATTGCGCTCCTCGCGCTGGCCGCCTGCGAACCCACGCCGCCGCCCATCGCACCGCTCGGTGCCGACGGTCAGCCGGTGCAGCGGGTCTATCGCATCGCCCCGGGCGATGCCGAGCGGGTGGAGCGGCGCGCGCTCGAATCGCTCAATACGCTGCGTGCCCGGTCGCGACTGGCACCGCTTTCCAGGAATGCACAGCTGACCTCGGCGGCCGCTGCCCATTCCCGCGACATGTCCTTTCAGGGCCGTGCGTGGGCCTTCGGCTCGGACGGCAGCTCGCCGATCGAACGGGTCGCCCGGACCGGCTATCGTGGGGAGTATCTTGGCAAGACGGTGTCGGAGACCTTCGAGAGCGAGCTGGAGACGATCAACGGCTGGATGGCCAGCCCCGACACCCGCGCCGTATTGCTCGACCCCCGCGCCCGTGAAGCCGGTTTCGCCTGGCACCAGGATGCAGACGGCAAGCTGTGGTGGACGCTGATAGTTGCGGCGCCGGGAAGCGATCCGTTTTTCGGCGGCTGAGGCGCCCGTTGCGCATCGGACCGCAGGGCGGGCCTAGGGCAGGACGGTGATCGGCGTACCGGTGCGCACCATGGCGTAGATCCGTTCCATCTGCCGGTCGCTGACTGCGATGCAGCCGGCGGTCCAGTCGCCGCGCGATCGACGGTGGTCGCGACCCCGACCATGGATGAAGATGTCGCCGCCGGGGTCGTCGCCGGCTTCCTGCGCTGCCATTCGGTCGTGCACTTCGGGATAGGAAATGCCGAGCGAAAGATGGAAGGCGCTGTTGGGGTTGCGCCGATCGATGATGTAGTCGCCCTCGGGCGTGCGGCCGTCGCCGCGGCGCTGCTTGTGCCCGACCGGTGCGAAACCGAGTGCGATGGGCACCTGCATCAGAACCTGATCGTGGTGCAGAAGTGCCATCTGGCGATGTTCCTTCCAGACCACGATGCGGGTCACCTCGGGGCCGTCATAGGTAAGGAATCTCGGCCGGTCGCTGCACCCGGCCAGCAGGGCGGCCGCAACAGCGACCACCATCACGCGAATCATGCTCATCGGCCTGCCTCTGGTCTCTTTTGGCGGCAGGATACGCGGCGCAGGGCTGTCTGCCCAGCCTGATTCGCGCTACCGGCTCAGTCACCGGCGAGTGCGTCCATCTTTCCGGCGAGGCGAATGTCGAGGTCCGACAACCCGCCGACGTCATGGGTGGTCAGCGTCACCTCGACCGTCTTGTAGACATTCGACCATTCCGGATGATGATTCATCTTCTCGGCGACAAGCGCGGCGCGGGTCATGAAGCCGAAGGCGGTGATGAAATCCGCGAACACATAGGTTCTGGTGATGGCATCGCGTCCCTCCACCTCGGACCAGCCGAGGGCGAACAGCGGGGCGAGGGCCTCGGCGCGGGCGGTTCCGGTCAGTTTCTCGGGCATTAGGTCTCTCCGTGGTCTGCGGAAGTCATTCCTGTTCCTGCGTTTCGCAACGGCGGAACGGGCCGTAGGCGGTCAGCACCTCGATCTCGTCATCCACCGCGCGCTTTTCGGCTTCGAGATAGCGCGCCACGGCGTCGCGAAAGCCCGCATCGGAGAACCAGTGCAGCGAGTGCACCGGGGTCGGCATGTAGCCGCGGGCGAGTTTGTGCTCGCCCTGCGCCCCGGCCTCGACCCTTTGCAGCCCGTTCGCAAGCGCCCATTCGATGGCCTGATAGTAGCAGAGTTCGAAGTGCAGGCAGGGATGGTCCTCGGTGCATCCCCAGTAACGGCCATAGAGGGTGTTGCGGCCGATGAAGTTCAGCGCGCCGGCGACAGGGCGGCCATCGCGTTCGGCCAGCACCAGCAGAATGTCGTTGCGCAAGGTGTCCTGCGCTCGGTCGAAGAAGCTGCGCGTCAGGTAGGGCGTGCCCCATTTCCGCGCGCCGGTGTCCTGATAGAAGGTCCAGAACGCATCCCAGTGCTCCGGTTCGATCTGATCGCCGGTCAGGGCGCGAATGGTGCCTCCGAAGGCTTGGGCGCGCGCACGTTCCTTGCGGATCGTCTTGCGCTTGCGTGACGAGAGATCCGCGAGGAAGGCCCCGAAATCGTCATAGCCGCGGTTTTCCCAGTGGTATTGCTGGGTGACGCGATGCAGCAGGCCCATCCGGGCGCCCAGTGCGCCCTCCTCTTCGGTGCAGAAGGTGACATGCGCCGAGGACAGGCGATTGTCTGCGGCGATCTTCACCATCGCCTGCAGCAGCGCGGCGCGGCCGGCGGCCTCATCGCCGGCCCGTGCCAGCAGGCGCCGGCCGGTAGCGGGGGTGAAGGGAACGGCGGCCTGCAGCTTTGGGTAGTACCGCCCGCCGGCGCGCTGCCAGGCATGCGCGAAATTGTGGTCGAAGATGTATTCGCCCTGGCTGTGGTTCTTGGCGTAAAGGGGCATCACCGCAACGGTCTCGCCCCCGGCGCGGGCGATCAGATGCTGCGGTTGCCAGCCGGATCCGGCGCCGACCGACCCGGAGGTCTCCAGCGCCGAAAGGAAACGGTGGGTGGTGAACGGATCGACCGGCCGACCACCTGTCCCGGCCTCGGGGCAGGCGCAGGCATCCCACGCTTCCGCGGTGACCTCGCACAGAGACGGCAGGACGGTGATCTCGATGGTCTGGGCGTCGTCGTCGGGCATCTCGGTCTCCCCGGCCTCTGCGAAAGCTGTATCGCGCAAGGGCGGCGTCAAGCGCCGGGGCGTATCAGCGATGCACAGGCGGCAGGAAACCCTCGAAGGTGATCTGGTCGGCGATGCGGCGGGCGGCCTGCGCCTCCTGCGCGCTGCGGATGGTCCAGCACAGGACCGGCACGCCGCGGGATTTCAGCGCCGCGACCTGCGGTCGGGCGAGGTCGCTATGCTGGTGCGAGACGAAGCACGCGCCGACACGGTCGAAATCGGCAATCTCCCGCAGCCGGGCGAGGGTCGCATCGGGCAGGTCGGTGGCCTGCACGTCGTCCCAGGCCCAGGTGACGAGGCCGCGCGGCACGTCGGGAGCGAGCGCGGCCATGCGGGCGATCATCGCCGGGTTGAAGGACATCACCGCCACAGGCCCGGCATGGCCGGCCAGCGCCGCGGCGGTGGCGCGTTCCAGCGTGCCGTCGTCGCCGCCGGGGTTGCCGGTCTGATCCTTCAACTCGATCAGCAGCGGCACGGCACCGTCGATCGCGGTCAGCACCGCGCCCAGCGTCGGGATGCACTCTGCGGTGCCGGCCAGTCGCATCCGTTGCAGTTCGGCTGCCGTTCGTGCCCGAACCGAACCCTGCGCCGCCGTCATCCGGTCCAGTGTGGCATCGTGAAACACCATCGCCTTCCCGTCGGCGCTGGGCTGTACGTCCAGTTCGATGCCATAGCCCGCGGCCAGGGCCGCGGCGAAGGCCGCGAGGGAGTTCTCGGGACGCTCCGGGCCGTGCAGCCCGCGATGCGCGATCGGCTCGGCGGCGAAGGCTGGCGAAAGGTGCGGCCGGGTCGCGGGCGCGTCACTCATGCGATCTCGAAGATCCCCTCGATCTCGACCGCAACACCCAGCGGCAGCGAGGCTGCGCTGACCGCCGAGCGGGCGTGCCGGCCGGCATCGCCAAACACCTCGACCAGCAGGTCCGAACAGCCGTTCACGACCTTGGGCTGGTCGGTGAAGGTGGCGGTGGAGTTGACGAAGCCGGTCAGCTTGACCACGCGCACGACACGGTCGAGGTCGCCGCCGCAGGCTGCGCGCAACTGGGCCATGAGGCTCAGCGCACAGGACCTGGCGGCGGCCGCCCCGGCATCGATGTCCATGTCGGCGCCAAGCTTGCCCTTGATCAGGCCGTCCGGGCCCTGGCTGATCTGGCCCGAGACGAAGACCAGTGCGCCGCTCTGCACCCATGGCACGTAGTTGGCGGCCGGCGCCGGGGCGTCCGGCAGGGTCAGGCCCAGCGTGTCGAGCCGTGCCGCGATCTGTCCGCTCATCGCTTCCTCCGCTGCGTTGCGTCGTTGCGCAAAGCTCTAGCGGCGCGGCAGCCCGGACGAAAGGCGAAAACGCGACGGCACGTTCGGCCGGCGATCGCTGTCCGGCTTGTCAGCCCGGACGGCGCGCCCTACCGTCACCGCCCGCGGTCACCACCAAAAGGGAATCCCGCCGCCTTGTGCCTTCTGACTTCCCTTCGTGCCGCTGCTCTCGGTCTGGTCGCCCTGGCGCTTTCGGCTTGCACGCCGGCGCCGCAGGGGGCCGACATCTGGGATCCCTGGGAAGAGCGCAACCGTCGCGCCCATGCCGGCAACCAGCAGCTCGACCGGCTGATCTCGGGCGAGACCGGCGACCGGGCACTGCCTGCGCCGATGCGCCGGGGTGTGGCGAATTTCGCTGCCAATGCCGGGGCGCCGGCGGACACGCTGAACAGCCTGCTGCAGGGTCGGCTCGACATGGCGGTAGCGAACGCCTTCCGCTTCGTCATCAACACCACTTTCGGGCTGGGCGGCGTCTTCGACATCGCCACCGGCATGGGGCTGGACGGCCGACGCACCGACTTCGGCGAGACCCTGCATGTCTGGGGCGCGCCCGAGGGCGCCTATCTCGACCTGCCCGTTCTCGGCCCCTCGACCGAGCGCGACGCCGCCGGGCTGCTCGTCGATTTCCTGATCGACCCGCTGAACGCGCTCGGTCCGGCGGAGCGGGCACGTCGGGCCGTGGCGGCGCGCACCCTGGCGCGCGGGCTCGCACGTATCGGTGACCGGGCCGAGTATTCCGATTTCGTCGATGCGCTGATAACCGAGAGCAGCGACAGCTACGTCCAGTCGCGCCTTCTCTACCTGCAGTATCGCCGCTTCCTGCTGGAGGGCGAGGCCCGGATCGATGATTTCGACCCCTATGAGGATCTTTATGCCGACTGAGCTGCTCACCCGTCGTCGCCTGCTGGCGCTCGCCGCCGGCGCTGCCGTCCTGCCCGCTCTTCCGGCGCAGGCCGTGACCGAGGGCGAGGCCCGCGGGCTGGTCGATCAGGTCGCGGCCGAGCTGACCGCCATCGTCAATTCGGGGGGCAGCCTCGGCCAGATGATCGGACGGTTCGAGCGGGTTTTCGACCGCTTCGCCGACATGCCCGTGATCGCCCGCAGCGTGCTCGGCCCGGCCGCACGGCAGGCCAGCGCACAGCAGCTTGCCCGGTTTACGGAGGTCTATCGCGGCTATCTCGCGCGCAAGTATGGCCGCGCTCTGTTCGGCGGCTATTCCGGCGGCACCGTCACGGTCACCGGCGTTCGCAAGTCGGGCACGGTCTGGTCGGTGGGCTCCACGGCGCGTATGCAGCGCCGCTCGGGCGGGTCTGAGTCGCTCGACGTGGTCTGGCAGGTTTCCGAGCGCAGCCCTGCGCCGCGGTTCTTCAACATGATCATCGACGGCGTCAGCCTGTTCGCGGTCGAGCGCGAGGAGGTGCCGGCGCTTCTGGAGGCCCGGCGCGGCAATCTCGACCGGTTGATCGCCGATCTGCCGGGGCTGGGCTGATCCGGCTCAGCGGCCCTCGTCCTTCGCTTCGCTGCCGGCCCAGCGCGCCGCCGTGCGGGCAATCAGCGGCGCGAAAGGCAGGATCAGGAAGATCCGCACCAGGTGAAAGGCCGTTACGACGGCAACGCCGTCCTGGAGGATCTTCGCCGTCAGCGCCATTTCGGTGACGCTGCCTGGCGCGGTGGCGAGGATCAGCACTTGCCAGGAGAGCCCGGTGAAGGGCAGCAGCGCCAGCCCGAGGGCGGCACAGAGCAGCATCATCAGCGCGGTGCAGATCAGAGCCGCCGGAATGAAGCTCTGCGACTCGCGCAGCAGGGTGCGATCGAACACTGCGCCCAGCCAGACGCCCAGAAAGAGCTGCGCCAGAACCAGCAGCGGAAACGGCAGCGCGGTGACCGGCAGGCTCAGCGCCGCTGCCCCGGCCGCCCCGGCCAGCGCACCGACGAAGAAGGGATTGGTCAGCCCTACTCGCCGTGCCGCAAACCCGGCGAGGGCCGCGCAACCCACCAGCAACAGCGCGCCGCCGGCGGTCCACGGCGTCGTGCGCAACACCTCCGAGGGGTCGCGGACCGAGCCGTCGAGCGCCACCAGCAGCGGCGGGATGATCAGGATCAGCGCGACGATCCGCAGGGTCTGGCCCAGCACCACGCTGCCCGGCGGAACCCCGTAGCGGCGGGCGAGATTGGCTGCCTCGACAGGTCCCATCGGCACCGAGGCGAGTACCGCATGAAGCATGCCGATGCCCGAAAGGCGCACCAGCAGAACCGCGACGGCGAAGCCCGCCGCCACCGTCAGCACTGCCGCCGCAACCATCGGCACAAGCAGCGTCGAAAATGCCGCCACCGCCTCGGGCGTGAAGGCGAGACCGACCGAGGCGGCAATCAGCACCTGCCCGATCGGTCGCGTTACCGGCGGCACCGAAACCGGCCGATCCGACAACCGCAGGGCGGTGGCGAACAGCATGGCCCCGATCAGCCAGGGCAGCGGCACATGCAGCCAGTCGCCCACGGCGCCACAGAGCAGCGCGCCGCCATAGACCAGCGCCCAGTGGCCGAGGCGATCGAACCCCGGTGCCGTCATCATTCCCTCTCGGTCGTTTCGACCGGATTGCTACGCCTGCGATGCGGGAATGACCAGAGGCACGGAAAAAAACGGTCTTCCTCCGGGCGATCCGAAGCGGCGTCGGCCGGCCGACTCAGCCGGGCGTGCTGCCCGGCCCGGCCTTTTCCAGCGCGTCGATCCGGGCCTTGAGCGCCTCGTTCTCCTCGCGCGCCTTCCGCGCCATGGCGCTGACCGCGTCGAACTCCTCGCGGGTGACGAAATCGCGCTCGGCCAGCCAACGGTCGATCATCGAGCGAAACGCCGTCTCCGCCTCCTCGCGCGCACCCTGGGCGACGCCCATCGCATTGGTCGCGAGCTGGGCGAGATCGTCGAGAAACTTGTTGCGGCTCTGCATCGCGTCCTCCGGGGCCTGACGCTTCGCATATGGCCCGCCCTGCGGGGGAGGACAAGGTTGACTTCGCCGCAGCCGCGCGGGACAGGGGCGTCATGCTGGCCGCGCTCCCCTTTCCGGACATCTCGCCCGAGCTTTTCGCGGTGGAGATCGGCGGCTTCCGCTTCGCGCTTCGCTGGTATGCGCTGGCCTATATCGGCGGCTTCCTGATTGCCTGGGCGAGCGTGGTCGCGGTTATGAAACGGCCCGGCCTTTGGCCGGGCGCAGAAGCGCCGATGCAGCCTGTGCAGGTGGAGGGTCTGCTGGCCTGGGTGGTCATCGGCGTGATACTCGGCGGGCGCTTCGGCTTCGTGCTGTTCTACCAGCCGGGTCATTATCTCGCCAATCCGGGGCAGATCCTCGCGGTCTGGCAGGGCGGCATGTCATTTCATGGCGGGCTGATCGGGGCGGCGACGGGCGGCTGGCTCTTTGCGCTTCGCCATGGCATCGCCCGGCTGTCGCTGGCCGATGCCATGGCGCTGGCGACCCCACCGGGGCTGCTGCTCGGCCGGCTGGCCAATTTCGTCAATGCCGAACTCTGGGGGCGGCCGACGACGCTGCCCTGGGGCGTGGTCTTTCCCGGTGCCGCGGCGCAGGACTGCCCGGGCGTGATGGCCGGGGCCTGCGCGCGCCATCCCACGCAACTCTACGAGGCGGGGCTGGAGGGGCTGCTGCTGGCCGCCGCACTTTGGTGGCTGGTGCTGCGGCGCGGTGCGCTGCTGCAGCCCGGGCTGGTTGCCGGGGTATTCTTCGCCGGCTACGGTGCGGCCCGGTTCCTGGTCGAGATCTGGCGCGAGGCGGATGCCCAGTTCATGACCCCCGACAATCCCCTCGGCCATGTGCTGCGGCTGGGCGAGGTCGGGCTGCAGATGGGGCAGCTTCTGTCGCTGCCGATGATCCTGCTGGGGGTGGTGCTGATGTGGCGGGCCAGGCGCCGGTGACACCGCTTGCGCGCCGGCTCGTCAGGCAGATCGCCGCCACCGGGCCGATGACCGTGGCGGATTACATGGCGGCCTGCCTGATGGACCCCGAGCACGGATATTACACTACGCACGAGCCCTTCGGCACGGCCGGCGATTTCACCACCGCGCCCGAGATCAGCCAGATGTTCGGCGAGCTTCTGGGCCTCTGCCTCGCCCAGGCCTGGATCGATCAGGGTGCACCGGGACGGATCGTTCTGGCGGAACTGGGCCCCGGGCGCGGGACGCTGATGGCGGATCTCCTGCGCGCCGCGGGGCAGGCGGCGCCGGGCTTTGTGGCGGCCGCGGAGATCCATCTGATCGAGGCCTCGGCGCGGCTGCGCCGGCTGCAGGCCGAACGGCTGGCCCCGCATGCGCCGCAGTGGCACCACACGGTGCAGGACCTGCCCGCGGCACCGTTGTATCTGATCGCCAACGAGTTCTTCGATGCACTGCCGGTCCGCCAGTTCCTGCGCGCCGGGGATGGCTGGGCCGAGCGGGTGGTGGGCGTGGCCGGGGACCCGGCACGGCTGGCGTTCGGTCGTGCCCCGCCGGTGCCGCTGGCCGTGCTGGCGCACCGGCTGGCCGATACGGCCGAGGGGGATCTGGTGGAGATCTGCCCGGCCGCGCCGGCGATCGCGGCCGGCATCGCCGCCCGCATCGCACGGCACGGCGGCGCGGCGGTGCTGGTCGACTACGGCGGCTGGCACAGCCTTGGTGACACACTTCAGGCGCTGCGCGGTCATGCGCCCGAGGATCCGCTGGCGCATCCGGGCGCGGCGGATCTGACCGCGCATGTCGATTTCGAGCCCCTGTCCCGGGCTGCGCAGGCCGCCGGGGCGGCGGTGGCGGGGCCGCTGGCACAGGGCGATCTTCTCGAACGCCTCGGGATCGGGGCACGGGCCGCCCGGCTTGCGCAAGGGTTGGCCGGCGATCGTCTCGATGCCCATCGCGCCGCCCATCGGCGCTTGACCCATCCGCAGGAAATGGGGACGCTGTTCCGCATGCTCGCGATCCATGCGCCAGATCGCCCCCCTCCGCCCGGTTTCGCCTCATGACCGCGCCGCTTCTGGAAATCCTCACCGCCCCGGCGCTGTCCCCTCTGCGCCACGGTTTCTTTACCCGCAAGGGCGGGGCCTCGTCAGGGGTGTTCCGCGGGCTGAACTGTGCGCCGGGTTCGTCCGATCAGGCCGAGGCAGTCAGCATCAACCGCGCGCGCGTGGCCGATGCGCTTGGGCTCACCCCCGACCGGCTGGTCTCGGTGCATCAGGTGCATTCGGCTGCGGTGGTGACGGTTACCGGCCCGCTGGCCGAACGGCCGCATGCGGATGCAATGGTGACGGCGACACCGGGACTCGCGCTGACGGTGCTGACGGCGGACTGCCAGCCCGTGCTTCTGGCCGATGCGCGCGCCGGCGTGATCGGTGTGGCTCACGCCGGCTGGCGCGGAGCGCTCGCCGGCGTTCTCGAGGCGACGGTGGCGGCGATGACCGCGCTGGGCGCCGATGCGGGGCGAATCGTGGCGGTGATCGGGCCGACGATCAGCCAGCGCGCCTATGAGGTGGGGCCCGAACTCCTTGACGCCTTCACCGCCGAGGACGCCGCGAACACCCGCTTCTTTGCTGCCGGTCGCGGCGACCGGATGCAGTTCGACCTGCCGTCCTTCGGCCTTGCGCGGTTGCGGGCCGCGGGCGTGGGACATGCCGAATGGACGCGACACTGCACTTATTCGCAACCGGAGCTGTTCTTCTCCTACCGCCGTGCCACGCATGACGGTGCGGCCGACTACGGGCGGCTCATCTCGGCCATCCGGCTCTAGCGGGCTGCCGAAGGGCCGCAGTGCCGCCGGTGTGGCGGGCGGTGCCTTCCGCCGACTCCGGGCAACCCGTTGCACAGGGCGGGTGGCGCAGGCCGGGCCGGGCTTCCGGGCTGGACAGAGAGGATTTCCCGCCACGCCGCTGCCGATCGGACCGGAAGCGAGGCCCTTCAGTAGCCGGCCAGGCGCCGGAACTGCCGCGCCCGTGCCGCAACCGGGCCGCATTCACAGGACAGTCTGTTTGCGATTCGGGGACAACACCCCGGCAGAGCGAAAGGACTGCGCCATGGCACCCGATACCTCCCCCCGCCCGCGGCGCTGGATCGCCGGGCTGATCGCCGAAGCCGCCGCCTGCTCGGTGGTGTTGCCATGGGAACGTCGGCGTCGTTGCCCGGCTGCCCGGTCATCGCGCGCCTGAGGCAGCATACCACACCACCTGCGGGCCCGACCGCTGCCCGGTCACGCCCCTCGCGCACCCCCCATCCCAACCCATGCGCGAGGGGTGCTGCGCCGTAAGGCCGGTTCCTGCGTGCCTGCGACGGGGCTCAGGGCAGGAGGCTGAAGCACTCGGAACTGAATCCCAGTTCGGTCTCGTAGAAATCGAAGCCGAAATCGGCGATCGGGAAATCCCCGAGGAAATCGAATATCTCCTCGCAGGATCGTCCGGTGACCGGGGGCAAGCCGCCGCCCTCGTCATCGTCAATGATCGGGTCCTCGCCGGGCCCGGGGCCGAACGGTGCGACCGGCACCCGGCGCAGCAGCAGATCCGAGGTGAAGGAGCGGTCGAACACGCCGGTATCCGGCTCGCGCCCACCCGAGGAGAGGGGCTGGCGGTCGGGCGGGGCCTGACGGGCGAGGCCGGAGCCAACGCCGCCGCGATTGCGCGGTTCCGGCGGCACGCCGTCCAACTGCTCCAGCAGCGAGGCAAGGAAAACAGGATTCACCCGCCCCTGATACCCGGCTTCGGTCAGAACGCCGCCACGGCGGCTGGTGCAGTGCTGCCTTCCGGCGGCGGTCAGGCAAAGCCGCTCGCCGGCGATGAGCACCGCGGTTGTGCTGCCGGCGCGGTGCAGCACCAGAACCGAACTGCCGCGGATGCCCAGCGTCGCGCTGGGCGTGGCGATGGTGGCGTCCCGGTCGCGGCTGGTCTGCCCGCCGATGAAGCGGAGCGCGCCGGTGGCAAGGCCGACTCCCATCTCGCCACTCCGCCGGTCGGGGTCGTAGACGAACCGGTCCAGCGTCAGTCGGGTGTCCGGAGCCAGCGACAGGGTGGACTGGTCGAGGAACAGAAGCTGCGCCCGCCCTGCCGGGCCGGTCTCCACCACCTCGTTCGACACGACCGACGTGCGCAGCGACAGCGGGCGCCGTGCGCCACCGGGGGGCGTGCCGGTCAGTTGCGGCGCGACGGAGGCGACGGTGCCGATCTCCTGCGCCGTTGCGGGGAGCGCGGTCAGCAGGGAGAGCGCCCCGAGCAGCACGGTTGCGAAGGCGAAGGGGCGGGGGCGGGACATTGCGCGGCAGATCATGCTCAGAACTCCATCCCGATCTCCAGCGCGCCCAGCGTGCGCCGGCGTTCGCGCGAAGGAACGTCCGAATGCCACCGCAGGTTGCGGCCACCGACGGCGACGAAGACGTCGCGTGTGACAAAGGCGCGCACCGTGATCCCGGCGCTGTCGCGCCGCTCGGTCAGGCCGCTGCCGTCGCGCCAGTCGATGCGATCCGATTGCAGATAGGCCGAGACCACCCAGTTGCGCGGCGCCGACAGCAAGTCGGGGCGGAACTCATGCGCCGCATCCAGCCGCAGCCCGGTCCAGCGCCGCGATCCGGCCGTTGAGTGACGCTCGTCGCGCAGCCGGCCGCTGAGGCGCAGCAGCGTATCGCGCGAGGGTCGCCAGGTGGCGCCCAGCGCGAGTTGTGCCTAGGTCAGGGTTACGCCGAGCTCGCGCGCCTCGACCCGGCCGTAGCGCAGATCGCCAAAGCTCGACCACTGAACCGAATGGGTGTTTCGCAGCTGCAACCCGGCGGCGAGGCCGCGGCGATCCTCGCCCAGCGGATCGCGCTCGCGCCGGATCTCGGCGTAGGGGCGCAGATGCGGACCATAGGCCGTGCCGTCCAGCGAGAACATCGGGCCGCTGCGCAGCACCAGGCCGATGGCATTGCCGCTGGAACTGGCCGAATAGCGCAGTGCCGAGCCGAGCAGATCGGTCTGCCAGACTGCCGGCGCGGCGGCGCCAAGATCGATCCGCCAGGTCAGCGCGAAGGATGCGGTGGTGCCGCGGGTGCCTTGCTCGCTCGTCAGCCCCGCTGACACCCGCCCGGTTATGCGCGAGGCACGCTCGGCCGCATCGGCCTGCGCAGCATAGGCTTCCAGCTCGGCCGCCCGCATCGGCGCCAGCGTGCCGGTGCCGCGCAGCAGGCCGAAGTGATACGAGGCGAGTTCGGTTGCGCCGAGCGCGTAATAGGCGATGGCGAGCTCGTAACGGGTTTCGGCATCGTCGGGGGTCTGCGCCAGCATGCGCTCGAGCGTCGAGACCGCGGCCTCGTAATCGCGGAGGGCAACCGACAGACGGGCATAGTCCAGCATCAGCGCCCGGTCGTCGGGAGTGCGCAGCAGCCGGGCGAACACCGCGTCGCGTTCGGCTTCGCTGGCGGCGGCAGCGGCGTTGGGAAGCACGGCGAGGACCAGCGCTGTCGCTGCGGCGACACTCAGGCAGCACAGCGCGGCAACGGCGCGTCCGCACGCACCCTGCAGGTCGGTAGGCATCGCGCAGCCCTCTTCCTCGTTGGGTCCCTCACGTCGCGCGAGGCAGTCGCCGCCCCGCCTCCGCATCGTGTCATGTGCGGTATGGTCAGAAAAAAGGCGCCCCGGGACTGCGGCTGTCAAGCGTTCCCGTGCGGGCCGTGCAACCGCGCCGGAGCGTTGCGGCTTCACGGCCACGCATTCCGGGCCGCAGCGACCATGACGCGCGTGCCGGCTTTCGGGCCGCGGCCATCCTGCTGGTCCGTTGCTTAGGGGCGCATGCCGTCGCAGCGGCGCGAGGCAATCGGAAGCCTGGCCGAACCGGCGCGGGCATTTCGTGCCCCAAACGCGGTTTCCGGTCGCGTTGCCGCGGCTCGGCGCCGAGGCGCTTGCCCTGCCGCACGACCGGGCCCCGGGATCGCGTTCGCTACATGTAGCCCAGCAACTTCGGCAGGAACAACGCGAGGCCGGGCACTGCCGTCACCAACAGAAGCCGGGCAACGTCGGCGACGAGAAACGGTGTGATCCCGCGGTAGATCTGCATCAGCGTCAGATTGCCCGCCACAGCATGCAACACGAAGACGTTGATGCCGATGGGCGGCGTGATCATGCCCACCTCCATGACCATCACCATGACGATGCCCCACCAGATCGGGTCCATCCCCAGCGAGCCGACGACCAGCGGATAGACGAAGGGCAGGGTGATCACCATCGCCGCCACGGTGTCGAAGATGGAGCCGAGGATGATGTACATCACCAGCAGCAGCCCGAGGATCATCCAGGGTTCCAGGCTCGCCGCCTCGACCCAGTTGACGATCACGTCCGGGGCGCGGGTGAAGGCCAGGAAACGGCCGAAGATGTTGGCGCCGATGACGATGACGAAGATCAGGCAGGTGTTGCCTGCGGTCTCCAGCAGGCTGTCCGCGAAGACGCGCCGCGTCAGGTTCCCCGAGGCCAGCGCGAAGCCGAAGGTCAGCGCCGCGCCGACCGCGGCGGCCTCGAGCACGGTGAAGACGCCGCCGTAGATGCCGAAGGAGACCGCCGCCACCACCAGGATCGAGCGCCAGCAGCGGGCAATGATGCGGCCGCGCTCGGCCCAGGCCAGCGACGGCCCGGCCGGGCCCTTGGCCGGGTCGCGGCGCACCACCACCTCGATCACCACGAGGTAGAAGATCACCGAGAGGATCCCGGGCACCAGCCCCGCGGCAAACAGTGCGAGCGGCGAGTTCTCTGTGAGCACGCCATAGAGCACCATGATCACCGAGGGCGGGATCAGGATGCCCAGCGTGCCACCCGCCGCGACGGCACCGGCGGCGAAGCCGCGCTCGTAGTTTCGCGCGGCCATCTCGGGCACCGCGATGCGAGCCATGGTGGCGGTGGTGGCGACCGACGATCCGCAGATCGCGCCGAACCCGGCGCAACCGCCGATGGTGGCGCCGGCCAGCCCGCCGGGCCGGTGGCCGATCACCGCATAGGCGATACGGAACAATTCGGCCGACAACCCCGCGACATTGGCGAAGACGCCCATCAGCAGGAAGATCGCGATGACGGCGAGGCTTTCCGAGCCGATCGCCGAGACCGTCTCGGAGGCGACGATGACCAGCGCCCGCTCGAAGCCTATGAAATGCGCCACGCCGGCAGTGCCCACCAGCAGCATGGAGATGCCGATCGGCACATGCAGCACGATCAGCGTGAACATCGCGCCAAGCCCGATCAGGGCGACGGTGAACCAGTCCATCAGCCGGGCTTCCTCATGCGCTGGGGTTCATCGGCGGCGCGCCCTGTCGCCATCGGCGACGGGGGCGAGATCCACATGTTCGGTGTTGCCTCCCAGATCCTCGACAAGGCGACGGCCGGTCAGAAGTTCGGCGATGCGGGCGACCACCACCCAGGCCTGCACCACGATCGAGGCGCAGATGATCGCCGTCGCCGTCCAGGCCCAGGGCGCAAGCATCATGTAGCCGGTCCGTGTTGTGCGCGCGCCGATGCCGTCGGTGCGCAGGATCAGCGCCCAGGCGATGATGACGAACCCCACCAGCACCAGCACTGCGCCGAAGAGGTTCAGCACCCGCTCCGCACGCGGCCCGGTGAAGGTGCCGAGGAAGGTGATGGTGATGTTGCGGTTCTTTAGCAGCCCGATGGGAAAGCAGGTGGCGATGAGAACGGCGAAGATCACCTCGCCGAAATCGCGGAACCCGGGTATGCGCGGAAGCTGCGAATAGCGGGCCAGCCCGTCATACATCGTCATGATGCAGATCGCGATCAGGAAGGTGAAGCCGACCAGCGCCAGCCAGCGCGTGACGCGGTTGAGCAGGTCGCGGGTGCGGCCGAGGATATCCAGCATGCTGCGCATCCGGGTGGTTTGGCGGAAGGGGCCGCGCCGCCCGGAGGCGGCGCGGCAAGCGGCGGTGCGACAGTGGCGGTCGCTGCGGCCGGCTCAGTTGCCGGCGCGGTAATCCTCGATCAGCTGCATGTAGGTGGCGAGGATTTCCGCGCCGTTCTCGGTGGCCGCGACCCAGGTGTCGTGCACCGCACCGAAACTTTCGAGGTAGCGCGCCACGTCCTCTTCGCTGGCGGTGACCAGTTCGTAGCCATCTGCGGTCTGCCGTTCAATGATGCCACGGGTGATCTCGTCATAGGCGCGGCCGCCACGGCGGGCCAGCGGTTCGCCGGCATGTTTCGTCATCACGTCCTGAACATCGGCGGGGAGGCTTTCCCAGGCTGACTTGTTCATCAGCAGCAGGAAGGGCGCGGCGCCGAACGGGCCGTTGTAGGCGGCATTCGACACGGCGAAGCCGCCGAAGGTGTTCATCCCCGTCCAGCCCTGCAGCTGGCCGTCTATGGTGCCGCGGCCCTGAGCCTCGTTGGCCTCGACCGAGCCGAGTGTCTGCGGCGCGGCGCCCAGCGTTTCGACGAAGAGCGCCTGCGTGCCCCCCGAGGTGCGCAGCGACTTGCCCGCAAGCTCCTCCAGCGACTGGATCGGCTCGTTGAGGTGGATCGCGGTGATGTCGGGGGTCCAGACGGTCAGCACATGCACATCCTCGGTGCCGCCGATCATGCCGGTCTCGTAGAGCCGCCAGGCCGTGACCGAAGCCTCCTCGCCCGACCGCGCGGTGAAGGGCAGTTCGGTGACCTGCAACTGCGGGAACTGCCCGGGCGTGTAGCCGGCAAGCACCCAGGCGATGTCGATGACGCCGTCGCGGACGAGGTTGAACTGCTCGAACGGGTTGGGGCCCAGCGATCCGCCCCAGAAGGGGATCAGCTCCACCCGGTCGCCCAATTCCGCCTCGACCGCCTCCATCCACGGGATCATGACGTTCTGCACGCCAACGGCGCCCTCGGGGGTGAAGGACGCGACGCGGAGGGTCTGCGCCGCGGCAGGCCCTGCGACCGTCAGCGTCGCGCCCGAAATGACGGTGGCCGCGGCGACGGCCGAGGCGAGGAACACTGCACGCATGTCTTGGTCTCCCTGTTCTTGCATTGCCGGTGGTCTTGCGTGTCGCTGGTCCGGTCGGCGGCCGTGCCTGTCAGCGGACCGGCTGCGGAGGTCCGGATGTCCGCAAACCATAACAATCGGCCGGAGACTTGCCTAGCCCCCATGTCCCGGCCGATCGGGGACGCTTGACAGGCCGACGGCGGGCTAAGCAGGGTAGGCGGGGCAGGGAGGCAGGGAATGCCGGCAGAAAAGGCGTCGGAGGGCGGGCCGGACCGGGCCGAGAACAGCGCCGGCGGGCCACGCCGCGGGCCGAGGATCTCGCCGCTCTATCAGCAGGTCTATGTCCAGCTGCGCAGCCGGCTTTCCGAAGGCGCGCCCGACCCCGCGGTGCCGCTGCCGTCCGAACCGGCACTGGCGCGCGAGTTCGGCGTGAGCCGCATCACCATCCGCCGCACGCTGGAACAACTCGCCGCCGAGGGTCTGATCCGGCGATTGCGCGGACGCGGCACCTTTCCCGTGCCGCCGGCTGCCCCGTCCGAACGGCGCAACATCTCGGGCTATCTTGAGAACCTCATCACCCATGACCGCAGAACCACCGCGGTCAACCTGTCATGGCAGGAGATGGCGGTGCCCGGGTCGCTGCGCGCTGCGCTGGGCAGCGGCAACTGCCTGCGCATCGAGCGGCTGCGCAGCCATGAGGGCCAGCCGGTCTCGCATACCACGCTGCATGTGCCGGCCTGCCACGCGCGTCATCTCGACCCCGCCGGAGATCCCTCGGAGCCGGTGGTGCACGTGCTGGAGCGGATCGGCGTACTGGCCGAGCGCAACGAGCAGGCGATCACCGCGCGGGCGGCCGGCGCGCGGGTGGCGCGGATGCTGGGGGTGGCCGAGGGCACGCCGCTGATCTGCATGCGCCGCCTCATGCTGGACCGGGAGTTCGCCCCGGTGCTGCATCAGGAAAGCCTCTATGCCCCCGACCGGTTCGAATACCGGATGATCCTGACCCGCGGCCATGCCGGCGCCGGCGCCGTCTGGGCGCCGATCGCCTGAACGGTCCGGGTGCGGTGCCGCGTCAGGCTGCCTGCGCCCTGGGCAGCCCGTCGATCCGGTCGCCCCAATGCCGAGCGGCGATCCAGTCGCGCAGGCTGTCGCCATCGGCCGGCCTGCCCTCGGCGGCGCGGCACAGCCGCCATGCGATCGCCAGCATGCACGACAGCACCGGCGCGCCGTCGATCTCGGGCCGGGCCCGGATCGGTCGCAGCGTCGGCATGCCGGTGCCCAGCATCACCACGGCATCGGCGCCCTTGCCGGCAGCCTGGTCCAGCGCAACCATCGTTGCGTCCGAGGGCATGGAATAGATCGGGTGGAAGGCATCCACCTCGCGCCACGCCGAAGGCCGAGCGACAACCTCGAACCCGCGCGCCGTCCAGTAATCCTGAGAGGCGAGGTCCAGCGCTTCCGGATAGGGCGAGACGAGGCAGATCCGCCGCGCGCCCAGCGCGTTCAGCGCGTCGCAGACGGCGGTCGCGGCGGTGATCACCGGCACGCCGGCCTTCTCGCTCAACCGTGCCAGCGTGGTGTCCTCGGTCGCGACCCCGGCCAGATAGGAGGCCCCGGTGCAGGCCACGCCGATGGCAGCGACGGGGGCGTTGGCGAACTGTTCCAGCGCCGCCTCGTAGCTGCCGAAATAGTCGCGCAGCCTGTCAAGCATGCCGTCGCGGCGGCTTACCAGCCGGCCGTTGATCCAGCCGAAACCCGGCGGCATCAGCACCGCCAGTTCCGGCTCCACCGTGGTGTTGGCCTGCGGCGTCAACACGCCGACAAGGCCGCGCGGAGCGTATTCCACCTGCATCTCCGTCTCCCCTTCCCTTGCTGCTCAGGCCACAAGCGCGGCCTGCCGCAAGCCCTCGATCATCGATGTGCGCAAAAGGTATTCATGCAGCCGCGTCCGATCGGCCGCCACCGCCTGCAGCCCGGCGAGGATCTCGCGCCGCCGCGCCGGGTCCTTCTCGCGCATGCGGGCGCGGTTGCGATCGGCCTGTGCGAGGATCTGCTCTTGCGCCACCGGCCGCCGGCGGCGTTCGTAGAGCTCCAGCCGTTCCGTCCGTGCGCCCCGGCGCAGCATGTCGGTCAGCGCCGCGGCCAGTTCCAGCGCGTCATGGATCCCCCCGTTCAGACCCATTCCCCCGGCCGGGCTGTTCAGATGCGCGGCATCGCCGGCCAACGCCACCCTGCCGTGGCTGTAGCGCGGCACGATACGCTGGTGAACGCGGTAGGGGCGGACCTCCTGCACCTCGTAGGGGGCGGGCCGCGGAACGATGTCCTGCAGCGCGGCCTCGATCGCGTCCGGGGCAAGCTGGTCCTCGAGCGCGAGGTCTTCGCGCGGATAGATCGATACGCGCCACCGCCCGGGCACCCGTAGCAGGCTGAAATTGCCGCCGTCCTTCCAGCAGTAGGAGACGTTCGAGAGACCGTCGAGATGTGCCTCGAAGGGGAAGGTCGTGGTGGCGAGGATCGTCGTCTCCGGATATGTCATGCCGGTGAAGTCGAGCCCCAGCGCGGTGCGCACCATGCTGCGCGCGCCGTCGGCGCCGACCAGGAAGCGCGCACGCATGGATCGCCGCATGCCGCCGTGGTCGACCGTCAGGGTCACGCCAAGATCGTCCTGGGCGATGTCCACCGCTTCGGCGCCCATGTTCACGCGCGCCAGCCCTTCGGCGGCAAGACGGGCATGCAGCAACTCGGAAAGCTTCCACTGTTCGAACTGCAGCCGGAACGGGTGGCGCGTGTCCCCGGCCAGGATCGACAGGTCGAACACCGCGCGGTCGCCCGAGGGGTGGAGCCGGATCTGCCAGTGCGGGCAGACCAGCCCGCCCGCCAGCATGTCCCCGGCCAGGCCGAGCTCGTCCAGCATGTCCAGCGTCGGCGGGTGAAAGGTGGAGGCGCGCAGGTCGCGCTCGACCGTGGCGGCCCTCTCGAACAGTTCCACGGCGACGCCCGCGCGCGACAGGATCAGCGCCAGCACCAGCGCCACCGGGCCGCCGCCGACGATCGCCACCTCGCAGTCCGTGCCCGGCTGGGCGGTGCCGTTCGGGGGCGAACCGTGGCTGGCTGGCATCGCTTGCTCCATCCTTCGGGGTCGACCCCTGCGCGACCGTGTCCGGGGTCGGGGCGCAATAAGGGGGTGCCAATGCCGACCTGTCCGCTTATTAGGACAATGAAAGTCGAAAAGCAAACCCGGGTGTGCCGCCATGAGCCCTGCCGATACCTCTCTCCCCGCCGCCCCGCCCGCCGTGGTCGGCGCCTTCATCGCCGGAGCACCGCAGCCGCCCGGGCCTGTCCGGTTGCCGGTGGTCTATCCCGCCACCGCGGCGCAGGTCTCGGAACTTGCGGAATCCGACGCCGCGGAGGTGGACCGCGCCGTGACGGCCGCGCGCGCGGTCTTCGACGCCGGCGACTGGCCGCGGATGGGTGTGGCGGCGCGGCAGCGCATGCTTATGGCATGCCACGACATCGTCCTGGCCCATTCCGGTGAACTGGCCCATCTGGAATGCCTGAACCTGGGGGTTTCGCTGGCCGAACTGAAGACGCGGCACATGCACCGCGCCGCCTACAACTTCCGCTTCTTCGCCGAGGTGATCGGACAGACGGCGGGCGAGGTCTATGACCAGACCGACGGCTATCGCAGCATCGTGGTGCGCGAGCCGGTTGGCGTTGCCGCCCTGATCGCACCGTGGAACGCGCCCACCGCACTGGCCTCGATGAAGGTTGCCGCCGCGCTCGCCTTCGGCAACACGGCGGTGCTGAAACCGTCCGAGCAGACCCCGCTGGCGCTGGCGCGCTTCGTCGAGCTGCTGCACGAGGCCGGTTTGCCGCCCGGGGTGCTGAACCTCGTCAACGGCCGCGGCCCGGTGACCGGGGCGGCGCTGGTCGCCCATGCCGGGGTGGACCTGATCAGCTTCACCGGCGGCACGGAAACGGGGCGCGCGATCATGGCCGAGGCCGGGCGGCGGCTAAAGCCCTGCACGATGGAGCTGGGCGGCAAGTCCGCCAACATCGTGTTCGCTTCGGCCGATTACGACCGCGCGCTGGATGCCGCGCTCGCCAGCATCTTCTCGAACAACGGCCAGCAATGCCTCGCCGGCTCGCGTATCCTTGTGGAGAAGCCGATCGCCGATCGCTTCATCGCCGATTTCCTGGCGCGCGCGCAGCGCATCCGCATCGGCGATCCGATGGCGCCGGGGACCGAACTGGGGCCGCTCGCCTCGGCCGCCCATCGCGACCGGGTGCTGCGCTATGCCGATGTCGCCCGTGGCGAGGGGCTGGAGATCCTCACCGGCGGAGGCGCGCCGGCGGGGCTGCCCGACCCGCTTGCCGGCGGGTTCTTCGTCGAACCGACGGTGGCGCTGGCGACCAGCAACGCGGCGCGGGTCTGTCAGGAAGAGATCTTCGGCCCCTTCGCCACCTTCCTTGCCTTCGACGGCTACGAGGACGCCATCGCCAAGGCGAACGGCACGGATTTCGGCCTCGTCTCCTATCTCTGGTCCGACCATCTGCCGACCGTGGAACGTGCCGTGCGCGACCTGCGCTCGGGCGTGGTCTGGGTCAACACGACGATGACGCGCGAGTTGCGCGCGCCGTTCGGTGGCTACAAGGATTCGGGGGTGGGGCGTGAAGGCGGCGCAGCCTGCCGCGATTTCTACACGGAACCGAAGACGGTGACGATTCCGGCCATGCCGATCACGCCCCGCCGCTTCGGCGCGGGTTGATGGCGTGGCGTCGCCCGCATCCGGCCGCGACGGTTGCAATGCGGTGCCAACGGCGGGCGCGGTGCGGGCATGCTTGGCTGTTGACGGGATGCGGCGGCGGGGACATGGTGATTATCCTATGAATAGGACAGGTTGCTGTCATGCCGGACGGGGGCGAAGCGGTAACATCTGAGGCCGGCACAGGCTGGCAGGGCGATGTGCTCGTGGTCGGCGCCGGCACCGCCGGGCTGCCGGCCGCGATCTTCGCCGCACGTCGCGGCGCCCGCGTGGTGGTGGCCGAGGCAGAGGCCACGGCCGGCGGCACGCTGCGCCGGGCCGCGGGCCATGTCAGCGCCGCCGGCACCCGGCTCCAGCGCGAGAAGGGCATCGCCGACAGCCCCGAGGCGCACGCCGCCGACATCGCCCGCATCACCGGCGGCACCGCCGATGCGGAGATGGTCGCGCTGGCCTGCGAGCTGGCTCCGCGCACCGTGGCCTGGCTGGACGAGCTGGGCCTCGACTGGGATCCGGCCAGTCCGGCCATCCTGCATGCGCTGGAGGCCTATGCCGTGCCGCGCACCTACTGGGGCCGCAAGCGCGCCGTCTCCATCGCCGAAGTGCTGGTGCCGCTGTTCGAGGCCGAGGTGGCGGCGGGGCGCATTACCTTCCTGCCGGGGCTGCGGCTGACGGCGCTGGACCGCGCGGCGGGGGTGGTGACCGGTGCCCGCTTCATCGATGCCGAGGGCCGCGCGCACCGCATCGACGCCGCGCAGACCGTGCTGACCAGCGGCGGTTACACCGCGAACCCCACGCTTTTCGCCGAGCTTACCCACGGCCTGCCGCTCTGCGGCGGGGCCGAGCCGGCGAACACCGGCGCCGGGCTGCTGGCGGCGCGCGCGGTCGGGGCGATGCTACGCCCGGCGCGGCATTTCCTGCCGCATGTCGGCGGCATCGAGGATCCGCCCGGCAGCCACCGCACCGCACGCGCCGACAATCCCGCGCTGATGCCCGAACGCCCCCCCTGGGAGATCTGGGTCGACCGCAACGGTGCGCGGGCGATGCGCGAGGACGAACCTGACCGGGTGACGCAGCAGAAGGCGCTGACGCGGGTGCCCGACATGACCTTCTGGATTGTCTGGGACGACGCCATCGCCGCGGCGGCGCCCACGCTCCTGCCGGCATGGCGGGGCGCGCGGCTGGACGCGGCCTGGAACCGCCATCCCGCCTTCACCCGCGCCGATAGCCTGAAGGCGCTGGCGTCCGCGACGGGGATCGACCCGGCGGGGCTCGCCGCAACGGTTGCGGCCTGGAATGCGGCGCTGGAAACGGGCGCGCCCGATCCTCTGGGCCGGCAGCACCGTCCGATGCCGATCGTGCAGCCACCCTTCTTCGCGGTGAAGAACCACGGCACCACGGCGACCTCCAGCGGCGGGCTGGCTGTGGACCGCGACTGCCGCGTGCTGGAGGCGCCGGGCCGGCCGATCCCCGGCCTCCATGCCGCCGGCGAGATCCTCGGGCGCGAACTTCTGTCGGGCAATGCCTTCGTCGGGGGCATGTCGATCACCCCCGCGCTGGCTTTCGGCCGGCGGCTGGGCGAGGCTGGTCTCGTCTGGTGAGATCGGCGCCGAACAACACGACCACATCAGGGAGCTTCACGAACATGCCACGACATCTCAAGACCCTTCCGCTGGCCGCGGCGGCCGCACTTCTGGCCTTCGCCCCGGTCGAGGCGCAGACCCTGCGCGTCGGTACCTGGGATCTGCCTCCCAGCCAGGGCAACCCGTTCGGCGGCCGCTCGGTGCCATCGATCTTCGTCTGGGATGCGGTGTTCGACCCGCTGGTGCGGATCGGCGAGGACGGCGCCCCCGTCGGCGTGCTCGCCACCGCCTGGGAGCCGCTGGAGCCGACCCTCTGGCGCTTTACCCTGCGCGACGGCGTGGCGTTCTCGAACGGCGCCGCCTTCGATGCCGATGCGGTGGTTGCCACCCTCGAATACCTGATGACCGAGGAGGGGCGCGCCTCTTCCGTCGGCAGCGAATTGCGCAACGTCGTCGGCGTCGAGAAGATCGACGACATGACGGTAGACATCGTGACGTCAGGCCCAGACCCCGTGCTGCCGAACAGGCTCGGTCTCGTCTACATCGTCGAGCCGGGCGCCTGGGCCGACCTCGGCCCAGAGGGCTTCGCTGCCGCCCCGGTGGGCACAGGCGCCTTCGCGGTCGCCTCCTGGGAGGCCGGAGCGGCACGGCTCGAATCTGTGCCCGGATCGTGGCGCGACACCGCGCTGGAGGGGATCGAGATCCTCGCCCTGCCGGAACGCCCGGCGCGGCTTCAGGCGCTGATCTCGGGACAGATTGATGCGGGTTTCGGGTTCTCGCCCGACAACATCGGACAGATGGAGGCGAACGGCCTGACCGTAGAGGCGAGTCCGGCGCCGCAGGTGATGTCGCTGGCGTTTGCCAACACCGCCCATCCCGACAGCCCGTTCAACGACGTCCGCGTGCGCCGCGCGGCCAACCTGGCGGTGGACCGCGAACTGATGGCCGAGGTGCTTCTGGCCGGCATCGGCCGTGGCGCCGGGCAGGCCGGCACGCCGGCGGCCTTCGGGTATGATCCGTCGATTCCGCCCTTTCCCTACGATCCCGACGCGGCGCGCGCCCTGCTCGCCGAGGCCGGATATCCCGACGGCTTCAGTGTCACCGCCAATGTCGTCGTCGGCTCCTTCCCGGCCGACAGCGAGATCTACCAGCAGGCGGTCAGCGATCTGGCGCAGGTCGGGATCGAGGTAGACCTCCAGCAGATCACCTTTTCCGAATGGTTGCCGAACTTCCTGCGCAACACATGGCCGGGCGAAATGTTCGGCTCGTCCTGGAACGCCGCACCTTACATGGATTCGATCCGGCCCTTCACCTACATGACCTGCATGAAGCAGCCGGCGCATTTCTGCGACGAGAGCCTGACGCCCTACGTCGAGGCCACTTTCGCCGAATTCGACCCGGCCAGGCGCATGGAACTGCTGCACGCGCTGCATGCACAAACCAACGAGGTACTGCCGTCTATCTGGCTGGTCGAGCAGGCGGATGTGTCCGGTTTCGCACCGCGGGTGCAGGGGTTGCGCTACGTCAACCGCTCGATCTTCTATGATGACGTGACGCTGGCGGACTGATCCCGGCGCAACGCGCCCCCGGCCCGGTCCGCCGGTTGGGGGCGCGAATCGACCGTCGCGCAGGCTGTGCCCCGATTGTCGGCGAAGCAGCGACAATCGGGGACGTATTCTGTGGACCTGCGCCCGCGCGTGACCTTTCGCGGCGCAAAGGCGGAAAGACTTTGACCGAACCGTGGCAATCGGGCCAGAAAGGTGCCGCAAGCGTTGATGGAGCACGGGTCGGGTGCGCGACCCCGGGGCCGGATCGCAGGCGTGTCGCTCGGGAGGGCGGCTCCGAAGTGCGGTTCCCTCACCCGCGCTGCATCGACAGGATGCCGGAGCCGCCTGTGCCCCTCCTCCTGCTTGCCCTGTTCAGGGCTGCTGCGCCATCCGTTCCTCCAGCACGTCGAAGGGTACGCCGGGCGCCTGCTTTGCGCCGCGGATCACCAGCGATGTCTTCACGCTCGCGACATTCTCGGCCGCCGTCAGATCCTCGGTGAGAAAGCGCTGGAAGCTCGAGAGATCCGGGGCGACGCATTTCAGGATGAAGTCGATCTCGCCGTTGAGCATGTGGCACTCGCGCACGAGCGGCCAGGCGCGGCAGCGGTTCTCGAAAGCGACCAGATCCGCCTCGGCCTGGCTGTGCAGCCCGACCATGGCAAAGACCTTGACCTCGAAACCCAGTTTGCGCGGATCGACATCGGCATGATAGCCGCGAATGAAGCCCTGCTCCTCCAGCGTGCGGACCCGGCGCAGGCAGGGCGGCGCCGAAATGCCGACCCGGCGGGCCAGTTCGACGTTGGTCATTCGCCCGTCGGCCTGAAGTTCCGCCAGAATGTGACGGT
Source organism: Paracoccaceae bacterium (assembly GCA_007126375.1). Lineage (GTDB taxonomy): Bacteria > Pseudomonadota > Alphaproteobacteria > Rhodobacterales > Rhodobacteraceae > Rhodobaculum. Next base: position 37,712 of record SLBI01000060.1, read on the forward strand.
CGATGGGATCGAGGCGCGCGCCCGGCATGTCTGCTGTTCTCCGTCAGCCCCCGGGGCGCGATGCGGCTCCGGGCAGGAAATCGATGAGACTGTATGCCGTGACCTGATCCTGCGCAACATTGTTTCGCCTTTGCGCAATGAATCGGTAGCCATCTGCCGGGTTCCTGCGCAGCGTTGCGGCATGGCGGGGTTGCGCGGCGCGCGAGCGCGGTGCATGCCCGAGTTGTCTGCGCAGGCCGCGCGGGTTGAAATCGCCGCGCCGCAGTACATATGCGACAAGCGATATATGAAAGGGGGGCGTCCATGGGCGAGTCCAGACACGCGAAGGTCCTGATCATCGGCTCGGGCCCGGCGGGCTATACCGCGGCGGTCTATGCCGCCCGCGCCATGCTGCAGCCGGTACTGGTGCAGGGCATCCAGCCCGGTGGGCAGTTGACGATCACCACCGAGGTCGAGAACTGGCCCGGCGATACAATGGTGATGGGCCCCGACCTGATGGTACGGATGGAGACGCACGCGCGCGAGATGGGAACCGAGATCGTCTCGGATCACATCACCGAACTCGACCTTGCGCAGCGACCGTTCCGCGCAATCGGTGATGCCGGCGTGACCTACACGGCCGATGCGCTGATCCTCGCCACCGGCGCGCAGGCGCGCTGGCTGGGCCTGCCCAGCGAGGAGGCGTTCAAGGGCTTCGGCGTCTCCGCCTGCGCCACCTGCGACGGCTTCTTCTATCGCGGCCGCGAGGTCGTGGTGGTCGGAGGCGGCAACACTGCCGTAGAGGAGGCGCTGTTCCTGACCAACTTCGCCGACAAGGTGACGCTGATCCATCGCCGCGACAGCCTGCGCGCCGAGAAGATCCTGCAGGACCGGCTGTTCCGCCACCCCAAGATCGCCGTGCTCTGGGACCATGTTGTCGACGAGGTCTTGGGCGAGGCCGAGCCGAAGGGCGTGACCGCCGTGCGCGCGCAGCATGTGGCGAGCGGGGCGGTCACCGAGATCCCCTGTGCCGGCGTCTTCGTCGCGATCGGCCACGACCCGGCCTCGGCGCTGGTGAGGGATCAGTTGCGCATGCGCGAGGGTGGCTATGTCTGGGTCGAACCCGGCACCACCCGCACCTCGCTTCCGGGGGTCTTCGCCGCCGGCGACCTGACCGACGACCACTACCGCCAGGCGGTCACCTCGGCCGGGATGGGCTGCATGGCTGCGCTGGACGCCGAGAAGTTCATCGCCGCTGCCGCGGCCGAACCTGCCTCGGACGCGGCCTGAGGTCGGGCCCCGACGGCGCCGCCCGGCCCCTGCCGCGCAGGCGGCAGGCGGGGCGGAGAGGGAGCGTGGCCCCAGTGGGGCCGCGCAAGCCCCCGAAACGCGCGCCCCGTCCAGTTGCCGAGCGTGCCGCGGTCGAGGTGGAGCCCGTGCCGCTGCGCGACATCCGCCACCGAGGCTGCGGTCACCAGGCTCTCCGCCGGGATCCGGGCCCGCTCCGCCTTCATGCGCCGCCGGCGCCCGGTCGGCCCCTCGATCACCCCCAGCCGCGAACCGCCAGCGCCCGTCGAGCCGTCCGGATGGACGCCCACTTTGCCGTCTCCGTCCGAAGCCCAAACCTCCGCCACTCATGCGCGCGGAGAATGGACCCGTCAGATCAACCGCGGCAGGAGGGGGTCGGCGCAGCGCTCACGATGCACCCAAGCGCCGACATTCGAAACAGTTCGGAGGCCTGTCGGCCGGTTGGCGGGCCTTTCGGGGCAAGCGCCACCACGGACGGCTGACCGTGGTCGGGCTGCGCGGTGGACGACACACGGATCGGCGTCATGGTTCGCAGGGTCCTTTTCCTCGACAGCGCTGTCGCTGTTGGCCGGCGCAGGAGACCCGGTTCCGGCCCGGAGCTGAGCGTCTGCGGACCCGTGTCGCAGGGTGCGCACTACCCGCTTGCGGCGGCGATGCGGACGGAGGCGACGGGCGCCGATACCGGCCGATCCGGGTTGCGTGGCTTCGATGGCCGTGCGGATCGGCTTCGCATCGGAATAGTCGGGCCGCACGGCGATGCTTCTGGCCGGACGCCGCTCAACAGCACACTGGCCAGGATGCAGCGTCGCCCGAACGTCACCTCCACCTGTTCGACGACATGCTCGCCTTCGACCGCCAAAGCCCTGCGACGGGTGCGGAGCATGCCGCACCCGTCCGCCGTCGGTCCGCCGGGCAGTCAGGCGCGCACGAGCCGGTCGTAGTCTTCGGCGATCTGGCGGGCGAGCGAACCGACTTCGAAATTGTAGTCGCCGATCTGGCCCACGGGGGTGACCTCGGCGGCGGTGCCGGTGAGCCAGCACTGCTCGAAGCCCTCCAGTTCGGAGGGTTCGATGTGGCGCTCATGCACCTTTATCTGCCGGTCATGCAGCAGCCCGATCACCGACTGCCGGGTGATGCCGTCGAGAAAGCAGTCGGGTTTCGGGGTGTGCACCTCGCCGTTTCGCACGAAGAAGATGTTGGCGCCGGTCGCCTCGGCGACATAACCGCGATAGTCGAACATCATCGCGTCGGAACATCCCTTCGCCTCGGCGCTGTGCTTGGCCATGGTGCAGATCATGTAGAGGCCGGCAGCCTTGGCCCGGAAGGGTGCGGTGTCGGGCGCCGGGCGGCGCCACTTTGCGATGTCGAGCCGGGCGCCACGGGTTCGGGCGTCGCCGTAATAGGCGCCCCATTCCCAGGCCGCGATCGCCATGCGCACCGGATTGCGCGCCGCCGCGACACCCATGTCGGGGCCCGACCCCCGCCAGGCGACGGCGCGGACATAGGCATCTGTCAGCCCGTTCGCGGCCAGGACCTCGGCCTTGGCGGCCTCGATCTGGTCGACCGTCCAGGGGATCTCGAAATCGATCATCTCGGCCGACCGGCGCAGCCGTTCGGAATGGGCGCGGCTCTTGAAGATCCGGCCGCCATAGGCACGCTCGCCCTCGAACACCGACGAGGCGTAGTGCATCGCATGGGTCAGGATATGCACATTGGCCTCGCGCCACGACACCATACGCCCATCCATCCAGATCTGCCCGTCGCGGTCGTCATAGGCTCCGGTCATGTCATCCCTCCCAGAATTCGCGAAGTTGCGCAGATCATGGCCGAAGCGAACACAATATTGCGCATTGGCGGGGTGACTCGCTAACAGTCGCCCCTTGGAATGTCAACAAGACTGACATAAATTGACGCCATGCGGGGACCACAACAGCAGATGGGCGAAGGCGGGGCGCAGCCTCCGGCAGCGGGTGGCGAGGCCCTGCTCTTCCTGACCGACGAGCAACTGAGAAAGGGCATCGAGGCGATGTTTTTCGCCTATCGCGGCTTCACCGCCGATCCCGACCGAATCCTCGCCGAGAAGAACTATGGCCGGGCGCATCACCGGGCGCTGCATTTCATCAACCGCATGCCGGGCACGACGGTGACCAACCTTCTGGCCATCCTCGGCGTCACCAAGCAGTCGCTGAACCGGGTGCTGCGCACGCTGGTCGCGGACGGGCTGGTGGACAGCCGGGTGGGCCGCAGCGACCGGCGCGAGCGCAACCTGCATCTGACCGAGGCCGGCCGGGCGCTGGAGCGGCAACTGTCCGAGGCGCAGCGGGCGCGGATGCGCGCGGCCTATCGCGCCGCCGGGGCCGAGGCGGTGGCGGGCTTCCGGCAGGTTCTCGAGGCGATGATGGACGAGGACATCCGCCGCCAGTATCTTGCGCTGCGCGAGACCCGTGGCTGACCGCCGCGGCGACCACGACAAGGCCCGCAAAGGGTCCGGGGGACAGGCAGGACATGACGGCGGACACCGCGGCGCATATCCTCATCGTCGATGACGACGCACGGATCCGCACGCTATTGCAGCGCTTTCTGCAGGCCCGCGGCTTCTGGGTCAGCGCGGCGCGGGACGCCGGCCATGCGCGGCGGCTTCTGGCAGGTCTGGATTTCGATCTGATCGTGCTGGACGTGATGATGCCGGGCGAGGACGGGCTGACCCTGACGCGGGCGCTGCGGGCCACGCGGGAGGTGCCGATCCTTCTGCTGACCGCACGCGGCGAGACCGACGCGCGCATCGCCGGGCTCGAAGCCGGTGCCGACGACTACCTGCCCAAGCCCTTCGACCCGAAGGAGCTGCTGCTCCGCATCAACGCCATCCTTCGCCGTGTGCCGCAGGAGGTGGTGCTGCCCAAACTGATGCATCTGGGCCCGGTGCGCTACGATCTGGAGCGCGGCGAATTGTGGCGTGGCCCCGAGCCGGTGCGGCTGACGATCACCGAGGCAGCACTGTTGCGCATCTTCGCAGCACGGCCGGGGGAACCACTGACCCGGGCGCAGCTGATGGAGGATCTGGGCGCGAACCGCGGCGTCGCCGAGCCGATGCAGGAGCGCGCGGTTGACGTGCAGATCACCCGGCTGCGGCGCAAGCTGGAGGACGACCCGCGCCAGCCGCGGTATCTGCAGACGGTGCGCGGCGAGGGCTACATGCTGGTGCCCGACTGAGGCCTGCAGCGCCTTGAGGAAGGGGAACGCCGGAGACTGGCGCCTCCGGGGTATAGAGCCCCCTCAACGCCACCTGATGCCGGTGATCGAGCACATGCGCGCGCATCGGCGTGGTGCCGACCTTATCTGCGTCGACGAGACCCGCGCGCCGGTGCTGGACCCGGGCCGCAAGGCCATCAGGAGCGGCTACTTCCGGGCTGTCGTCGCTGACGGTGGGCCATCGTGTCGCCATGCGTTCGAGACCGATGGCGAACCCGATCCGGGTGCTGGACCGCTCCCTGCGCGACCGGGGCCTCGGCAAGGGCGTGAAGAAGGGCCGGGTCTGGGCCTATGTCCGCGACCAGCGACCATGGGCGGGAGCCGCGCCGCCCGACGCGGCTCCCGCTTCGCCCCGGACTGGAAGGAAGAACACGTCCGCAAGCAC
>SLBI01000049.1 GCA_007126375.1 Paracoccaceae bacterium
GGCAGCGTCCCCTCCCATTCGCCGCGCATCGCCCAGACGGCGGCGACCGCCACCGCCACGAAACCGGCGGCGAAGGCCGCGAAGGGTGCGTCGGTTGCGACCATCAGCACGGTGGGCGCCACCGAGGCGAGGCAGACGCCGGTCAGCGCCCCGGTCTCGCGCCAGATCGCGAGCCGGACATGCCCGCGCGCGCCCAGCTGCGTGGCCTTGGCCACCCCCTGCGAATAGAAGGCGATCGTCAGGAAGCTGAAGGCCGAGAAGAGCCCGGTCAGCGTCAGCGCGAACCACCACAGCGGCGGCAGCAGCGGCGCGACGCCGAACAGCCCCACCATCGACAGCGACATCACCCCGGCGGAGACGCCAACGGCCAGGCCGCGCCCGGCCCGCGTGCGCTCGGCCAGCCAGCCCAGCGCCGGATCCTGCACGAAGTCGACGAAGCGCAGCGCGAACAGCACCGCCCCCAGCGCCGCCAGAGACACGCCGTAGCTGTCGACATAGAACTTGGGCGCGTGAATGTAGATGGGCAGCCCCGCCATGGCCAGAAGCCCGGCAAACAGCGCATAGCCCGGCAGGCCGCGGCCCGCGGTCGGCACGGCGGCGGCGAGGCTCACCGCGACACCTCCTCGGCCGGCGGCTCGGGGCGGGAATGGAAGGTCGCACCCTTCTTCCAGAGCTTCAGCGCCTGCCAGTGGATCAGCCCCAGCACCCGGGCGGCCCCGAAGGGCCGGCGCAACAGCGCCCAGGCAAGGCGCCCGGCCGTCACCGGCCGGCGCCGACCGGTGAGCGTGGCATAGAGCCGGCCCTGCGACCCGCGATAGTCGATCCAGATGCCGATCCGGTCGTCGCGAATGTCGAACCGGAAGGTGTAGCCCCCCACGATGGCCTGAAACGGCGAGACGTGAAAGGCCTTCTCGGCTGCAAGGATGTCGTGGCGGGTGATCGGGCGGTGCTCCGGCAGGGTGCAGAGATAGGAATGCCGGTCGCCGAAGGTGTTGTTGACCTCGGCGATGACGGCGCGCAGCGCGCCCGCCCGGTCATGGGCCAGCCAGAAGCTGACCGGGTTGAACACGCGGCCCAGCACCCGCGGCTGCGCCAGCAGCAGAAGCCGCCCGTCGGCCGCCGTCACCCCGTGGGCCGCCAGCACCGCCCGCGCCCAGGCCGCCCCCTGCCCTTCTCCGCGCGCGCCGCCATGGTCGCGGTCCTGCAACGAGACCGGGGCCGCGCGGTTGCGGGCAAAGAACCACGGGCCCCGCACCGGCCGTTCCGCGTCGATCAGCAGATAGTCGATGGAATAGGTGAAGGCGTTCTCCACCGCCCCCTCGCGGCCGTGAAACGTCCGACCCGACAGGATGTCGAGCACCGGTGCCACAGCCGGCGTCGCCGGCTCCGCGTCGGCGACGGCCGGCGCCGGGGGCTCGGCATCGGCCCCCGGGGCGCCGCTGCGCAGGGCGGCAGCGTCGTTCATGCCGCCACCGCTTCGGTGTCGCGCCGGCTGATCGCCTCGGCGACCTCGACGGCCGAGGCGATGCCGTCCTCGTGAAAGCCGTTGCGCATCCAGGCGCCGCAGAACCAGGTGTTGCGGGCGCCGTTCAGCGCGCGCACCTCGGTCTGCCCCTGCAGCGTGCCGAGGTCATAGACGGGGTGATGGAACACCGCCTCGTCATGGATCAGTTCCTCGCGGACGGGGCGGCGGGCGTTCAGCGTCACGAACATCGGATCGTCGGCCGGGATCGCCGGCTGCAGGGAGTTCATCCAGTAGCTGAGCGAGATCGGCCCCGCCCGCTCGCCCGCGGCCTCGGTATAGACCCAGCTGGCCCAGCATTTGCGCCGCAGCGGCATCACCGACGGATCGGCATGCAGCACCGCCCGGTTCGGCTGATAGCGTACCTTCGACAGCGCCGCGCGCTCCTCGGGGCTGGCATCGGACAGCATCGCGAGGCTCTGGTCGGAGTGGCTGGCAAAGACCACCTCGTCGAAGCGCTCCCACTCCCCCCCCTCGGTCCGAACCTCGACCCCGGCCTTGTCGCGGCGCACGGCAGCCACAGGCGCGCGCAGGCGCAGCTCCGCCCCCTGCGCCCGCAGCGCCGCCTCCAGCCGGCGGACATATTCCACCGAGCCGCCGCGCACCGTGAACCACTGGTGCTGCCCCGAATACTGGAGCAGCGCGTGGTTTTCGAAGAACGCGACCAGCGCGGCAGCGGGAAAGGCGCCGATGTCCTCGGCCGGGGTGGACCAGATCGCCCCGGAGAAGGGCAGGAGGAACCGGTCGCGGAACCAGCGGCCCAGACCCAGCTCGCGGATCATCTCGTCCACGGTGATGCCCGGATGCTCCTTGATCCGACCGCCGCGCTCGAAGAACCGCAGGATGTCGCGCAGCATCCGCAGATAGCGCGGATCGAACATGTTGCGCCGCTGCGCGAACAGCGAGTCGAGGCTCTGCAGCGCGTATTCGAAGCGCCCGCCGTCGAAGGAGGCGCCGAAGCTCATCGTGCTCTCCATCACCGGCACCTCCAGCCGGGCGAACAGCTCGGTCAGATGCGGATAGGTGGCATAGTTGAACACGATGAAGCCGGTATCGACCGGCTGGTCGCCGCGCTTGCCGGCGATCACGGTGCGCGCATGTCCTCCCAGCCGCGGCTCGGCCTCGAACAGCACGACCCGATGGGCCTTTCCCAGCAGGTGCGCGGCCGCAAGGCCGGAGATACCGGCGCCGATGACAGCAATCCGCCTCGGCGCGGCGGCAGGGGTCTCGAAGGGCATGCGATGGAGTCTCCCGGACAGGACTGTCGGTGATTGTGTACGGCCGAAGTGCGGCAGCGGATGATAAATTTCCGCCCACCGCCGGGTGATCCGATCCCCGGCCGCCCCCGTATATCGACCATGTTGACCGGCTGTGGAAGCCTCGAGAATCCGGATGCAGATGCCGCTTCAGGTGGCTATGCAGGGTTTGGTGCCGCGTTGCGGCAAGGCAGTTTGGCGGTGGCCGCCATGACCGGATCGACGGAAGAAAACTGGGCGGAGCTGATGCTTCGCGTGCGCGACCTGCAGGACGAAGCGGCCTTTGCCGCGCTGTTCGAGCATTTCGCACCGCGGATCAAGGGCTTCCTGATGCGCTCCGGCTCCACCGGCGCGCTGGCGGAGGAGGTGGCACAGGACGTGATGGCCACGGTCTGGCACAAGGCGCATCTGTTCGACCCGGCGCGGGCGAGCGTGGCGACATGGGTCTTCACCATCGCCCGCAACCGTCGGATCGACGCCCTGCGCAAGCAGCGCCGACCCGAGCCCGAAGATCTCGGCTGGGGGCCCGAACCGGAGCCCGATCAGGCCGATGTGATGGAGTTGCAACAGGAAACCGAGCGACTGGCGGAGGCGATCGCCCAGCTTCCGCCGAAACAGAGGGAACTGATCCAGCGCGCCTACTTCGGCGAATTGTCGCACAGCGAGATCGCCGCCGAGACCGGGCTTCCGCTGGGCACGATCAAATCCCGGATCCGTCTGGCGCTGGACCGCCTGCGTCAGGCCATGAGTTGAGAAACGAGAAGATGCCGATCCGTCACCACCTTTCCGACCAGTTGCTGATGGCCTATGCGGCCGGAACCCTGCCCGAAGCCTTCAGCCTCGTGGTCGCCACCCATGTGTCGCTGTGCGACGAGTGTCGCGCCCGTCTCGGCGCCTTCGAGGCCGTCGGAGGTGCTGTGCTGGAGGAAGCGCCGGAGGCGGCAGTGTCCTCCGGCAGCCTTGCCGTGACGATGCAGATGATCCGAAACCGCGGCAAGGACCCGATCCCCGCGCCGCGGCCCGTCCGTCAGGGGCTCTTCCCCGCTCCGCTGCGCGACTATGTCGGCGGCGATGTCGAGGCGGTGAACTGGCGCTCCATCGGCGGAGGCGTGCGGCAGGCCATCCTGCCCACCGCCCGCGATGCCTCCGTGCGGCTCCTCTTCATCCCCGCCGGGCATGCGGTGCCGGATCACGGGCACTCCGGCATGGAGCTGACCCAGGTGCTGCAGGGCGCCTTCCGCGACGAAGACGAACGCTTCGGGCCCGGCGACATCGAGATCGCCACCGAAGAGACCAACCACACGCCGGTGGCCGAGGCCGGGTTGGACTGCATCTGCCTCGCAGCCACGGATGCGCCGTTGCGCTTCAACGCGCTGATTCCCCGGATGGCGCAACCCTTCCTGCGGATCTGACGCCGCTCCGGCCGTCCTAACGGCGGCCGAACAGCCGGTCCAGGTCCGCACGGGTCAGCCGCACCCAGGTGGGCCTGCCATGGTTGCACTGGCCGGAAAACGGCGTCGCCTCCATGTCGCGCAGCAGAGCGTTCATCTCCTCGGCACGCAGGGCCCTGCCGGCGCGCACGGACCCGTGACAGGCCATCCGCGACAGCACCGCGTCCAGCCGAGCCTCCAGGCTGCGGCTCGCCCCGTCTTCGGTCAACTCGTCGAGGATGTCCCGCAGCAGCGGCGCCACCGTCACCACCCCCAAGAGCGCCGGCACGGCCCGCACGGCCACGGCTCCGGGCCCGAACGGCTCGATGTGCAGCCCGAGCCGGGCCATGTCCTCGACATGCGCCATCAGACAGGCGACGTCATCGACAGCGAGCTCCACCACTTCCGGGATCAGCAGCGCCTGCGCCGCCACGCCTGCGGCCGCGCGCTGTCGCTTGAGCCGCTCATAGACCAGCCGCTCATGGGCGGCATGGGCATCCACCAGCACCATGCCCTCCGACGCCTCGGCCAGGATATAGGTCCCGAACAGCTGCGCCTTCGCCGCCCCCAGCGGCCCGGCCGCGGCCGGGTCCGACATGTCCGGCTCCCCGGCCTCTGTCTCAGCCCGGTCGGCCTCGATCCGGGCGGCCGGCGCTTCAGCCAGGCCGCCGGCACTGCCCGCGCCTGGCGCCTGCCA
>SLBI01000330.1 GCA_007126375.1 Paracoccaceae bacterium
CGGAAGGCCGGCGCCACCGGCATCGGCAGCGCGACGCCGCTGCCCCCGGGGTGCTCCAGCCCGGCGGCGAACAGGCCGCGGGCGCGGAAATGCGGGTCCTGCAGCGCCTCGTCCAGCGTGGCGACGACGGTGCAGCAGCAGTCGGCCGCGGCCAGAATCGGCGCCCAGTCGGCGGCCGGGCGCGCGGCGAGGATTGCCGCCACCCCGGCGATTGTGGCGGCCGGGTCGGCGGCATCGTCGGCAAGGCCCGGGTCCAGCCCGATGGCGGCGGTGAAGGCGTCCCAGAACTTCTGCTCCAGCGCCGCCACGGCGATGAGCCGGCCGCAGGCGGCGGGGTAGAGCCGGTAGCGCGGCGATCCGCCGGTGACCAGCGCGCCGCCGGGGGCAGGGGCGCGGCCGGTGGCCTGCAGCTCGCCCAGCGCCCAGTAGAGGAACGGGAAGATCCCCTCGGCCATGGCGATGTCGAGCCGGCAACCGCGCCCGGTCTGCGCGCGGGCCTGCAGCGCCAGCAGGATGTTGGCCACTGCCGGCCAGGTGCCGCCGGCGATGTCGGCGATCAGCGCCGGCGGCAGCGTGGGCGCCTCCGCCGGGCCGGGGCCGAGCGCCAGCAGCCCTGCGCGTCCGATGTAGTTGAGGTCGTGCCCGGCCTCGTCGCGGGACGGGCCGTCCTGCCCGTAACCGGTGATGGAGCAATAGATCAGCCCCGGGTTCAGCGCCGCGAGCGCGTCATAGCCGAGGCCCAGCCGGTCCATCACCCCGGGTCGGAACTGCTCGACCAGCACATCGGCCTCGGCCAGCAGCGGCCGCAGCCGGTCGCGTGCGGCCGCATCCTTGAGGTCCAGAGCGATGCTCTTCTTGCCCCGGTTGAGCATGTGGAAGTTGACGCTGTCCTCGCCCCAGCCCGGCGTGTAGCTGCGCATCTCGTCACCGCGGCCGGGTCGCTCGATCTTGATCACCTCGGCGCCGGCCTCGGCCAGGAACAGCGTCGCCATCGGCCCGGGCAGGAGCGTCGAGAAATCGAGCACCTTCAGCCCCGCAAGCGCGCCCCCGCTCATCGCCGCGCCTTTCGCTGCATGGCCACCACGGCGCGGCGGGCCGGCGCATAGGCGGGGTTGCCCGTCAGCTCCTGCAGCGCGGCGCAGATCTCGTGATGCCGGGCGAGGCCCCCGCGCTCGGTGCGCTCTATCAGCCCGTCGGGATAGCCGAGCCCCATCCGGCAGGTCATGTCCATGGCCGTGGCCGTGGCCAGACCGTCATCGAGAAAGCGCAGCGCGTCGTTGTACTTGGGCCGCACCAGCCGGTCGACGATGCGGCCCGGACGGTCGGCGCAGACGGCGACCTGACAGCCGATCGACTCGAAGAAGGCGCGCGCCGCCGCCAGCGCCTCGGGCTCGGCGCCGTCGGGGCGCACCAGCTCGACCAGGTTGGTTGGCGCGTCGTTGCCGTTGCGATAGCGCGCAAAGCCCAGCGTGTTGGCCCGCTCGGCCCCGGGATAGTCGCCCAGATGGACCGACAGGCACTCGGTGTCGAGCTCGATCAGCACCGCGGCGCGGCGAGGCTCTGGCGCGACCTCGCCCACCTGTCCCAGATGCAGCAGCACCGGCGCCCCGGCGCGGCTTTCCGCCAGCGCGCCGTCGCGCACCGGAAACGACCGGCTCTCGCCGTGCAGCACGATCTCGCAGTCGCTCATGCCCCCGCCTCCTCGCGATAATCGTAGAAACCCCGGCCGGCCTTGCGGCCGAGGTGACCCGCCGCCACCATGCGTCGCAACAGCGGCGGCGCCGCCGCGCGCGGGTTCAGCGTGACCGGATAGAAGGCCTCGCACAGCCGCACCTGGGTATCGAGGCCGATCAGGTCGATCAGCTCGCAGGGCCCCATCCGGTAGCCGAGCCCGGCCTTCACCGCGAGGTCGATGTCGGCCGGTTCGGCCACCCCGGCCTCGATGGCGCGGATCACGTCGTTGTTGAAGGGCACCAGCACCGCGTTGAGGATGAAGCCGGGCCGGTCCTGCGTCTCGACCGGAACCTGTCCGGCGCCCTTGACCCAGGCCCAGGCGGCGTCGAAGGCCGCCGTGGCGGTGTTCATGCCGCGCGACATCTCCACCAGCTTCATCAGCTCGGCCGGCAGGCAGAAGTGCATCCCCACCACCCGGTCCTCGCGGCCGCAACCCGAGGCGATCTCGGTAATCGACAGTGTCGAGGTGTTGGAGGCGAAGAGGGTCTCCGGCTTGCACAGCGTGTTCAGCCGGCCGAACAGCTCCTGCTTGGCGGCCAGATCCTCGAACACCGCCTCGATCACCAGATCGGCCTCGGCGAGCGCCGCGAGATCGGTCGTGTCGGTCATGCGCGCCAGCGCTGCGGCATCCTCGCCCTCGGCCATGCGGCCGCGTTTCACCGAGCTGGCGAAGAACTTCGCCGTCACCGCCCGCGCCCGCGCCAGCCCCTCCGGGGCGACGTCGTGACAGATCGTCTCGCAGCCGGCGCGGGCGATCACCCGGGCGATCCCTGCGCCCATCGTGCCGCCTGCGCCGCAGACGGCGACCTTCCTGATTTCCTGTGTCATTTCGCGATGAGGCTCCGTCCTATCAACTGCCGGTGGATCTGGTTGGTGCCCTCCCAGATCTGCGTGATCTTGGCATCCCGCATCAGCCGTTCCGCACGGTGGCCGGCGCAGTAGCCATAGCCGCCGTGGATCTGCACGCAGGCATCGGCCATGCGCATGGCCAGGTCCGAGGCGCGCAGCTTGAAGGCCGAGGCGGCATGCTCGAAGTCGGGCTCGCCGCCATCGACCAGCGCGCCGACATGATCCATCCAGGTCTCGACCATGGCCAGCTCGCAGGCGAGATCGGCCATGGTGAACTGGTTGCCCTGAAACTCGACGATGCGCCGGCCCGACTGGCGGCGCTCGTTGGCATAGGCGACCATGTCGGCAAAGGCGGCGCGGGCGATGCCGAGCGCATGCGCCGCCACCGAGGGGCGCGACTTGTTGAGCGAGGAGAGCAGGATGCGCAGCCCGTCTCCCGGTTCGCCCAGGAGGTTCGCCCGCGGCACCCGGGCGCCGTCGAAGGCCAGCGAGCAGGTGGGTGCGGCGCGGTGGCCCATCTTGCGTTCGGTCCCCGTCACCGCAAAGCCGGGTGTGCCCTTTTCCAGCACCAGCACGGAGATGGCGCGGCGTGGATCCTCGATTTCGGACCATTTGCCGAACAGGAGTAGCCTCTCGGCGACATCGCCGTTGCTGATGAAGACCTTGGCGCCGTCGACTACGATGTCGTCGCCATCGCGGGTGAAGCGGGTCTTCATGCCGGTCGCGTCCGAGCCGGCGTCCGGCTCGGTGATCGCCAGCGCTCCCAGCCCGCCTTCGGCGATGGCCGGCAAGAGCCGCGCGCGCTGCTCGTCGGTGCCGAAGTCGATCAGCGGCTTCATGCCGTGGAAATTGGTGCCGTAGATGATGCCGGTCGAGGCGCAGGCCTCCGAGACGATGGCCATCACCTCCAGATACAGCCGATAGGACATCGGCGCCCCGCCCCACTCCTCGGGCACGAAGATCGCGTTCAGCCCGAGCGCGTTCATCGCCTGGATGGTGTCGGCGGGGAACTCCGCCGCCTCGTCATAGCGTGCGGCATTGGGCGCGATCACCTCGTCGGCGAGCCGCTGCACCTGATCCAGCACCAGACGCTCCTCCTCGCTCCAGGGGCGTCGCTGCCGGATCTGTTCGATCATCTTCATCACGGGTCCTCAGTGGTTCATGCCCTGTCCGCCGTCGACGTAGATCGTCTCGCCGGTCAGGAACCCGATGCGTTCGTCGAAGAGCGCGCCCACCAGCCGCGCCACCTCCTCGGGCTGGCCGGGGCCGCCGGTGGGGATGCGCCGGGCGAGCCAGGCGCGCACCTTGTCGCGGGCGAGCCAGTCGCGGTTGAGGTCGGTCTCGATGTAGCCCGGCGCCACGTCGAGCACGCGGATGCCGTCGGCGGCCCATTCCACGGCGAGGCAGCGCGTCATCGCCGCCACCGCCGCCTTGGAGGCGCAATAGGCGAGGCTGTCGGGTACCCCCATCCGGCCGAACATCGAGCCGATGTTCACGATCAGCCCGCCGCGACCCTTCAGATGCGGGTAGATCTCGCGCGCGGCCACCATCACCGCGGTGGCGTTGAGCGCCATGATCCGGTCGAACGCCTCCCGGCTCAGGCTGGCCGAGGGGCTGCCGGCATGCTGGCCGGCGTTGTTGACGAGCCCGGCCACCGGGCCGGCCTCGGCGATGCGGGCGAAGGTGTCGCGCACCGCCGCCTCGTCGGTCATGTCGCAGGCATGGGCGGTCAGGCCCGGCGCCGGCGCGCTGCCCGAACGCGACAGGCAGGCCACGGGATGGCCGCGGCGCAGCAGCTCGGCGGCGATCGCCGCGCCGATGCCGCGGCTGGCGCCTGTGACGATGATCTGGCCCCTGGCCGCGTCCTCACCCATCGCGGAACTCCGGTTTGCGCTTTTCGGCGAAGGCCGCCATGCCCTCCTCGGCATCGGCGGTGCGATAGGCGAGGGTGGACAGCTCCGCCTCTGCCCGCAGCCCCTCCGCCAGCGGCAGATCGCCGGCCCGCAGCACCGCCTGCCGCGCCAGATAGAGCGCCGGCAGGCCGTAGCGCGTGAACCGCGCCGCGAACTCGCGCCCCGCCGCCAGCAGGTCGCCCTCGAACACCCGGTCGACGAGACCCATCGCCAGCGCCTCCTCGGCCGCCACGGTGCGGCCGGTGAGGATCATCTCCAGCGCGCGCGACTGGCCCACCAGCCGCGGCAGCCGCTGGGTGCCGCCATAGCCGGGGATGAGCCCCAGCTTGATCTCCGGCAGCCCCATCTTCGCGCCCGGCGCGGCGAGGCGGAAGCTGCAG
>SLBI01000281.1 GCA_007126375.1 Paracoccaceae bacterium
CGCCCGCCAGCCCGGCCCGTGGCGGCCTTGGCGCCCGGGCCATGGCGGCGGTGCGGGTTGTGCGGCTGCGTCATGCCTTGCGCCGCAGTCGCGGGTCGACCAGCGCATAGGCGAGATCGACGAGGAAATTCACGAGGATCACCGCGAAGACCAGCAACATCACCACCGAGCCGACCACCACGAGGTCGCGCTGGGTGATGCCCTGGAAGATCAGCCGCCCGAGCCCCGGCAGGAAGAAGACATTCTCGATGATGATGGCGCCGGCGAGCAGGAAGGAGAACTGCAGCCCCAGAATCGTCAGCACCGGGATCAGCGCGTTCCGCAGAGCGTGGCGGAACACCGCCTGACGCCGGGTCAGCCCCTTGGCGCGGGCGGTGCGGATATAGTCCTGCTGCAGCGTTTCAAGGACCGCCGAGCGCATCACGCGTGCCATGATCGAGGCCTGCGGCAGCGCCAGCGCGATGGCCGGCAGTGTCAGCGCGCCGATGCCCGGAAGGAAGCCCGCCTCCCAGCCCGGAAAGCCGCCCGCGCCGACCCAGCGCAGCTTGATCGAGAAGACCAGCACAAGCAGGATCGCGAACCAGAAATTCGGTACCGCGATGCCGAGCTGCGTTGCTCCCATCACGCTCATGTCGGTGAGGCTGCCGCGTTTCGCTGCCGCCAGCATCCCCACCGGAAGGGCGATCGCGGTGGAGAGCACCAGCGCGTAGGCTGCCAGCGGCAGCGACACCTGCAACCGGTCTGCCACCAGCTGCGACACCGGTACCCGATAGGTGTAGGAGATGCCGAAATCCCCGGTCAGCATGCCCCCGGCCCAGGACAGGTAGCGGGACAATGGATCGCCCTCGAGCCCGAGTTCCCGGCGCAGCGCCGCCACGGTGTCGGGCTGGGCGTTCATCCCCAGCATGAACGCCGCCGGATCGCCGGGCACGAGTTCGATCACCGCGAAGATCACCACACTGGCGACGATCAGGCTCGACGCCAGCGAGATCAGCCGTTCGGCGATGAAGCGCAGCATGACCCCTCCGGGGGCTCGCGGCCGGCGCGGCTCAGGCCCGTTTCACCAGTCTGAGCAGCACCAGCAGGATCACCGCGCCGATGGTGGCATGGATGACCGATGCGATCAGCCCGCCGCCGACGCCGAATCCGACTGCCGGCAGCACCAGCGCGGCAATGAAGGCGCCGAGGATGCCGACCACGATGTTGGTCAGGATTCCCATGCCGGCGCCGCGCACGATCAGCCCGGCCAGCCAGCCGGCGACCCCACCGACGATCAGGATTGCGAGCAGACTCTCGAGTCCCATATCCTGGCCTCCCCCGGCTGGTGGATCAGTCTGCCCAGCGTACGGCGGTCAGATCGTTCGCGGGAACGGGGGCGTTCTCCCACAGGCCCTCGATCCTGGCGTCGGCGACCCCGGTCTTGGGCAACTGGAACAGGTAGGCGTTCACGTAATCCTCGGCGATGTGGCGCTGTGCCTGCCGGTAGAGATCGGCGCGCGCCTCCGGATCGGCGGTGGCGGTGATCTCGGCCATCAGCGCCTGGAACTCGGCGCTGTCGTAGCCGAAGTAGTAGTCGGGTCGACCGTAAATGCCGATGTCCATCGGCTCGGTGTGGCTGATGATCGTCAGGTCGAAGTCGTGGCCGCGGAAAACCTGCTCCAGCCACTGCGCCCACTCGACGTTGGAGATCTGGGTCTCGATGCCGACCGCGCGCAGCTGCGCCGCCACGATCTCGCCGCCGCGCCGGGCATAGGTGGGGGGCGGCAGCGCCAGCCGCAGGCTGAGGCCCTCGGCGCCGGCCTCGGCCAGCAGCGCCCGCGCAGCGTCGGGGTCATGCGGCGACAGGTCGGTGAGATCGACGTAGAACGGATGATGCGGCGCGAAATGCGTGCCGATCGGCGTGCCGTGGCCGAACATCGCCCCGTCGATGATGTCCTGCCGGTTCACCGCATGGGCGATCGCCTGGCGGACGCGGATGTCCGACAGCGCCTCGGTCCGGTGGTTCATGGCGATGATCGTCTCGCCCTCGGTGGAGCCGACGATGACGGAAAACCGCGGGTCGGCCTCGAACTGCGTCAGCGTCTCGGGGGCTGGGAAGTTGGGGAAGGCGTCCACGTCGCCCGCCATCATCGCTGCGAAGGCCGCCGAGGGGTCTGAGATGAAGCGGAAGGTCGCGCGTTCCAGCGCCACCGGTGCGCCCCAGTAATCCGGGTTGCGCTCCAGCTCGATCCGGTCGCCCTGCGCCCAGCGGACAAAGCGGAAGGGGCCGGTGCCGATCGGGTTCGTGGCGTTGGTCTCGGCGCTGGCGGGAGACAGGATCACCGCGTCGCCCCAGGCCATGTTGAACAGGAAGGCCCCATCGGGCTGTTCGAGCGTGACGCGCACCGTCGCGTCGTCCACCGCCTCGACCGAGGCGATGCCGGCGAAAAGCTGTTTCTGGGCGTTCGTCGAATCCTCGGCCCGCGCGCGGTCGAGCGAGAAGACCACATCGGCTGCGGTCATCGGCGTTCCGTCGTGAAAGCTCACGCCCTCGGCCAGCCGGAAGGTGTAGACGGTGCCGTCCGCGCTGATCTCCCAGCTTCGTGCCAGCGCCGGGAGCACCGCGCCGTCGGGGCCGAAGCGGGTCAGGCCCTCGAAGATGTTGGCATAGGTGACCTCGCGGATCGCCGCGGCCGCGCCGGCGGTGGGGTCGAGCCCCGGCGGCTCCAGCACCATTCCGAGGCTGATGGCGTTCTGTGCCTGCGTGGCCGTGGCGCCCAGCGCGATCAGCGCTGCGGCGGCGAGCCCGAGAGGACGTGTCATGTCGCGTGTCTCCCTGTCTGCGGCCGTTCGCGCGGCCGGTCCACTCTTCGTTGTGCGCTCAGTGTCGGACCAGCACCTCGCCCAAGGCAAGCCCCATCACGCGGGCGCTGTCCATCATGTCCTCCACCCCGATCCACTCGTCGGGTTGATGCGCGAGGTCGAGCACCCCGGGACCATAGGCGATCACGTTCTTAAGCCCGCCGATCCGGTCCACATGCTTCTGATCGTAGGTGCCGGGGGAGGCGACATAATCGGCCGGCCGGCCGAACACCTGCGCGATGCCGGCCGCGACCGCGCGGACCACCGGCGCGTCGCGGTCGGTCATCGAGGGATGCACCTCCATCATGTCGCGGATCTCGTAGCGGAAACCGTTGCGCCCGGCCCGTACCCGCTCCATCAGCGCGCGGATCTCTGCCTTGACCTCGGTCAGTTCCTCCTCGGCCAGAAAGCGGCGGTCCAGCACGATGCGGCAGCGGTCGGCGACGCAGGGCGTCGGCAGGCCGGTGTAATCGGCCGCCTGCTCCGGCTCGCCGCCATGGATGGCGTTCAGGTTCAGGGTCGAGGCGCGGGCGCCTTCGGGAATCACCGGCATGGCGGTGCGCCGGGCGGCCAGCGCGGGCAGCAGCGCCGTCTCGATCTCGTGCAGCACTTCGCCCATGTGACCGATGGCGCTCTCGCCCAGAAACGGCATGCAGCCATGGGCGATGCGGCCATGGGTGGTGATCTCGGCCCACCAGACGCCACGATGGCCCAGGCAGATGCGGTCCTTGTGCAGCGGTTCGGGGATTATGACATGCTGCACCCGGTCGGGCGCGAACCAGCCCTGCTCGGCCAGCCAGGCGGCCCCGGCAAAGCCGCCGGATTCCTCGTCGGCCACCGAACTGATCTCGATCGCGCCGGCGAACTCGGGGCAGGCGGCGCGGAACGCCTCGGCGGCGATGATCGAGGTCGCCAGTCCCCCCTTCATGTCGCAGCTGCCGCGGCCATAGAGCCTCCCGCCCTCGAGTTCGCCGCCGAACGGGTCGCGGGTCCAGCCGTCGCCAACAGGCACCACGTCGTGGTGGCTGTTGAAATGGACCGTCTCGCCGGGCCGTGCTCCGTCGGTTCGGGCGATCAGGTTCCAGCGAGGATGCGCGTCGCTGTCGCCCGGCGCGCCATTTGCGCGCAGGAGCGTCACCTGCCAGCCCTCGCGCGCCAGCCGGTCGCGCAGCATCTCGCAGAATTCGCCGTAGAGTCGGCCGGGCGGATTCAGCGTCGGCACCCGCACCATCTGCTGCGTCAGCTCCACCAGAGCCGCGCGCCGCGCCGCCACTTCGGCAAGAAGTCGCTCGCCCTCGGTGTCGTTCAGCGCCATTCCGCCCCCATTGGCACCATTCCGAAAAGCGCCCCTCTTCACGATATCTGGCGTCCTTCCGGGCCGCAAGCGGTGGCGGTGCGGGGCCTTCGGGGTTTACAGCCGGTGTCTCAGGGGTCAGTTTGCTGCAGAGCCGGAGCCACCCGCGATCTGCCGCGGCCTCCGAAATCCATCCCCCACCCCATGAGGTTCGCCATGAGCACCGTGAAGACGGGCGATACCGTCCGCATCCACTACACCGGCACCCTCGCCGACGGCTCCAGCTTCGACAGCTCAGATGGGCGCGATCCGCTGCAGTTCACCGTCGGTGCCGGCGAGATCATTCCCGGCCTCGACAATGCCCTGCCGGGCATGAACGTGGGCGAAAGGAAGGTCGTCGATGTGCCCGCCTCCGATGCCTATGGCGAACATCACCCGCAGGGTGTTCAGCAGGTCCCGCGCGAGCAGGTTCCCGACCATGTGCCGCTCGACCTCGGCACGCGGCTGCAGGTGCAGACGCCGGACGGCCGCAACCTGCCCGTGACCGTCACCGAGGTCACCGAGGAGGTCGTGGTGCTCGACGCCAATCATCCGCTTGCCGGGAAGGATCTGACCTTCAGCATCGAACTGGTCGAGATCGTCTGACGGCAGGAACGGCAGGCGAGAGGCGGAGAAGGAAAAAACCGCCGCGCCGGATCGGCGCGGCGGTTCGATGACGTTAC
>SLBI01000298.1 GCA_007126375.1 Paracoccaceae bacterium
GACCATGTCGAATCCCTGCTGCACCAGTTCGTGCACGACGGCCGGCACGCCGTACGGCTTCACCTCGTAAGGGGACCAATGCAGGTAATCGTTGAAAAACAAGATGCCGCCCGGCCTTAGAAGCGGACCAGCCGCCTCGGCATCGCGCTTGGCCCCCTGATAACTGTGGTCGCCGTCGATATAGATCCAGTCGAACGCAACTCCGCTGAGCTTTGAAAGGTTGTCCGAACTGTCGCCCCCATGCAGCTCTGTGCGTGGATCATCAAGCACGCCTTGCTCTATCTGCTTCGGCTCGAGTTCGAACAAATGCAGTTTTTCGAGATCGAGATTATCGAGCATGAAGCGCGCGAAATTCCCCTCACGCACTCCGACTTCGGCACCGACCCTTCCCTGCGCCAACGCCTGCATCATGTGCCGGCGATTGCTGAACACCCGGCAATCCGTAAGCGCTTCCGGTCTGAGCGGCGGCGCGTTCTTACCTCTGACGAAGGCCGGCACGGACCCGGCAGCCTTGCGATAGGCTTGGATGGCCGTTCGAAACGCCTGTTGTGCAGCGATGACTTCCGACTTCAGTTGCTCGATCGCCTCACTTCTCGTCGCCATTTGGTCACTCCATGAATTCGCGGGGCCCGAACGGATATAGAGCATGTCTCATCGCAGAACCACCGGCGACGCGGATCAGCCCGCCCGCTCCACCGCCGCGACGATGCTGTCCACCACCTCGGCCATCAGGGCGGCGTCCTCCGCCTCGGCCATGACGCGGATCAGCGGCTCGGTGCCCGACTTGCGGATCAGGAGGCGCCCGGTGCCGTTCAGCCTGGCCTCGCCGGCGGCGATCGCGGCCCGCACCGGGGCGGCGGCGAGTGGCGCGGCACCGGCGGCAAAGCGGACGTTCTTCAACAACTGCGGCACGGGTTCGAAGCTGCGGGCCAGACGGCTGGCGGGCTCGCCGGTCCCGGCCATGGCGGCGAGGAACTGCAGCGCGGCGATCAGCCCGTCGCCGGTGGTGGCGTAGTCGGTCATCACGATATGGCCCGACTGCTCGCCGCCCAGGTTCCAGCCGCCCTCGCGCATCCGTTCCACGACATAGCGGTCGCCCACCGCGGTGCGCTCCAGCCGCAGCCCGTGGCCGGCCAGATGGCGTTCAAGCCCCAGGTTTGACATCACCGTGGCCACCAGAACACCGCCGTGCAGCCGGCCAGCCTCGGCCCAGCGGCGAGCGAAGAGCGCCATGATCTGGTCGCCGTCGGCCACCCGCCCGGTCTCGTCGATCAGGATCAACCGGTCGGCGTCGCCGTCGAGGCAGATGCCGAGGTCGGCCCCCTGCGCCCGCACCGCCTCGGCCGCGGCCTGCGGCGCGGTGGATCCGCAGCCGGCGTTGATGTTGAAACCGTCGGGCGAGACGCCGAGCGCGATGACATCGGCTCCAAGCTCCCACAGCACCTCCGGCGCCGCCCGATAGGCCGCGCCATGAGCGCAATCCACCACCACCCGCAGCCCGTCCAGCCGGACGCGGGCGGGGAAGGTCGTCTTGGCATATTCGACATAGCGGCCCAGACCGTCGTCGATCCGCCGGGCCCGGCCGATGCCGGCCGGCGGAGCGAGCGGGATGTCGCCCGAAACGATCGTCTCGATCTCGGCCTCGGCCGCATCGGACAGCTTGAAACCATCGGGGCCGAAGAACTTGATGCCGTTGTCCTGATGCAGGTTGTGGCTGGCGGAAATCATGATGCCCAGATCGGCGCGCATCGAGCGCGTCAGGAATCCGACCGCCGGTGTCGGCACCGGCCCCAGAAGCAGCACGTTCATGCCGGTGGAGGTGAGTCCCGCGGTCAGGGCATTTTCCAGCATGTAGCCCGACAGCCGCGTGTCCTTGCCGATCACCACGCGATGGCCGTTCGCCTCGCCGCGGCGAAAGAACGAGCCCGCCGCCGCCCCCAGTCGCAGCGCCATCTCGGCGGTCATCGGCGCGGTGTTGGCCTGCCCCCGCACACCGTCGGTTCCGAACAATCGTCGCGTCATGCCCCACCCTCCTTCACCTCGACCGCGCCGCTGGCGGCACACCACAGCCGCAGCGCCTGCACCGTCGGATCGACGTCATGCACGCGCAGGATCTGCACGCCCTGCGCCACCCCGGCCAGCGCCGCAGCCACCGAGCCCGGCACCCGCGCCCGCGGGGCGCCGCTGCCGTCGCCGTCGCTGCCGATCAGGCCGATGAAACGCTTGCGCGACGCACCCAGCAACAGCGGACACCCAAGACCGTGAAACAGCGCCATGTTGCGGATCAGCATTACGTTCTGCGCGGCCGTCTTGGCAAAACCGATGCCGGCATCCAGCACCACACGGTCGCGCGGAATGCCGGCTGCCTCGGCGGCGGCAAGTCGTTCTTCGAGGAAGTCATAGACGTCGAGCAGCAGGTCGTCGTAACTGATCTGCCGCTGCATCGTCTCGGGGGTGCCCCGGGCATGCATCAGACAGACAGGCGCGTCCGAGGCGGCCACCACCGCGGCCATCTCCGGATCGAACGCAAGGGCCGAAACATCATTGACCATCCGCGCGCCCGCCGAAAGCGCAGCTGCGGCGACGGCGGCCTTGCGGGAATCGATCGAGACCGCGGTCATCGGCGCCAGCGCGGACACCACCGCCAGCACGCGATCCATCTCCTCTTCGGACGGTACCGCGGCGGCACCAGGCCGGGTCGACTCGCCGCCCACATCGACGATTTCGGCCCCCGCGGCCAGCATAGCGCGCGCATGCGCCAGGGCCAGTTCGCGCGCCAGATAGGCGCCGCCATCGGAAAAGCTGTCGGGCGTGACGTTGAGGATGCCCATCACCCGCGGCCGGTCCATGCACAAGCCCATCACGGCAGGACGCGGTGCCGTCAACCGATGCAGCACCGCATCAGGCAGATCGGTCGCGGCGAGAAAGGCGGGCGGTTGCCCCCGACGCAACACCTCGACACGGTCGAACCAGCACCACCCACCGGCCAGCGGCAGTGCGCCGGGCGGGCGGGCGCGGCCGGTCTGCGGCAGCGGACGATAGCGCAGCGGGTCTTCGGGACTGCCGGATGCCATCCGCGGGGCGTATCGCCTACCCATGATGCGCGCAAGGGCGGCGCCGGCACCCCCCTTTCCGAGACTGCCACGGCCGTGACGGGGCCGCGACGGACAAGCGCAGAAGTCGTCAGCGCGCTGCGCCGATCAGTTTGCCGCAAGCGTCGCCGGGCGGCGATAGAAGCGGTGAGCCCCGATCTCGGCGGTCATGCGATAGACCCGCGACCACGCCGGCCGGACACGGGTGGCGTGAAAATGGGTCGCCCCCTCGGTCAGTTCGCGCGGTGCGCCGGCTGCCATTTCGCGTGCCAGGGATCGCGCCCGCGACCAGGCACGCGGCTCCAGCCGCGCCTGCATCGAACCGTCGCACACGAAGGAGAACTGACATCCCGCAGGATTGTTCGCACCCTGCCGGACGACGCCGCAGATGCTGTCGGGAAAGCGCGGGCTCTCGACCCTGTTCAGCACCACTTCGGCCACCGCAGTCATGCCCGACGCCCCCTCACCCCGCGCCTCGTGATAGAGCGCCTGTGCCAGGCA
Organism: Paracoccaceae bacterium; assembly: GCA_007126375.1. Lineage (GTDB taxonomy): Bacteria > Pseudomonadota > Alphaproteobacteria > Rhodobacterales > Rhodobacteraceae > Rhodobaculum. The sequence goes on from SLBI01000298.1 coordinate 3,594, forward strand.
GGTAAGGCCCTCCTCGTCGATGCTGCGGGCTGATGCCGGCACGGCCGGCGCGGTGCCGGCACCGAGGATGCGCTCCACATGCCCCGGGGCCATCGCGCCAAGGGCGGCCTGCTCCTGCCCAAACAGTGCGCCCAGACGGCCCGGAACGCCGTTTCCGTCGCTGCGCACGCCGGCCTGCGGTGCCGACTGCGCCGATGCGGCCCCACCAACCAGCGCCGCACCCGGTGCCATGAGGATCGCAGCACACAGAAAGGTAACTGGCGCGAACGCCACTGATCGTTTCATCGATATCCCCCCGGGCCCGGCGCAAGCGGCAGCAGCGGCCGGACCCTGCAACTGCAAATGACGGAGGTGTTACCAGACCCTCAACGAATCGTCCACCCGATCCCCAAAAGCCGGCGAATCACCGCCGATCCGATCCATGCACGGCAGCGGTGCCGACCGGCGCGGACGGGGTGGAAAGACCTGCTGCGATGATGACGGACCCCGGAACAACGGCGCCGAAAGTCACCCTGCGGCGCGCTCTGCCTGCCGACGTTCGGCCAGCACGAGATGCGCGGCCGCAAGACGTGCCACCGGCACCCGGAAGGGCGAGCAGGACACATAGTCGAATTCCCCGGCCCGACAGAAGGCGATGGACTCGGCGTTTCCGCCATGCTCGCCACAGATCGACATCGTCAGGCCCGGCCGTGCGCGCCGCCCCCGTTCGGCGGCGATCAGCAGCAACTCGCCCACCCCGTCCACATCGAGCGTATGGAAGGGATCCTCCGGGAACACCCCCTGCTGCACGTAGGAGGACATGAACCGTCCTGCATCGTCCCGACTCAGCCCGTATGTCATCTGCGTCAGGTCGTTGGTGCCGAAGCTCAGGAACTCGCAATGCTGGGCGATCTCGCCGGCACGCAATGCCGCACGTGGCGTCTCGACCATCACGCCCAGCCGGTATTCGAAAACTGCCCCGCGCTGCACCCGCACTGCTGCGGCCACCGCATCGATCCGTGCCTTGACCAGTTCCACCTCACGGCGGGCCGAGACCAGCGGGATCATGATCTCGGGCACCACCGGGGCACCGCGCCGGCTTGCCTCGACCGTCGCCTCGAAGATCGCCCGCGCCTGCATCTCGTAGATCTCAGGCATGGTGATGCCCAGCCGGACGCCGCGCATCCCCAGCATGGGGTTGTATTCCGCCAACGCCTCGGCGCGCCGGGTGATCTCGGACAGGGGCTTGTCCA
>SLBI01000017.1 GCA_007126375.1 Paracoccaceae bacterium
ACGGGCTGATGACGCTCTCGGGCGCCTGGGACAAGCTGCGCACCGATCCGGTGATCCGGATGATGGTGGTCTCCGTCGGGTTCTACGGCATGGCCACCTTCGAGGGGCCGATGATGTCGATCAAGACGGTCAACGCGCTTTCCCACTACACCGACTGGACCATCGGTCATGTCCATTCCGGCGCGCTGGGCTGGAACGGCATGATCACCTTCGGCGCGCTCTACTATCTCGTGCCGAAGCTCTGGCAGCGCGAGGGGCTCTATTCGCTGCGGCTGGTCAGCTGGCACTTCTGGCTCGCGACCATCGGCATCGTCCTCTACGCCGCCTCGATGTGGGTGACCGGGATCATGGAGGGGCTGATGTGGCGCGAGGTAGATGCGCAGGGCTTCCTGGTGAACTCCTTCGCCGACACCGTGGCCGCGAAGTTCCCGATGTATGTGGTCCGGGGAATCGGCGGGGTGCTGTTCCTGCTCGGCGCCGCCATCATGTGCTACAACCTGTGGAAGACCGTGACGTCGGTGGGGGCGCGCAAGCCCGCCGCCGCCCCGGTCGCCGCCGAATAAGGGAGGGCGGCAGCCATGGCCATTCTCAAGCATCACGCCAAGATCGAGCGCAACGTCTCGCTGCTCTTCATCCTCAGCTTCCTGGTGGTGTCGATCGGGGGGATCGTGCAGATCGTCCCGCTCTTCTACCTCGAGAACACCATCGAGAAGGTGGAGGGGATGCGACCCTACAGTCCGCTGGAACTGAAGGGGCGCGACATCTACCTGCGTGAAGGATGTTACGTCTGTCACAGCCAGATGATCCGTCCCATGCGCGACGAGGTGGAGCGCTACGGGCATTACTCGCTCGCGGCCGAGTCGATGTACGACCATCCGTTCCAGTGGGGCTCGAAGCGGACCGGGCCGGATCTGGCCCGCGTCGGCGGCCGTTATTCGGACGAATGGCATGTCCAGCACATGATCGCGCCCAAGTCGGTGGTGCCGGAGTCGATCATGCCTTCCTACGCCTTCCTGATGAACCGGCAGCTCGACGGGCAGTACATCGGCGACCTGATGCGCACGCACCGGATCGTCGGGGTGCCCTATACCGACGAGATGATGGAAAACGCCCGCGCCGACTTTCTGGCACAGGCCGATCCGGACGCCGATCACTCCGGGCTGCTGGAGCGGTATCCGGGGGCGCAGACGCGCAACTTCGACGGCCAGCCGGAACTGACGGAGATGGACGCGATCATCGCCTACATGCAGATGCTCGGCACGCTGGTGGATTTCTCCACCTTCGTGCCCGACCCCAGCCGCTGAGGAGGGTGCGATGGAAACCTACACCATGCTGCGCAGCTTCGCCGACAGCTGGCATCTGCTGTTCATGTTCGTGTTCTTCATCGGGATGGTGCTGTTCCTGTTCCGCCCCGGCAGTACGAAGGTGCACGACGAAAGCGCGAGGATGATCTTCCGCAACGACGACCGCCCGGCGCCAAGTGACGAAGCGCCGGCAAGCGGCCGGAACACCGAAGAGGGCCGCTGAGATGGTCGATGAAACCGACAACACCCCGAAAGGTGCCGCCGGCGAGCCGTCGCCCGAAAACAAGGTGAAGCCGCCCGAGCGTCAGTATCCCGAGCCGCGCAAGGTGCTGCAGCGCAAGGCGGCGCCGCCCGAACCGGCAAAGACCGGCCATGTCTGGGACGGGATCGAGGAATACGACAACCCGATGCCGCGCTGGTGGCTGTGGACCTTCTACATCTGCATCATCTGGGCGGTGATCTACATGATCCTGTATCCTGCCTGGCCACTCGTCAGCCAGGCGACGCCGGGCATCCTCGGCCATTCCACCCGCGGTGACGTGGCGCGGGAGATCGAGAGCTTCGAGGCGCGTAACGAGGTCTGGTTCCAGCGCCTCGTCGAAACCGAGGTGGCGGCGTTGCGCGACGATGTCGAGCTGGAACGGTTCGCGGTGCGGGCCGGTGGCGCCGTGTTCGCCGCACAGTGCTCGCAGTGTCACGGCAGCGGTGGTGGCGGCGTGCAGGCCGGCGGATTCCCCAGCCTTGTCGATGACGACTGGCTCTGGGGCGGCACGCTGGAAGACATTCACCTCACCATCGCCCACGGCATCCGCAACGAGACGGACCCGATGGCGCGCTGGTCCGAGATGCCGGCCTTCGGGCGCGACGGCATCCTCGAAGACGAGGAGATCGACCAGGTGGTCGAATATGTCCTCGCCATGTCGGGGCAGGATCACGATGCCGCGCTGGCCGAGGCGGGCGCCGAGGTGTTCGAATGGAACTGCGCCGCCTGTCACATGGAGGATGGCTCGGGCAACATGGACCTCGGTGCGCCGGCCCTGAACAACCAGGTCTGGCTTTACGGTGGCGACCGCGAGACGATCCGTCACACCGTGGTCTACAGCCGCTTCGGGGTGATGCCCGCCTTCGCCGGTCGGCTGCGCGAGGCGGAAATCCGCGCCGTGGCAGTCTATGTGCACCAGCTGGGCGGCGGCCAGTAGGCCCGCCTGCTTCGCGGGGCGGCTGCGGCCGCCCCGGCCCTGCGACAGAATGATACATTACGCACGCAGCATATTGATGCACGTCAAGGCCGGAACCAACCGGCCCCGATAGTCCGAGGGGCAGACCTCGCGGCGCCGCGCGCCGCCCGCCCGATGGAGACCGAGGTGAGCACGACCCCCGAAACCCCGCAACTCTACGCCGCGCGCGAGCCGGTCTTTCCGCGCCGCGTATCGGGCCGCTTCCGCAACCTGAAATGGTGGCTGGTGGCGGTAATGCTGGGGATCTACTACATCACCCCCTGGATACGCTGGGACCGTGGCCCGAACATGCCCGATCAGGCGGTTCTGGTCGATCTGGCCAACCGGCGGTTCTTCTTCTTCTTCGTCGAGATCTGGCCGCACGAGTTCTATTTCGTCGCCGGCCTGCTGATCATGGCGGGTCTGGGGCTCTTTCTCTTCACTTCGGCGCTCGGGCGGGTGTGGTGCGGCTATGCCTGCCCGCAGACCGTCTGGACCGATCTCTTCATCCAGACCGAGCGCTGGATCGAGGGTGACCGCAACGCCCGGGTGCGCAACTGGCAGGCGCCCTGGGGCTTTCGCAAGGGGCGCATCTACCTGACGAAATGGACGGTCTGGCTGCTGATCGCCCTGGCCACCGGCGGCGCCTGGGTGTTCTACTTCACCGATGCGCCGACGCTCCTGCGCGATCTCATCGCCTTCCAGGCGCATCCTGTCGCCTACACGACGATCGGCATCCTCACCGCCACCACCTTCCTCTTCGGCGGTTTCTTCCGCGAACAGGTCTGCATCTACGCCTGTCCCTGGCCGCGTATCCAGGCGGCGATGATGGATGAGGACACGCTGACCATCGCCTACCGCGACTGGCGCGGCGAACCGCGCGGCAAGCTGAAGAAGGGCCGGCTGGATCCCGAACAGGGCGATTGCATCGACTGCATGGCCTGCGTCAACGTCTGCCCCATGGGCATCGATATCCGCGACGGTCAGCAACTGGCCTGCATCACCTGCGGCCTGTGCATCGACGCCTGCGACGAGGTGATGGACCGGATCGGCAAGCCGCGCGGGCTTATCGGCTATCTGGCCTTGTCCGACGAACTGCACGAGAAGCAGGGCAAGCCGCCGATTTCGGTCTGGCGACATGTCTTCCGGCCGCGCACGGTGCTCTATTCCGTGCTGTGGGGGGGCGTCGGCATCGGGCTGATCGTGCTTTTGCTGATGCGCACGGATCTGGACATGTCGGTGGCGCAGGTACGCAACCCGCTCTACGTCACCCTTTCGGATGGTTCGGTGCGCAACGCCTATGAGGTGCGCATCCGCAACATGCATCACGAACCGCGCGAATTCACTCTCGCGCTTGAGGCTCCGGTGCCGATGGCGCTGGACCTCGAAGGTATCGATGGCTTCACCGTCACCATCGCGCCGGACGAGATGCTGAACCAGCGGCTCTATCTGGTGGCCCCCGCAGACAGCCCGGCGGCAACCACCCAGCGCACCGACGTGACCCTGCGGGCGACCGAACCGGAAAGCGGCCAGGTCGTCGCGGTGGAAACGCTCTTCAACGGGAGGGAGAACTGATCATGGCCGATGGCAAGAAGCAGTCCGGCAAGCCGCTGACCGGCCGCAAGGTGCTGGCGATCGCCGTCGGCGCCTTCGGCGTGATCCTCGCGGCCAATCTTGCGCTGGCCTTCAATGCGTTGCGCAGCTTTCCGGGGCTCGAGGTGCAGAACAGCTATGTCGCCAGCCAGAACTTCAACGAGGAACTCGCGGCGCAGCTTGCGCTTGGCTGGGAGGTCGAGGCCCGGCTGGAAGACGGCATGCTGGTGCTTGCCTTCACCGATTCCGATGGCCGCCCGGCAGAGATCGCGACGCTCGACGCCACGCTCGGCCGCGCCACCCATGTCCGCGACGACCAGCGGCCCGACTTCGCCCATTACCGTGGCACCTTCACGGCCCCGGTCGATCTTGCGGCCGGCAACTGGAACATCCGGCTGATCGCCACCGCCCCAGACGGCACCAGGTTTCGTCAGCGGGTGGTGCTGCACGTCAGGGACGGCTGACCCATGACCGAGGCGCTGCGCCCGCCACCCTCGGCCTGCCCGGCCTGCGCCGTCGCCCCCGTGGCGGCGGAGGCCGCTGGGCAGGTGCGGGACGCGCGCCTCCTGCTCTCGCTGCCCACGATCCACTGCGCCGGCTGCATCGCGGCGGTGGAGCGCGAACTGGCACGCGCGCCCGGCGTGCGCTCCGCCCGGGTGAACCTGACGCTCAAGCGCGCAAGCGTCGATGCCGACGCCGAGGTGACGGCCGCCACGCTGATCGACCGGCTGGGCAGGATCGGCTACGAGGCGCATGAACTCGACCCCGGCGTGCTGTCGATGACCGAGACCGACCGGCAGGGGCGCGACCTTCTGATGCGGCTCGGCGTCGCCGGCTTTGCCATGATGAACATCATGCTCCTGTCGGTGGCGGTCTGGTCCGGCGCCGAGGATGCGACGCGCGATCTCTTCCACATGATTTCCGGCATGATCGCCATTCCCACGGTGCTCTTTGCCGGCCAGCCGTTCTTCCGCAACGCCTGGGCGGCCCTGCGCGCCTTCCGGCTGGGCATGGACGTGCCGATTTCGCTCGCGATCCTGCTCGCCACCGGAATCTCGATCTACGAGACCTTCAATTCGGGCCATCACGCCTATTTCGATGCCGCGGTGATGCTGACGTTCTTCCTGCTGGCGGGGCGATATCTCGATTTCCGTACCCGTGCCGTGGCGCGCTCGGCCGCGCAGGAGCTTGCCGCGCTGGAGGTGCCGCGGGCGCTGCGGATCGCCGGCGGGGTCGAGAGCGAGGTGCCCGCGGCCGAGCTTGCGCCCGGGGACATGGTGCGCGTCCGCCCCGGCGGCCGCATCCCGGTGGACGGGTTGGTGACCGAGGGCAGTTCCGAGCTCGACCGGTCACTGCTGACGGGCGAGAGCCTGCCTGCCTGGGCCGGACAGGGGACCGCCGTCTCGGCCGGCGAGGTGAACCTGACCGGGCCGCTGACGGTCCGCGTCACCGCCGCGGGCAAGGACAGTTCGCTGCACCGCATGGCCGATCTGGTGGCGGTGGCCGAAAGCGCGCGCACCCGCTACACCTCGCTCGCCGACCGGGCGGCGCGGGCCTATTCCCCGGTCGTCCATATCCTCGCCTTCGCGGCCTTCCTCGGCTGGATGTGGGTTTCCGGCGGTGACCTGCGGCTGGCGATCAACATTGCCGCGGCAACGCTTATCATCACCTGCCCCTGTGCGCTCGGCCTCGCGGTGCCGGCGGTGGTCACGGCCGCCTCGGGCAAGCTGTTTCGCGCCGGGCTGCTGATCAAGGACGGCACCGCGCTGGAACGGCTGGCCGAGGTCGATACCGTGGTCTTCGACAAGACCGGCACGCTGACGCTGGGCACGCCCGAACCGACCAATGCCGACTCCCATGACGCCGACGCCCGCGCCGTCGCGCTGGTGCTGGCGCGGGCCTCGTCGCATCCGCTGGCCAGGGCGCTGGCCGAGGCGCTGGACGGTACCGCGCCGGCCGCCGTGGCGGATCTGCGCGAGGTGCCCGGCTATGGCGTCGAGGGAATGTGGCGGGGCCATTCCGTGCGGCTCGGACGCGCCCGCTGGGTAGGGGCCGAGGCGGCCGGGGCGGTCACCGCCACCTGGCTGTCGCTGGGGCAGGGGGCGCCGGTCGCCTTCACCTTCGCCGACCGGCTGCGCCCCGGTGCGGCCGAGGCCGTCGCCGCGCTGCGGGATCAGGGCAAGGAGATCCATCTCGTTTCCGGCGATGTCGCCCCGGCGGTGGCGGATCTTGCCGCCCGCCTGGGCATCGCGCGCTGGCAGGCCGAAACCCTGCCGGCGGAAAAGGTGCGCGTGGTCGCCGATCTGGCCGCGGCCGGCCGCCGCGTTCTGATGGTGGGCGACGGGCTCAACGACACGGCCGCGCTGGCCGCCGCGCATGTCTCGATCTCGCCGGCCTCGGCGCTCGATGCCGCCCGTGCCGCTTCGGACATCGTGCTTCTGGGCCGCGACATCGCGCCGATCGGCATGGCGGCGCGCATCGCCGTCACGTCCACTCGCCGCATCCGCGAGAATTTCTGGCTGTCGGGTCTCTACAACGTCGTCGCGGTGCCGGTCGCGCTGCTCGGTTTCTGCACGCCGCTCTGGGCGGCGCTGGCGATGTCGACGAGTTCCATCACCGTCTCGCTCAACGCGCTGCGGCTGAAATAGGAGGAGCCATGGAAGTTCTCGCCGTGCTCATCCCCGTGTCGCTGTTCCTGGGTCTGCTCGGCCTTGGCGCCTTCTTCTGGACGCTGAAGAAGGGGCAGTACGACGATCCCGAAGGCGACAGCCGTCGTATCCTGAACCCCGACTACGACGACCATCCAAAGCCGCCGGAGCCCGAAGACCGCTAGGCCTCGCCCGCGACGATGCCGAGCACGGCGGCGAGAAGCTGGGCTGCGGTGCTCGCGCCCTGGCCCTGGATGTCGCGGTCGGGCGCGAATTCGGTCAGGCTGAAGCCGACGATCCGGCCACGCCGGGCCGCCCCCGCGATCAGCTCCAGAACCTGCCAATAGCCCAGACCGCCCGCCAGCCGTGTCGGCACCGCCGGCATCAGGCCGGGGTCGAGCGCGTCGCAGGCAAGCGCGACATGCACCGCCGCGCCTTCGGGAACCGCCTCCAGCGCCGCTGCCGGCCTGCCGTGCGCCAGCTCTGCGGCGGGCATCACGGTTGCGCCCCAGTCGCGTGCGGCAGCCAGATCCTCGGCTCGTGCACTTCCGAGGCCACGGGCGCCGAGCTGCACGATCCCGGCGACATGCGCCATCTCGGAGGCGCGCCGCATCGCCGAAGCGAGCCCCCAGCGCTCGCCTTCAAGTTGTTCTCTCCAGTCGATATGCGCGCCGATCTGCAGCACGGTGAGGGGCGCCCGGCCCTCGAATCCCTGTAGAACCGGAACCACGACCGAGTCGTCGCCGCCCAGCACCATCGGCACCGCGCCGGCCGCCAGCACCTCCGCCACGCCGTGGCGGATGCGCACGCGATTGCCGGCACCGTCGGCAGGGTCGAGCGCAAGGTTGCCGCAATCGACCACGGCGCCCTCGGCGAATCCCGGGCGGCCGAGATCGAAATTGACATGGCCGCGCTGTCCGGCAAACGGCGCCGCCGCCGCCCGGATCGCCCCGGGCGCTTGTGCGGCATAGGCACCGGCACCGCGATAGGGCGAGGCCAGGCCGGCCCCGAGGATCGCGGCGCGTGCGCCGCGTCCGACCAGTGCCGTCGGGCAGTCGCAGACCGGCACGCCCAGAAACCCCTCGGCCGGAAACCGCTCCGTCCGCCCGCCCTCGCTCATTCACGCGCCTCCCGCTCCGGAAATGCGAACGGCACCCGCGAGGGGTGCCGCCCGTAGGTGCCGGCCACCGGCCGGACCAATCCCTGCCATGCCGCCGTCAGGCCTGCGCCTCGGTGATGAACTTGACTGCGTCGCCGAAGGTCTGGATGGTTTCGGCCGCGTCGTCGGGGATCTCGATGCCGAACTCCTCCTCGAAGGCCATCACCAACTCGACAGTGTCGAGGCTGTCGGCGCCCAGATCGTCAATGAACGAGGCGTTGTCGGAGATCTTGTCCTCCTCGACGCCGAGATGCTCAACCACGATCTTCTTCACGCGATCCGCGATGTCGCTCATGTCTGTCCTCGTTTGCGTGGAACGGGCTTCTCCGCTCCGGATTCTGCATGGGGCGGGCGGGCCCCCCCCGGATTGTCCTGCTCCTCGGGGTTCTCGGCTCGATGGAGCGGCTCACGACCCGGATCACGCCCGGGCCGCCGACCGGCTCGGGCGCATCTCGCCCCGGCGCAATCGGCGCTCCCCATATCACAGCTTCACGCCATGGCAAACGCTTTCCCGTCCGTTCCGATCTGCGCGCTGCCGCTCAGCCCAGCGCCTCCAGCGTGTCGGTCAGGAGTTTCAGGCATTGCGGCGTGGAGAATCGGTGGTCGGCGCCCTTGACCAGCGTCAGCGAGGCGTCGGAGGCCTCCAGGTGATCGAAGACCGACAGCTGTGTCGCCATCGGCACATCGCTGTCGGCGGTTCCCTGCAGCAGCCGCACCGGCACCCCAAGGCGCAGTGGTCGATCCAGCACGCGCTGCCGGGCGCCGTCCTCGATCAGCCGGCGGGTGAAGACATAGGGTTCGGGCGCATACTCGGAGGGCACTTCCAGCCGCCCCTCGGCCATCAGCCGGTCGCGTTCTGCAGCCTCCAGCCCGGCAAGGAAGCGATCGGTAAAATCGGGCGCGGCGGCGATTCCCACCAGTGCGGCCACGCGTTCGGGCAGGTCGCGCGCCAGCAGAGCCGCGATCCAGCCGCCCATGGAAGAGCCGACGAGGATCTGCGGCCCCTCGGTCAGCGCCGCCAGCGCCGCACGCGTGTCCTCTGCCCAGTCGCCGATGCAGCCCGCCTCGAAATCGCCCGAAGAGGCACCGTGCCCGGAATAATCGAACCGCAGGAAGGCCCGGCCGCGCGCCTGCGCCCACCCCTCCAGATGCAGCGCCTTCGATCCTTCCTTGTCCGACCGGAAGCCGCCGAGGAACACCACCCCCGGCCCTTCGCCGCGGGTGCGGTTGTAGGCGATCCTGCGGCCTTGCGGCGTATCGAGATAATCGCTCATGCCTCTCCCACCTCCTTCAGCCCCCGGGACACCCATGCCCCGCCGAGCGCCATCGCAGCGAACAGCGCAAGCGTCGCCTGCGGCCCGAAGGCCCCCGCGATCGCGCCGAACACGCCGCCCGCAAGCAGCACGACTCCGATGGCCGTGTTGGCAAGGGCGGTGTAGACCGGGCGCAGATCCGCCGGCGCCATGTCCACCAGATAGGTGGACCGGCCCACCCGCACCCCCTGATGCGACAGCGCCAGAACGAACAGTGCCGCCGGCAATGCCCAGAGCGCCCCCGACAGCCCCGCGGCATCGAAGCCCAGCGCCAGCGCCAGCGCCACTGCCCCGGTCACACCGGTCAGCATCAGCACCCGCCGCGACGACCGGTCGGCCAGCCGACCCCAGACATAGCCCGAGACGAGCCCCGCCAGCGCCGAGGCGAGCACCAGCGCACCCAGCTCGGTCAAGGCGGTGCCGGCGGCTCCGGCCGCCAGCAGCACCAGATAGGGCGGCGCCAGCGCCGTGGCCGTCAGCAGCCCGCGCGCCACGATGAAGCGGGCGAGCTGCGCGTCCTCGCGCAGATACCGAAGATTCGCGAGCGCCGCGGCGAAACCGTTCGCGCCGCCCTCGGTCGCACCGGCCTCCTCGCGCAGCCCGGCAAAGAGGGCCGCGGCCGCCAGCCAGAACGCCCCCGCCACCGCCAGCGCCCCCACCACCAGCGCCATGCGCCCGGCGGTATCGAGGAGCAGGAGCGCCGCAAAGCCGATCACCGCCACCGGCGCCAGCGCCGATGCCAGCCCCGTGGCCGTGCCGCGCCGGCCACGCGCCACGGTCTTGCCCAGCACGTCCTTGTAGCTGACCGAGGCCACCGAGCGCGCCAGCGCCAGCACCGCCAGTGCCGCGCAGATGGCAAGGCCGGCGGCGGTGCCCTGCATCGTCAGCGCGATGCCCGCCATGGCGAGCGCGGCCAGCCCCTGCGCCGCGCTGGCCGCCGCCCAGGCCCATTTGCGCCGTGCCATCGCCCGGATGCGCGACGCGGTGAAAAGCTGTGGCAGCAGCGCCCCGGCCTCTCGGATCGGGACCAGCAGGCCGATCAGCGCCGCGGGTGCGCCGAGCGCCGCCATCAGCCAGGCCAGCACCAGCTTCGGATCCACCAGCCCGTCGGCCGCCTTGGTCAGGCTCAGGCTCGCGACATGGCGCAGGAAGCTGTCCGGCTGCTCTTGGCAGGCGGCTTCGGAGATGTCGGCGCAGACGCGGCCGTCATCCTCGGCCGTCAGGGCCTCGAAGGCGATTTCGCTGGCTTTGCGGGCTGGTTTGGTCATCGGCTGCAGAACTATCGCGACGCCTGAGAAAGGCCAAGCCGTCCGGCTTGACACCGCCGTCCGCACGGTCCACTGCACCCGCACATATCCCGCAACCGGGCGTGCCGTGGGCGCCGAACCGACGAGGAGTGCCGATATGGCCGAGATTTCCCTCACCTTTCCCGATGGCAATCTGCGCAGCTACCCCGCCGGCGTGACCCCGGCCGAGGTGGCCGCCTCCATCGCGCCGTCTCTGGCGAAGAAGTCCATCTCGGCCACGGTGGACGGCGCCCATTGGGACCTCGCCTGGCCCATGGCGCAAGATGCGGCAATCACCCTCAACACCATGGCCGACAGCGCCCCGGCGCTGGAACTCATCCGCCACGACCTCGCCCATGTCATGGCCCGCGCGGTGCAGGACCTCTGGCCCGAGGTGAAGGTCACCATCGGCCCGGTGATCCAGAACGGCTGGTATTACGATTTCGACCGCGACGAGCCCTTCACGCCCGAGGATCTTGGCGCCATCGAGAAGCGGATGCGCGAGATCATCGCCGCCCGCGACCCGGTCCGCACCGAGGTCTGGGATCGTGCCCGCGCCATCGCTCATTACGAGGCGCAGGGCGAGCCCTTCAAGGTCGAGCTGGTGCAGGCGATCCCCGAGGGCGAGCCGATACGGATGTACTGGCACGGACCCTGGCAGGACCTCTGCCGCGGCCCGCATCTGCAGCACACCGGCCAGCTTCCGGCCGATGCCTTCAAACTGATGAGCGTGGCCGGCGCCTACTGGCGGGGGGACGCGCGCAACAAGATGCTCCAGCGCATCTACGGTGTGGCCTTCCGCACCCGCGACGAGCTGAAGGCGCATCTGCACATGCTGGAGGAGGCCGCCAAGCGCGACCACCGCCGCCTGGGCCGCGAGATGGAGCTGTTCCATCTGCAGGAAGAAGCCCCGGGCATGGTGTTCTGGCATCCCAACGGCTGGACTGTCTACCGCACGCTCGAGGACTACATGCGCCGCCGCCTGCGCGCCGCCGGCTACCGCGAGATCAAGACCCCTCAGGTGGTCGACCGCGTGCTGTGGGAGAAGTCCGGCCACTGGGAGGCCTATCGCGACAATATGTTCCTCGTCGAAGTGGCCGAGGAAGGGGCGAAGGAAAAGCGCATCAACGCGCTCAAGCCGATGAACTGTCCCTGCCACGTGCAGGTCTACAACCATGGGCTGAAATCCTACCGCGACCTGCCGCTCCGGCTGGCCGAGTTCGGCTCCTGCCACCGCTACGAACCGTCGGGGTCGATGCACGGGCTGATGCGTGTGCGCGGCTTCGTGCAGGACGACGCGCACATCTTCTGCACCGAGGACCAGATCGAGGCCGAGTGCGCGGGCTTTCTGGGGCTCCTGTCCTCGGTCTATGCCGATCTTGGCTTCGAGCGCTTCGACATCAAGCTCTCCACCCGGCCCGAGGTGCGCGTCGGCTCGGACGCCGTCTGGGACAAGGCCGAGACGGCATTGGAACGCGCGATCCTCAAGGTGCGCAACGACTACGAGATCGACCCGGGCGAGGGTGCCTTCTACGGCCCGAAGCTCGACTTCAAGCTGACCGACGCGATCGGGCGCGAATGGCAGTGCGGCACCTTCCAGGCCGATTTCAACCTGCCCGAACGGCTCGGCGCCGAATACGTGGGCGAGGACGGTGCCAAGCACCGCCCCGTCATGCTGCACCGCGCCATCCTCGGCTCGTTCGAGCGTTTCCTCGGCATCCTGATCGAGAACTATGCCGGCAAGCTGCCCTTCTGGCTCGCGCCCCGTCAGGTCGTCGTCGCCACCATCGTCTCCGACGCCGACCCCTGGGCCGCGGAGGTCACGGCGAAGCTGGTGGCCGCCGGCCTGCGCGCCGAAGCCGACACCCGTAACGAGAAGATCAACTACAAGGTCCGCGAGCATTCGGTCGGCAAGGTTCCCGTCATCCTCGCCCTCGGCGCGCGCGAGGTGGCCGAGGGCACCGTCACGATCCGCCGGCTCGGCGAGCAGGGCACCCGCACCGTGGCGCTGGACGAGGCCGTGCGGGAACTGGCGGGCGAGGCGACGCCGCCGGACCTGCAGGGGCGCTAGCGCGCGTCGTCCGCGGTGAGCCCGGCGGCCCGCGTTCCGGCGGCACCGCAGTGAATCGAGCCGAAATTCGTTCTTTCCGGAACGGGGTCAAACATGTTTCGATCGGGCATCGACAGGAGGATTGCTGATGATTCGCGCTCGTTTGCTTCCTGCCGCGCTTGCGGCATGCATCGCCCTTCCGCTCGCGCAGCCCGCCGCGGCGGATCCGACCATCGGGATCGGCCTCAGCTTTGCCTTCGGCGGCGGTGGTGGGGAGGTGGGCGTCGGCCTTCGTGTCTTCTCGGACAATCGCCGCGACAAGGTCGCGGGATCGGTCGGCGTCGATTACATGTTCGGATCGGGGCGGGTCCGCCCGACGATCGGCGCGGCCTATCTGGACCGCAACGGCTATGTCGGCGTCGATCTCGGCTATGACTTCGGCCGGGGCAGCATCGATTTCGGCGCGGGGATCGGCGTGACGAACACCAAGCGGAGTTCGCCGCCGGCAACGGGTGGCGATACCGGCGGGGATGACGTGATCCCGAGGGACGAAGAGCCGGTTTTTTGATGCGGCCGGCCTGAGCCGCGGGCGGCATTCCGCGCCCCCGGGGCGCCGGCGGCAGGCGTCATGCGCCATCCCATCGGCGCAGCAGCCAGTACCATTGGTCCGGGTTGGCCAGGATCCGCGCCGACAGGCTGTCGTTGAAGCGCCGGGTCATCGTCTGACTGTCGGTGTGGGGGATGGCCTCCTCGAACACGACATCGAAACTGCTGCCGTCCCCGATGCGCGTGCCATAGGCCGGAACCATCGGCAGATCATACTTCAGCGCAAGCTGAGCAGCGGCGAGCGACGTCAGGGCCGGCAGGCCGAGGAAGGGCATGCGCACGCCTTCGGCGTATTTCTCGTCCAGCAGGATCGCGATGAAGCCGCCGCTGCGCAGATGGCGCACGAGGGCCTTGGTGCCGATGGTGCCGGTTTCGAGGATCGGCCGCCCGCCCGCCTCGATCCCGGCCAGAAGCCGGCGCTGGTAGTGCAGGTTGGTCTGGGGGCGATAGACGGCTCCGGTTTCCATGTCGCGGGCCTTCAGCACGGCCCGCACAGCCTCCCACTGCCCGAAATGGCCGGACACGATGATTGCGCCCTTGCCGGCCGCATGGGCCGTCTGCAGCGCCGCAAGCCCCGGGCCCGAAACAGCGAACCTCTCGTGGCGGGTCTGGAACTCGGCACAGTGGAAGATCTCGAACAGCGTCTGGCCCATGTGGCGGCCCATGTCGCGGCTCAGTCTTGCCCGTGCGCCGCGCGGCATCTGCGGAAAAACGCGCAACACTTCGCGGTCGAACCGGCGCCGCGCCGGGGGAAACCAGCGCATCACCCAGCCGATCGCCAGGCCCAGCGCGCGCGACCGCATTTCGAATGACCGCCACCGCGACAAGGTCAGGGCGGACAGCAGCGGGATGTATCTGAGATGATGCCAGACGGAGGCGAGGCCACGGAGGAAGGTCCTTGTCATGTCGCACACTGCCTCGAACGACCGGGAACTGACGGGGGGCGCACCCGCTCACGGGCCAGGCGACGCCGCCGGATGCGGTGCTGCGCCGTTGCCCGGCGGCGGGTGTCTTCAGTGCGGGTCCGGTTGCCGCGCCGCCAGCGCCAGAGCCCCGCCCAGCGCACACATCACGATGGGAAACATGGTGAAGACGCCGAAGCCGAAGGCGTAGAACATCCCGGCGGCGGAGGCGAGCAGCAACACCCCCGCCGGGATGTTGGCCGAGCGGGCCATGGCACCGCCGGCGATGGCCATGACCGGGGCGCCAAGCGCCACCGTGCGGATCAGCGCCGGATTGTCCACGGGGCCGAAGATCTCGCCCAGTTCGCCCCAGCGCGCCAGCAGTTCGGTCCAGCCGAAGCTGAAGAAGCCCACGAGCATGCCCCAGAGCCCGCCGATCAGGCCCAGCACCAATGCCGCGTTGCGCATGCTTCGCCTCCTCTCAGCCTGTTTCCTCCTGACACGGCAGGGCGCTGCAGCAAAGCCCCGCGGGTGCCGCGAAGCTTGATTTTTTCGGCAGATCCGGCATTCTTCCGTCACCGAACCAGACTGCCCGAACCGTCGCCTGCCCTGCCGCAGCCGGCCCATGGAAGACCTGGCTTCGCGTCCCGCGGCAATCGGGCCGCGGGCAAACCGCAGAAGGACGACGGAAAGATGCCGACCGGCACCGTGAAATGGTTCAACTCGACCAAGGGTTACGGCTTTATCGCCCCAGACGATGGCGGCAAGGACGTGTTCGTGCATATCTCGGCCGTTGAGCGCGCCGGCCTCCAGGGGCTCAACGACAACCAGAAGGTCGGCTACGAGTTGCAGTCAGGGCGCGACGGGCGCGCCTCGGCGAGCGATCTGCGCCTGCTCTGAGGGCCCAACCAACCGGCGGATGGCGCCGGTCGGGCCGATGAACTGCGCCGCCCGTGACACGCCGTTGCGGGCGATGTGCCGTGTCTCGCGGGCGGCGGGGGGCTGGCGCGCGCATGCAGCCGGGGCGGCCAGGAATGCAGCAGGATTTTGATGTCGTCGTGCTCGGTGCGGGGCCGGCGGGCAGCGCCGCCGCGATGACGGCGCGGCGGCTGGGGCTCGGCACCGCGCTGATCGACCGTGCGACCTTCCCGCGTGACAAGCTTTGCGGTGGTGGTGTTACCGGCCGGGCGGCGCGGCAACTGCGCGAGATCTTCGGAAAGGAGATCGACGCAGGGCTGTTCCTGACCTCGCGCCGGGTCCGGTTTACCGCGGCAGGTCGCCTGCTGGGCCATGTCGATCCCGCGCCCGCGCTGCATCTGACGATGCGGCGCACGTTCGATGACACACTGCAGCGGGCCGCCGTGGCGGCCGGCGCCGAACCGGTGCTGCCCACCCGTGTGACGGCCATCGACGCGGCGGCGCGCGAGTTGCGGCTCGCCTGCGGCCGCCGCCTTCGATATGGTGTTCTGATCGGTGCCGACGGGGTCAACAGCCAGGTTGCGCGGACGCTCTTCGGTCGCGCCTTCAACCCCGAGACCATTGCCTTCGCGCTGGAGGTGGAGGCGCCGGCCACCGCCGACGACACGGTCGAGATCGACCTCGATGCCGCCCCCTGGGGCTATGGCTGGGCCTTTCCCAAGCCGGACTCGCTGACGCTGGGGGTCGGGGGGATCCATCGCGCCAACCCGCGGCTGAAGGCCAACCTCGCCGCCTATCTGGACCGGCACGGGGCGGGGGCCGAGGCGCCCGGCTGCAAGGGCCAGTTCCTGCCGGCCGGCGATTTCCGCTCCCGGCCGGGGCGCGCCTCGGTGCTGCTGGCAGGCGACGCCGCGGGGCTGGTCGATCCGATGACGGGCGAGGGGATCGGCCATGCCATGCTGTCGGGCGCGCTTGCTGCCCGGGCGGCGGCGCGGGCGCTGGGCGAGGGCGCGGCCGACGCCGCCCTTGGCCATTACCGCACTGCGCTGGCGCCGCTGCACGCCGAACTCCGGATGGCGCGAACCCTCCAGCGGGTGCTGTTCGGCCCGCTCACCCATGACATGATGCTGAGAATCGTCGCCGCCCGGCCTTCGATGGGTAAGACCGCCTTCGCCATCAATATCGCCGAGCACATGGCCGCGACGAACAACGAACCCGTGGCGGTGTTCAGCCTGGAAATGTCACGCCAGCAGTTGGCCCAGCGCA
>SLBI01000174.1 GCA_007126375.1 Paracoccaceae bacterium
CAGGCTCATCCGGCCGCCGCGCAGGCGCCATATGTCGTGGCCACGCCGCACGACAAGCGGCAGGGTGGGGGCGCCTGCAGGGGCGCCCCGGGTGCGCGCCGACGGGCCTCGCCGCGTCACGGCCTTTTCGGGCAGCACGTCGGCGGCCGCAGGGCGGCGGTCAGGCGAGGGCGGCGAGTTCCGCAGGCAGTTGCGACACCGGCCTGCCGGTGTAGAGCCGCGCGCCGACACGGACGATCACCCGGCCGTCGGGCAATCGCGCGAAGAACTGACCCTGCACCGAACTGTACCCGCCGATCATCACAGTGCACAACATTGCGACACTCCGCTTGTGAGTCGGGTAAAGCTGCTGCAATTCCGTTGACAAGGCAACAACGATCATTCTCGCGCCCCGCGCAGGTGTGGAGCGTTGTTTCCCGGTTACAACCAATCGCGCAGGATCGGGATGAGCGGCACATCGGCCGGCGGCATCGGATAGTCGCGCAGCGCCTGCGGTCGGACCCAGGCCAGCCGCTGCCCTTCGCGCGGGCGTGGCTGGCCTTGCCACTTGCGGCAGGCGAACAGCGGCATCAGCAGGTGGAAGTCCGCATAGGCGTGGCTGGCGAAGGTGAGCGGGCCGAGGCAGGAGGCTACGGTGTCGATGCCCAGCTCCTCGCGCAGTTCGCGGATCAGCGCCGCCTCGGGTGTCTCGTCGGGCTCGACCTTGCCGCCGGGAAATTCCCACAGCCCGGACATCGCCTTGCCCTCTGGCCGCTGCGCCAGCAGGACGCGCCCGTCAGCGTCGATCAGAGCCACGGCGGCGACGAGGACGAGGCGGGTCACGAGCGGTAGTCGGCGTTGATGTCGATGTAGCCGTGAGTGAGGTCGCAGGTCCAGATCCGCGCTGCCCCCTTGCCGAGGCCGAGATCCACGCCGATCACCAGTTCCTGCCCCTTCATGTAGGCGGTCGCGGCCTTCTCGTCGTAGCCTGCGGCGCGCTGGCCGGCCTCGGCCACGGTGATCTCGCCGAAACGGATCGCCAGCCGGTCCCGGTCGGCCCTGGCGCCGGACTTGCCCACCGCCATGACGATCCGGCCCCAGTTGGCGTCCTCGCCGGCGATGGCGGTCTTGACCAGCGGCGAATTGGCCACGGAAAGCGCGACGCGGCGGGCGTCCTGGGCGCTGGCTGCGCCGGTGACGCGGACCTCGACGAGCTTGGTCGCGCCCTCGCCGTCGCGCACGACCTGCAGCGCAAGATCCTGCAGGACGCCGGCGACGGCTGCCTCGAAGGCCCGGCCGGGCGCCTTGCGCAGATCGCCCACCGCCGGGCCCTGGCCGGTCGCGGCCATGAGCACGGTGTCGGAAGTTGAGGTGTCCCCGTCCACGGTGATGCAGTTGAAGCTCGCATCCACCAGCCGGCGCAGCATCCGCTGCAGCGGCGCGGCGGCGATCTGCGCATCGGTGAAGACGAAGGCGAGCATGGTGGCCATGTCGGGGGCGATCATGCCCGACCCCTTGGCGATGCCGACGATCCGCGCCGGGGCGCCGTCGATCTCGACCGTGGCGGTGCTGGCCTTGGCGAATGTGTCGGTGGTCATGATCGCGCGGGCGGCTTCGGCGGCGCCGCCCGGTGCGGCCCCGGCGGCAAGGCTGCCGAGAACGGCGGCGATGCGCTCGGCCGGCAACGGTTCGCCGATCACCCCGGTCGAGGCGGTGAAGACCCGCCCTGCCGGCAGGCCCAGCGTATCGGCCGCTGCCGCGCAGAGCTGCGCGACGGCCTCGGTTCCGGCGGTGCCGGTGAAGGCGTTGGCATTGCCGGCATTGACGAGGAAGGCGGCGCCCGCCGCGGCCGCGCCACCGCCCCCGCCGAGTTTCGCCTGACAGTCGAGCACCGGGGCTGCGCGGGTGGCCGAACGGGTGAATACGCCGGCAACGGTACTGCCCGGGGCGAGCCGGGCCAGCATCACGTCACTCCGCCCGGTGTAGCGCACGCCCGCAGCCGCGGTGGCGAAGCCCACCCCGGCCACCTGCGGAAGGTCGGGCAACCCGGCCGGGGCCAGCGGCGACACGGACGGCCCTGTCTTCCGTGTCTTTGCCCGTTTCTTCGCCTTCTTGCGCAGCCTTGCCAGCTCGGCCTCGAGCGCCTTCGCCGCCGCCTTCCACTTGCCGGCCATGCCGACCCTCCGCCGCTGTGACCGGCGCAGGGCTGCGCCGTCAGTCTTCGAGCAGTGTCTGATCGCGGATCAGCGCGGGGTCAATCCCTTCGGCGGTGATCTCGACCGTGGCGGCGGCGCGGGCGGCGGCGATGTGGTCCTGCACCGCCTCGCGCTGGATCTCGGCGGCGAGTTCGCCGCGCACCTCGTCGAAGCCGGGGGCCTCGGCGAGGCGGCTGTCGATCAGCCGCACGATGTGCCAGCCGAACTGGGTCTCGATCGGGGCCGAGGTCTCGCCGGGATCGAGGTCGACCACCGCCGCCTCGAACGGCGCGACCATGCGGCCCAGCCCGAACCAGCCGAGATCGCCGCCGGCCTGGGCGGAGCCCGGATCCTGGCTGTGGGCGCGGGCGAGTTCGGCGAAGTCCCCGCCGGCGTCGAGTTCGGCGACCAGCGCCTGCGCCTCTTCCTCGGTCTGCACCAGAATATGCGCGGCGTTGTATTCGCGCTCCGGCTCGGCCCCGAGATAACGCTCGTCATAGAGGGCGCGCAGCGACTCTTCGGCGATGGCGTCGCGCGCGATGCGGGTCAGCGCGTCGTTCACCAGCACCTCGCGGCGGCTGTTGTCGAGGTCGATGCGGACGCGCAGCGGATAGGGCTCGTCCAGGCCCTGCGCCACCGCGGTCTGTTCGACGATCTGCTCGATGATGCCGTCGAACAGCACCTGATCGGGCAGCTGGCGATACTGTTCGGGCAGTCGCGCCATCAATCCCACCACATGCGCCAGCGTGATCTCGGTGTCGCCCACCCGCGCCACCACGGTCGTGCCGTCGGCGGCGGTCGCGGACTGCGGTGCGGACAGGGCGAGGGCGCAGAGACCGGCGGCCAGCGCCTGGGTCATCGGTTTCATGTCGGTTCCTTTCGGCTGTTTCTCGTGGCAGGCCCGGCCGCCCGGTGCGGTGCTCCGGCACCGTCCCGGCGCCCCTGCCGGGCGACGTTGACACTTGCCGGGCGGCCCCTTACATCGCGGCAGGGTCGCGCGGCCCGGGCCGCCCGCGCGCCCCGGTCTTCTAGGGGAGCGGACGGCAGGCGACAAGCCGCCGGCATGCACGAACCCGTCAAGGCGGCCATGGGCCGCTGCCTCTCCGGACCGGAGCAGTCCTTGCCCGGTCTCAGCCATGCGGAGAACACATGCTCGGTTTCGGAACGATCGCGCGCAAGGTCTTCGGCACACCGAACGATCGCAAGGTCAAATCCGTCCGTCGCCTGGTCGATCAGGTCAACGCGCTGGAGGAGGAGGCGAAAGCCCGCACCGACGCCGAGATCGTTGCCAAGACCGAGGAGATGAAGCGTCGCCATGCCGAGGGCGAAAGCCTCGACGCGCTGCTGCCCGAGGCCTTCGCCAACTGCCGCGAGGCGGCGCGCCGGGCGCTGGGGCTGCGCGCCTTCGACGTGCAGCTGATCGGCGGCATCTTCCTGCACCGCGGCACCATCGCCGAGATGAAGACCGGCGAGGGCAAGACGCTGGTCGCGACCTTTCCGGCCTATCTGAATGCGCTGACCGGCAGGGGCGTGCACATCGTCACTGTCAACGATTATCTGGCTCGGCGCGACGCGCAATGGATGGGCAAGGTCTATGGCCGGCTCGGCCTGACCACCGGCGTGGTGGTGCCGCAGCAGCCCGATGGCGAGAAGCGCGAGGCCTATGCCGCCGACATCACCTATGCCACCAACAACGAACTGGGCTTCGACTATCTGCGCGACAACATGAAGTCCGAGCTCGACCAGATGTATCAGCGCGGCCATCACTTCGCGATCGTCGACGAGGTCGACTCGATCCTGATCGACGAGGCGCGGACGCCGCTGATCATCTCCGGCCCCAGCCAGGACCGTTCGGACCTCTATGTCGCCATCGACCGCATCGCGCCCGAACTGCAGCCCGAGCATTTCACGCTCGA
Source organism: Paracoccaceae bacterium (assembly GCA_007126375.1). Lineage (GTDB taxonomy): Bacteria > Pseudomonadota > Alphaproteobacteria > Rhodobacterales > Rhodobacteraceae > Rhodobaculum. The sequence goes on from SLBI01000174.1 coordinate 4,091, forward strand.
CGAGAAGCAGCGCAACGTCACCTACACCGATGAAGGCAACGAGTTCATCGAGGAGTGGCTGGCGCAGAACGGCGTGCTGCCCGAGGGCCAGTCGCTCTACGATCCCGAGAGCACGACCATCGTGCACCACGTCACCCAGGCGCTGCGCGCGCACAAGCTGTTCCACAAGGACCAGCAGTACATCGTGCGCAACAACGAGGTGATGCTGATCGACGAGTTCACCGGCCGGATGATGGCGGGCCGGCGGTTGTCGGACGGGCTGCACCAGGCGATCGAGGCGAAGGAGGGCGTCCCGATCCAGCCCGAGAACGTCACCCTCGCCAGCGTGACCTTCCAGAACTATTTCCGGCTGTACGAGAAGCTGGCCGGCATGACCGGCACCGCCTCCACCGAGGCCGAGGAATTCCAGCAGATCTACGGCCTCGATGTCGTCGAGATCCCGACCAACCTCCCGGTGGCGCGGCTCGACGAGCACGATCAGGTCTATCGCACCGCGCGCGAGAAATTCGACGGAATCCTCGCCGAGATCAAGGATGCGCATGCGCGCGGCCAGCCGGTTCTCGTCGGCACCACCTCGATCGAGAAATCCGAGTTCCTTGCCGGGCTGCTGACGACGGACGGCATTCCGCACAACGTCCTCAACGCCCGCCAGCACGAGCAGGAAGC
>SLBI01000270.1 GCA_007126375.1 Paracoccaceae bacterium
CCGCTCGGGGCGCCGGGGTCACATCTGATCGACAGCGCCACACCGCTTGATGCCGAGCACTATGATTTCGGCGACGGCATAGTCACGCTGCGGCAGGTTCTGCAATACCAGGGGCGGGCGCTGGGCCAGATGGTGATCGAGTTCGACGCCACCGGCCTGCTGGCCGAGCGGCGCGCCACGATCGGTGCGCTGGTGGCGGGCAATGCCGGTGCCACGCTTCTCGCGGCACTGGTGGGCTTTGGGCTGATGCGCCGGGTGCTGCGCCCGGTCAGCCGATTGACCGCCGAGATGAGCCAGGCCTCGGGTGCGCCATATCTGATACCCGAAGCCGCGATTCCCCGTCGCAATCCCGAGATCGCGCAGCTTTACGACACCTACAACGCCCTCCTGCACGCGGTGGAAGAGCGTAACGCCGCGGCACAGCGCCTGGCCGACCGGGAACGTTTCGTCAGCCTTGGCCGGCTGGCCGGCACCATGGCGCATGAGGTGAACAATCCCCTCGGGGGGCTGCTGAACGCTGTGGACACGCTGCGCCGCTATCCCGACCGTCCCGAGGTGGTCGCCTCCTCCGCCGATCTGCTGGAGCGCGGCCTGAAACATCTGCGCGATGTCACCCGCGTGACACTGGACATGCACCGCGACGGCCCCGGCAACACCCCACTCACGCCCGCCGATCTGGAGGATCTCAACCTCCTGATCCGGCCCGAGGCCGAGCGCCGCGGCCAGAGGCTGCACTGGCAGGTCACGCCCGACGAGGACCGGCTCGCCCGTCTGCCCGCCGGGCCGCTGCGTCAGATCGCACTCAACCTTCTGCTCAACGCCGCCGCCGCCGCCGGCCATGGGGGGCGGATCGGTCTGCGGCTGGAACTCGATGGCGGCGAGACGCTGATGGCCGTGCAGGACTCGGGCCCCGGCCTGCCCGACCACCTGCACGCACGGCTGTTGTCCGATGCGCCGGTCGAACCCGGCGGCGGGGTCGGCCTCAGGCTGGTGCGCGAGCTTGTGCAGGGGATGGGCGGGCGGATATCGCTTGGCCATTCGCCCGAGGGGCTTAACGAAATCCGCGTGCATCTGCCCTGCGCGCGTCAGGAGGAAGGCCATGCTTGAGGGCCGCCATATCGCGCTGGTCGAGGATGACGAGATCATGGGCGGCTCGCTTGAGCAGCGGCTGAAGCTGGAGGGCGCGCGGGTGGCCTGGTTCAAGACCTTTCACCGCGCGCTGGGCGGGCTGCGCACGCCGCATCGGCCCTTCGACGCGGTGGTGTGCGACATCCGGCTGAGCGACGGCTCGGGCGAGGATCTGTTCTACCGGCTGGGCGAGACGGGAACGCCCCCGCCCTTTCTGTTCGTGACCGGACAGGGCCAGACCGATCAGGCGGTGCGGTTGTTGCGCTCGGGCGCCGCCGATTACCTGACCAAGCCCTTCGAGATGGCGCAGTTTCTGGAGCGGCTCGCGCTTCTGGTCGCGCCCAGCTTCGACGGCGCCGAAGGGCCGCTGCTTGGCCCCTCAAAGCAGGCGCAGGAGATCGAGACGCAGCTCGCCCGCTTTGCCACACTCGATGCGCCGGTGATGATCCTGGGCGAGAGCGGCACCGGAAAGGCCGCCGCCGCCCGACGCCTGCATGCGCTCTCCGACCGCTCGGCGGCGCCATTCAAGGCGCTGGATCTCTCGCGCATCGCGCCCGAGGATCACGCCGCGCGGCTCCTGGGACCCGAGGGCGCGTTTGTGGAGGCCGGCCAGGGGGTGCTGTTGATCGAGCGCATCGGTGAGGCCACGCCCGAGATTCAGGCGGCGCTTTTGCAGACATGTTGGACGGCAGGCGCCGAGGGGCCGCGGCTGGTCGTCACGGAAGGGGCGGGCGATGCGGCCGAACGCGCGCTCAGGCCCGATGCGTATTTTCATTTCGGCACGCTGAGCCTGACCATTCCGCCGCTGCGCGAGCGCCCCGAGGACGCATTGTGGATGATGGCGCGCATGTTCGAAGGCATGAACGCGCGCCGCGCGCAGCCGCTTGCCGGGATCTCCGCGCAGGCCGAGGAACGGGTTCTGCGCCATGACTGGCCCGGCAACGGACGGGAGCTGCGTGCGCGGCTGGCGCGGGCGATGGCGCTGGCTGGCGGCGAGCGGATCATGCCTGCCGACCTGTTTCCCGATGTGCTGCGCTCGGATGCGCAGGATGAGCGGTTCGCGTCGCTTGCCGAAATGCGCGATCAGGCCGAGCGGCGGCATATCCAGCGCGCGCTCGAGCGCAGCGGGGGCAGCACGGCCGAGGCCGCCAAGCTGTTGCAGATCGCCCGCACGACGCTGTGGGAAAAGATGCACAAGCTTGGCATCCAGCGCCCGGTGGAAACTGTCCGGAAATCCGAACAGGGCGGGCCATAACCCGTCCGGATACCCGAACGCCTGAAAAACAGTCGTCAGATCAAGGATCTGTGCGCTTGCCTTGGGCGCCATTCGCGCATGCCTCGGCATGCCGGGGCGACTACGCTGTTCCCGGAGGAGCCAGAAACGCAGCCTGCGGCGGATCGCCGCGCGGCATGCCGATCCAGCCGGGGGGGAGCTTTGAACGCAATCGCGCAGACCGAAGGGCAGGCCAGGGTGTCGCTGGATGCGGCGGCCTGTCTGGCGATCGGGCGCCCGGGCGGGGCCTGCACCGCCTGCGCCGGAACCTGCCCGGTTGGCGCGATCGGCATCGAGGTCCGCGCGGTCACGATCGATCACGACGCCTGTACCGGCTGTGGGCGCTGCGCGCCGGCCTGTCCGACCGGCGCGCTTTCGCTGGACGGCTTCCTTCCCGTCATCGAAACCGGCAACCAGGAGGGCGCGTATGACGCCGCCGTGTTCGAATGCGCACGAGTGGCACCCGCCGACCGCGTTGCCGGGGCCACGCCGGTGCCCTGTCTGGGCGGGCTGACGCAAGGGCATCTGCACCACGCCTGCGAGGTGGCCGGGCATGTCGAACTGGTGGACCGCGGCTGGTGCGCCGACTGTCCCTCTGGCGGCAGCGCGGAGCCCTGGCGCTGGACGGTGGCGCAGGTCGCGCGCGACCGGGCACTGATCGACCCGTCGCCAGAGGGGCCTGTTGCCCGCCGACTGCCGCTTGATGCCCGTCGCGCCGGGCCGGCGCCGCAACCCCGCCGACCCGCGCAGCCGGCCCTGTCGCGCCGGCAGCTGTTCGCACGCCTGACCACAGCGCCCGCCGCGCCCGAGTGCAGCCGCATCGCCCCGGCTCATCCCGGCAGCGGCAAGGTCTCGACCCCGGCCCTGAGGACGCGGCTTGAGTCTCTCGTGGCGCTCTCGCCCGAAGGAGAGGTGCCCGCCGCGGCTTTCCCGGCGCTGCAGGTCACCGGCGCAACCGACATGCGCCTCGCCGCGGCGCTCTGCCCGACCGAGGCGCTGAGCCTTTGCGAGGATGAAGACGCGGATCGGCTGATTTTCGACGCCGCCGCCTGTCTGGCCTGCGGCGCCTGCCTTCCGGCGGGCGGACTGGAACTGCAAGATGCGGGCACCGGCCCGGGGGAAGCCTATGACGGGCCGCAGATTCTGATCGAACGGACGATGGCAGCCTGCCCGCAATGCCTGCGCCGGCACGCGCCGGGCGCCGGGCAGCGGGTCTGCGATGCCTGCATCAAGGACAGCGACCTTGCCGCCTTGGGCCATGGGCTGATGCGGCGCCGGCAAGTGCCCTACGGGGCGTGAATACGCGCTCCGCGGGGGCGCCTGACCACCTGAGCGAGGAGACAAGACGATGGACAAGACGAATACAGGCATCAGCCGCAGGCGGTTCCTCGCCGCCACCGGCACGACCGGCGCGCTGGCGGCGACCGCCGCCACCGTGGGCGTGCCCGGCTCGGGGGTCGAGGCCACGCCGGCACTGGCCCAGGCGCGCCAGCCCAACACGCGGATCACCAAGAATATCTGCGCCCAGTGCCCGGCGCGCTGCGGCATCGATGTCTACACCACCGACGGGCGGGTGCATGCCATCTATGGCGATGTCGGCAACCCCATCGCGAACGGCAAACTGTGCCCGAAGGGCCATCTGGGCACCTATTTCCTATATGATCCTGACCGCTTTCGCGGCCCGATGCAGCGCACCAACCCCAACAAGGGGCGCGACGAGGATCCTGGCTTCGTCCCGATCAGCTGGGACGAGGCGCTGGATATCGTCGCGGATCGCCTCAACGATCTGCGCGCGCGCGGCGAAAGCCACCGTTTCGCGCATTTCTACGGCCGCGGCTGGGGGCCCACCGATGCCGGGCTCTATGGCGACTGGGGCAGGCTCTACGGCACGCCGAATTCGGCCATCGGGCACGCCTCGATGTGCGCGGAAGGGTCCAAGCGCGCCAAGCGCGCCACGGACGGCAACGACTCCTATAATTCCTATGACTACGCCAACACAAACTACATCCTGAATTTCGGCGCGAGCTTCCTCGAGGCGTTCCGCCCCTACAACTACCTGATGCAGATGTGGGGCAAGATGCGCTCGAAAAGCCCGCAGACGCGCATCACCTCGATCGATGTGCGCATGAGCCCGACCATGGCGGCCTCCGACCGCGCGGTCTATATCAAGCCCGCGACCGACGGCGCGATGGCACTGGCCGTGGCCCATGTGATCCTGACCGAAGGGCTGTGGGACCGTGAATTCGTCGGCGACTTCGCCGATGGCCGCAACCATTTCGCCACCGGCGAGACCATCAGCGCCGCAGCACAGGTGGCCGTGACCGACCCCGAGACCGGCGAGGTCAC
>SLBI01000352.1 GCA_007126375.1 Paracoccaceae bacterium
CCGGACGGACGCGCCTGCGGCGCCGGTGCCGCGCGCTCGCGCATCGGAAGGCTGTCGGTAAGAAGCGCACGCATGCTTGCCTCGCCAGCGGCGGTCCCGCGGGCGCGATGCGGGTTCAGCCGGTCGTCTCGCCATGCAAGGCGATAGCCCGGCGGCAGCACCGTGCGTCCGCCAGCGGTCGCCAATCCGGAGGAGGCGGACGGTTGACGGGGCGCAGTTGCCGGTTGCGTTGTCCGGGCCGGTCGCGCGCCTGACGTTTCCGGGGGCCGCGCCGGTGGTGCTGCAGCGGGCGCTGCCGGCGCCGCGGCGAGGCTGGGCGGCCGGCCGCAGACCTGGCTGCGATCCGGGCCGAGGAGCGGTGCCCAGCTGGTCCTGCCGCCGATGTCGGCACGGATGAAGACGCAGCCGCGGCTGTCGGTGTAACGGTCCGGCGCGTAGCCGGCCGGCGGGTATTCTGCCGGCGTCGCCTGCGGCCGGGTCTGTGCCGTGCCGGTTCCAGGTGCGCAGGCAAGCAGGCCCGCGGCCACAAGCAACGGCACGATGAAGGCGGTGGCGCCCATCGGCTGCATGGAATCCCCCCCAGGATTGCAGCGGCAAGCATGGCGTGGGCAGTGCCGGCTGGCAAGGCCGGAGCAGGACCTGCCGCGTCCGGAATGTGATGCATTTTCCTTTGACCGCAATCCGGTCTAGATGGAGAGGCAAAGAGAGAGGGCCGAGGATGCAGCCACCGTCGAGACACGGGTTTCTGGCCGGCCGGCAACGGCTTGGCATCAACATCGACCATGTCGCCACGCTGCGCAACGCCCGCGGCGGGGCACTTCCCGATCCGGTTCGCGCCGCGCTGCTGGCCGAGGCTGCGGGGGCCGACGGCATAACCGCCCATCTGCGCGAAGACCGTCGCCATATCCGGGATCACGACATTGCCGCGCTGATGGCCGCGCTCAAGCTGCCACTCAATTTCGAGATGGCGGCAACCGAGGAGATGCAGGCCATCGCGCTGCGTCACTGCCCGCATGCCGTCTGCCTCGTGCCGGAACGGCGCGAGGAGCGCACCACGGAAGGCGGACTCGAGGTTGCCGGCGATGCCGGCCGCCTGACCGACTATATCGGCCCGCTGGCCGAGGCGGGGTGTCGCGTCTCGCTGTTCGTCGCCGCCGACCCGGCGCAGATCGAAGCCGCCGCGCGTGTCGGCGCGGCGGTGGTGGAGCTGCATACCGGGGCGTGGTGCGATCTTCTGGCGGAGGGGCGGAGCGGCGATGCCGAGGCAGAACTGGCGCGGTTGCGCAGCGCCGCGGAACAGGCCGCGGCGCTTGGGCTGGAGGTGCATGCCGGGCACGGTCTCGCCCATGACAACGTCGGCCCCGTGGCGGCGATTCCGCAGGTTGTGGAACTGAACATCGGCCATTTCCTGATCGGCGAGGCGGTGTTCGTCGGTCTGCCCGCCGCCATTGCCGGCATGCGCGCGCGGATGGACGCGGCGCGGGTGGGGCCTTGCGGCGCGGCATGATCCTGGGCATCGGCACCGATCTGGCCAATATCGAGCGGATCGCCGGCACCCTCGCCCGTTTCGGCGACCGTTTCCGCAATCGCGTCTTCAGCCCCGAGGAACAGCGCAAGGCGGAAGGCCGGCGCGATGTCGCCGGCACCTATGCCAAGCGCTGGGCCGCGAAGGAGGCGTGCTCCAAGGCGCTGGGCACCGGCCTGCGCATGGGCATCGCCTGGCGCGACATGCGCGTTCGCAACCTGCGCGGCGGGCAGCCCGAGATGGAGCTTGTCGGCTGGGCCGCGGCCCGGCTGGCCGAGATGACGCCGCCGGGGCACCGTGCCTTGGTCCATGTCAGCCTGACCGATGACCATCCCTGGGCGCATGCCATGGTCGTGATCGAGGCGCTGCCGCTGACGTCTCCGGGCGGCCCTGGGCCGGCTTGACTTGCGCGCCCCTCCCCGCCACTTAGGCGCGACTTCGCGCCCGCAGTGCGTTTCCAGGAGAACTGAATGGCCAGTACCGGCACCGGCACCTCGGGCGGCATCTGGGAGACCGTCAAGACGGTCTTCTGGGCGCTGGTGATCGCAGGGATCTTCCGCACTCTGTTCTTTCAGCCCTTCTGGATCCCCTCGGGCTCGATGAAGGAGACGCTGCTGATCGGCGACTTCCTCTTCGTCAACAAGATGGCTTACGGCTATTCGCGCCATTCCTGCCCGTTCAGCCTGTGCCCCTTTTCCGGCCGGATCCTCGGCAGCGACCCCGAGCGCGGCGACATCGTGGTGTTCCGCCATCCGGTGACGGGGGCCGACTTCATCAAGCGGGTGATCGGCCTGCCCGGTGACCGCGTGCAGATGCAGGACGGCCGGCTGGTGCTGAACGGCGTCGCCCTGCCGCAGGAGCCTGCAGGCGTCTTCGAGGAGGTCTTCGAGCGGCAGGGCCCGGTGGGCCAGTTCCCCCGCTGCGCCAATGCGCCAGTCGGGCAGGGCGGCGCCTGCCTGAAGGACCGCTACCGCGAAACGCTGCCCTCGGGGCGCGGCTACAGTGTGCTGAACATCGATACGAGCTTTGCCGACAACACACCGGTCTACACCGTGCCGGAGGGGCATTTCTTCTTCGTCGGCGACAATCGCGACAACAGCCAGGACAGCCGCGCGCCGCAATCGGTCGGCGGTGTCGGCATGGTGCCGTTCGAGAACCTGATCGGCCGGGCGCGGCATGTGGTGTTCTCCTCGGCGGGCCGCTCGATGCTCTATTTCTGGACATGGCGCGGCGACCGGTTCTTCGTCCGGCTGGAGTGAAGGGGTGAAACCGGCCCGTGAGGTGCGTGCCTTTGCCGACCGGCTCGGCCACGAGTTCCGTCGCCCTGCCCTGCTGATCGAGGCGCTGACCCATGCCTCGATCGCCGGCCCCACGCGCCCGGACAATCAGCGGCTCGAATTCCTCGGTGACCGGGTGCTCGGCCTCGTGATGGCCGAGGCCCTGGTCGCGACCGATCCGGCGGCCCGCGAAGGCCAGCTTGCGCCGCGGCTGAACGCGCTGGTGCGCAAGGAAACCTGTGCCGAGATCGCGCGCGAGATCGGATTGGGCGATGTGCTGAAGCTGGGCCGCTCCGAGATGCTGACAGGCGGGCGGCGCAAGGAGGCGCTCTTGGGCGATGCGATGGAGGCGGTGATCGCCGCGGTGCATCTGGACGCGGGATTCGAGGCGGCGCGGACGCTGGTGCTGCGGCTCTGGGGGCCGCGCCTGGCCAGGGTGGAACATACGCCCCCCGACGCCAAGACTGCGCTGCAGGAAAGGGTGCAGGCCGAGGGTCAGGCGCCCCCCGCCTATGCCGAGGTCGCCCGCTCCGGCCCCGATCACGCGCCGCGCTTCGTGATCGAGGTGCGGCTGGAAAGCGGCGAGACCGCGCGCGCCGAGGCCGGATCGAAACGTGCAGCCGAACAGGGCGCGGCGGCGGCAATGCTCTCTTGGCTGGGGGCGGGCGCGGATGGCTGAGGAACCGACGCGGGCCGGGTTCGTCGCGCTCATCGGCGAGCCGAATGCCGGCAAGTCCACGCTGCTGAACCGGATGGTCGGGGCAAAGGTCTCGATCGTCACCCACAAGGTGCAGACCACGCGCAGCCGTATCCGCGGCGTGGCGCTGGAGGGCATGGCGCAGATCGTCTTCGTGGACACGCCGGGCCTGTTCCGCCCGCGCCGGCGGCTGGACCGCGCGATGGTGGCTGCCGCCTGGGGCGGGGCGGCCGATGCCGATGTCGTGGTGCTGCTGGTCGAGGCGCATCGCGGGCTGACCGAGGGCGTGCAGGCGATCCTGGACGCGCTGCGCGACAAGGTTTCGCCGAAGCGGAAGGTGGCGCTGGCGATCAACAAGATCGACCGGGTGAAGGCCGAGGCGCTGCTCGCGCTCTCGGCCGATCTGAACGCGGCCTTTCCCTTCGCCGCGACCTTCATGATCTCGGCCGAGCGCGGGCATGGGGTGGAGGATCTGCGCCGTTGGCTTGCCGGGCAATTGCCGCAGGGGCCGTGGCTCTATCCGGAGGACCAGATCGCCGATCTGCCGATGCGCATGATCGCCGCCGAGATGACGCGCGAGAAGCTTACGCTGCGGCTGCATCAGGAGCTTCCCTACGAGCTGACGGTGGAGACGGAGGGCTGGGAGGACCGCAAGGACGGTTCGGTGCGCATCGACCAGGTGGTCTATGTCGCCCGCGAAGGCCACAAGGGCATCCTGCTGGGGCATCGCGGCGAGACGATCAAGGCGGTGGGTCAGGCGGCCCGGGCCGAGATCGCGAGCTTTCTGGGGCGGCCGGTGCATCTGTTCCTGACGGTCAAGGTGCGCCCGGGCTGGCTGGAGGAGGCCGAGCGCTACGGCGAGATGGGCCTCGATTTCCGCGATGGCGGCTAGCGGTCCGGCGCGGCTGACGGCGGAGTTCTGGGTCCGGGCCTATCTCGCCCGGCTTCGGCTGGCCGCCATCCCGGCCTATGTGATCGCGCGTGGCGATGCGACGGCCGGGGCGGTGGTGGTGAAGATCTCCACCCTCGACGGGCGCGCGCAGGTGTTCCAGCGCAGTTTCGATCCGGGCAGCGGGGCGCGGGCCTGGATGGTGCTGGCCGAAGGCGCGGAGGCGGTGGTCGATGGCGCGCTGGACCGGCAGCGCGCCCGCGATCCCGATCTCTGGGTGATCGAGGTGGAGGACCGTGCCGGGCGCACCTTGCTGGATGAGCCGGGCCTTGCCGACTGACGCTGCGCAGCCCGGC
>SLBI01000179.1 GCA_007126375.1 Paracoccaceae bacterium
AGCCGCCCGCCCTCGGCCAGCGCGAGCCGGGTGTTGGTGCCGCCGACATCGGCGACGATGGAGGGGCGCGGCTGCTGCATGATCCTCCGCCAGGCAGGCCGCAGGGCCGGCCAACCCGTGATAGGCCAACCCGTGATAGGCCAACCCGTGATAGGCCAGCCCGCCCCCCGCGCGCAAGCCCGGCCCCGATCACGCGCAAAATGACGCCAGATCAACATCTTGCCCAAAACATTGACACAATGTCCATTTGCCTTAGGGTTTATGAAGTTCGAGACGGCGGTTGCCGGCGATGCTCCGGCGCCGCGCCGAAACGAAACGGGAGGCAAGACATGCACCGTCATCTGCTCGCGAGCGTCGCCGCGCTCGCGCTTGGTACCGTCACCGCTCAGGCCCAGGACCTGCTGTTCGCGCCGGGCGAGGACGACAGCTTCAACTGGCAAAGCTTCGAGGACTTCTCCGCCGCGCATGACCTGTCCGGCCAGTCATTGACCCTCTCCGGGCCCTGGACCGGGCTGGACGCGCAGCTGATCAACAATGTGCTGGCCTATTTCGCCGCCGCCACCGGCGCCAGCGTCAGCTACACCGGCTCGGACGGCTTCGAGCAGGACATCGTGATCTCCGCACAGGCGGGCTCGGCGCCCGACATCGCGATCTTCCCGCAGCCCGGTCTGGCCGCCGACATGGCCGAACGCGGCTTCCTGTCGCCCTTGGGCGACGACACCGCCGACTGGGTGCGCGAAAACTACTCCGCCGGCGAGAGCTGGGTCGACCTCGGCACCTTTGCCGGCCCGGACGGCGACGAGGCGCTCTACGGCTTCTTCTACAAGGTCGATGTGAAATCGCTGGTCTGGTACAGCCCAGAGCAGTTCGAGGAAGCCGGCTACGACATCCCCGAGACGATGGAAGAGTTGATCGCCCTCTCCGAGCAGATCGTCGCGGACGGCGGCACGCCCTGGTGCATCGGGCTGGGCGCCGGCCCCGCCACCGGCTGGCCGGCCACCGACTGGGTCGAGGACATCCTGCTGCGCACCCAACCGCCCGAGGTCTATGACGGATGGGTCGACAACTCGGTCCCCTTCGACGATCCGCGCATCGTCGAGGCGATCGAGATCTTCGGCCAGTTCGCCCGCAACGAGGACTGGGTCGATGGCGGCGTCCAGGCCGTCGCCACCACCGACTTCCGCGACGCGCCGGCCGGCCTCTTCACCTTCCCGCCGGCCTGCTACATGCACAAGCAGGCCTCCTTCATCCCGACCTTCTTTCCCGACGAGGCCGAGTTCGGGCTGGATTTCGACTTCTTCTACTTCCCCGCCTTCGCCGAGCAGGACCTCGGCAGCCCGGTGATGGGCGCCGGCACGCTGTTCGCCATCACCTCGGACTCCGAGGCCTCGCGCGCGCTGATCGACTTCCTCAAGACGCCGATCGCGCATGAGGTCTGGATGGCGCAGTCGGGCTTCCTGACGCCGCATCTGGGGGTCAACCTCGACACCTTCTCGGACGACAGCCTGCGGGCGATGAACGCGATCCTGCTGGAGGCGACCACCTTCCGCTTCGACGGCTCGGACCTGATGCCGGGCGAGATCGGCGCCGGCGCCTTCTGGACCGGCATGGTCGATTTCGTCACCGGCAGCGACGCCGAGGACGTCGCAAGCGCCATCCAGTCCCGCTGGGACGCGATGCGCTGAAGCATACCCCGGGGCGGGCGGCCTGAGGGTCGCCCGCGCCAGACGACCACCGGACGCGGGGGGCGGGGAGGCCGTCCGCGCCGGGCAACGTGACCGCAGCGGGGAGGGGCGCGGATGCCGCCTGTGTTTCAGGGGATCGTGACGATCCTTGTCGGGGTGGGAGGCTGCATCGCCTATTTCTGGGTCTCGAACTGGTTGCTGGACCGGGTGATCTTTCCCGCCCGCGGGCCCAACATCGGTCGCAACATCAACCGCGCCAATCTGCTCCGCCCCTGGCTGTTCATGTTTCCGGCGATCTTCGTGCTGGGCCTCTATCTGGCCTATCCGGTGTTCGGCTCCTTCGTCCGCTCGCTCTACAACCGGGCGGGGACCGAATTCATCGGCCTCGGCAACTACATGACGCTGTTCGCCGAGGCCGGCTTCCGCACCGCCGTGTTCAACAACTTCCTGTGGCTCCTCGTGGTGCCGGCCGCGGCCACCGCGCTGGGCCTGCTGGCGGCGCAACTGACCGACCGGCTCAGCTGGGGCAACATCGCCAAATCGATGATCTTCATGCCGATGGCGATCAGCTTCGTCGGCGCCTCGCTGATCTGGAAGTTCGTCTATGCCAACAACGCCGACATCGGGTTGATCAACGCCATCCGCGACCTGCTGGGCGCCGAGCGGCCGGTGGATGTGATCCAGATCCCCTTCTGGAACAACTTTTTCCTCATGTTCATCCTGATCTGGATCCAGACCGGCTTTGCCATGGTGATCCTGTCGGCGGCGCTGCGCGGCATCCCGGAGGAGACGATCGAGGCCGCGATCCTCGATGGCGCCGGGCCGGTGCGGCTGTTCTTCTCGGTCAAGGTGCCGCAGATCATGGGCACCATCGTGGTGGTCTGGACCACCATCACCATCCTCGTGCTGAAGGTCTTCGACATCGTCTACACCATGACGGGAGGGAATTTCGGCACGCATATCCTGCCCAGCTACATGATGTCCTTCATGTTCCGCGACGACGGGAGGGCCACGGCGGTGGCCTTCGTGATCATGCTGATCGTGCTGCCGGTGATGGTCTGGAACATCGCCCAGGCACGCCGCGACATGCGCTGAGGGAGGGAGGCGGATGGACAACATCGCCGGGCAGAAGGCGGGCCTGACATGGGCGGTCAACATCGCCGTGGCGGCGCTGGTGCTGTTGTGGCTGATCCCCACGGTGGGGCTGTTCGTGTCGTCCTTCCGCGACCGCGACCAGATCTCGGCCACCGGCTGGTGGAAGGCGCCGATGCCGGTGGAGCTGACCTTCCGCACCCGCGTCGCCGCCGCCGATCAGGAGCCCACCGCCACCGGCTACGCCATCTCCGGCAATGTCTTCGCCGACCCGTCGCAGGCCCGCTGGTTCCCCTCCGGCAGCGGCACCGTCACCCGCTTCGGCACCCGTGGCGCCGCGCCGACCGAGTTCGAGGCCGGCACCGAGGCCGAGCTCCGCACCGGCGGCACCCTCACCATCGCCGACGACGGCAGCTTCCTGCTGCAGAACGACGAGTCCTTCGAGCGCCCCGTCACCCTGTATTTCGAGGCCCGAACACCCCCGCAATTCACCACCGCCAATTACCGAACCGTGCTGACCGCGGACGGCATGGACCGCGCCTTTCTCAACACCCTGACGGTGACGATCCCGGCCACGGTGATCCCGATCCTGATCGCCGCCTTCGCCGCCTATGCGCTGGCCTGGATGGAATTCCCCGGCCGCGCGCTGTTGATCGCGGCCGTGGTCGGCCTGCTTGTCGTGCCGCTACAACTGGCGCTGGTACCGTTGCTCAATCTGCATAACCGCATCGGCATCGGGCAGAGTTTTCTCGGCATCTGGCTTGCCCATACCGGCTTCGGGCTGCCGCTGGCGATCTACCTTTTGCGCAACTACATGGTGGGCCTGCCGCGCGACATCATCGAGAGCGCGCGTGTCGATGGCGCAACCGACTTTCAGATCTTCGTCAAGATCGTGTTGCCGCTTTCCTTCCCCGCATTGGCCTCCTTTGCCATCTTCCAGTTCCTTTGGACATGGAACGACCTGCTGGTGGCCAAGGTCTTCCTGCCCAGCGCGGCAGAAAGCCAGGTGATGACGGTGAAGATCGCCGACGACCTGCTCGGCTCGCGTGGAGGAGATTGGGGCATTCTGGCCACCGCCGCCTTCGTTTCGATTGCGGTCCCGCTTCTTGTATTCTTCACGCTGCAGCGTTATCTCGTGCGCGGCCTTCTGGCCGGTTCGGTGAAGGGTGGCTGAGCGAATGAGCACGCCCGCCGCAATACTTCAAATGGACGTGCCAATGTCTCATCCCCAGTTGGACCGGGACTGGTGGCGAGGCGCGGTGATCTACCAGATCTATCCGCGTTCCTTCCAGGACTCCAGCGGCGACGGCATCGGTGACCTCGCCGGCATTCGTCAGCGTCTGCCCTATGTGGCCTCGCTCGGTGTGGACGCGATCTGGATATCGCCCTTCTTCCCTTCGCCGATGAAGGATTTCGGCTACGACGTGTCCGATTATTGCGACGTCGATCCCATGTTCGGCGCGCTGGAGGATTTCGACGATCTCGTCGACGAGGCCCATAGGCTCGGCCTGAAGGTGATGATCGATCTGGTAATTTCCCACACGTCCGAAGAGCACCCCTGGTTCAGGGAGAGTCGGTCGAGCCGCGACAATCCCAAGGCCGACTGGTATGTTTGGGCGGATTCGCGCGGCGACGGTTCGCCGCCCAACAACTGGCTATCGATCTTCGGCGGCTCTGCCTGGCAGTGGGACGCGCGCCGGCGCCAGTATTATTTCCACAACTTCCTTACCGAGCAGCCCGACCTCAATTTCCACAATCCGGAAGTTCAGGACGCCGTGCTTGCCGCTTCCCGGTTCTGGCTTGAGCGCGGTGTCGATGGTTTTCGGCTCGACACGATCAACTTCTATTTTCACTCCAAGGGCTTGGAGGACAATCCACCCCTTCCCGAGCACCAACGCAACGATTCCATTGCGCCTTCGGTGAATCCTTACAACTATCAGGATCATATCTACGACAAGAACCGC
>SLBI01000220.1 GCA_007126375.1 Paracoccaceae bacterium
GGCGAGGCGCTCCCACAGGGCAAAATCGGCCGCGCAGGCGGTCCGGTGGCGCGCCGCCGTCTCCGGCGCGAGGTCGAGTGCCGCGATCGGCGAGACGTTGAGCTTGGGCAGGATGATCTCGCAATCCAGCCGGTCCTCGAGAAAGGCGACGAAGCGGTCGATCCGCTCATAGGCGAACAGCCTGTCCACCCCCAGCCCGGCGCCCGGCAGCGCCAGGAACCGCGCCTGGCTGCCGACATCGGCATGCGGCGGCCGCGGATCCGTCAGGTAATCCCGCACATAGGCATCGAAGTCCAGCCCGGCGGTGCCCTTTTCGGCGTCGGGAATGTCGTCGCGCTGGCGAAATCGGTACCAGCTGCCCAGCCAGTCCAGCGGCTCGCGCATCAGCGCCACCACCTCGAAATCCGCTTTCGCGGCAGCGCGCAGATAGGGACCGAGAAACCGGCGATAGCGCTGGGCGTTGGTGTGCTTGGCCTCGGGCGGGCGCAGGATGGTGATGCTTGCCAGCCCGTCCAGCGCCGCCTCGATCGCCGTCGAGCCGGTCTTCGGCGTGGCAAGGAACACCAGACGCTGTTCCCAGAACACCAGCATGCGCACCTCCCTTTCGACGCGCCGGAATAGTGCCTCCGTCCGGCGGCGTAAACCGAACCTTAACCGGATTGCTAAAATGCTGGCTGTCAGGAAAAAGCGGTTGCAATGTTCGCCGTTTGATCTCAGTGTTCACCGGAACAGGAGGTGAACTCACCCCCGATTGCCGCCCTGTCGCGGCTGTGCAACAAGGACCGAGGCCCATGGCAACCGCGAAGCTCCTGGACATGACCGACAAGATCAGCAACGACCGGCAGAAGGCGCTCGACTCCGCGCTGGCCCAGATCGAACGCCAGTTCGGCAAGGGCTCGATCATGCGCATGGGGTCCGACAATCCCGTGGCCGAGATCGCATCGACCTCGACCGGGTCGCTCGGGCTGGACATCGCGCTGGGCATCGGCGGCCTGCCCAAGGGGCGGGTGATCGAGATCTACGGCCCCGAAAGCTCGGGCAAGACCACGCTGACGCTGCATGTCGTGGCCGAGGAGCAGAAAAAGGGCGGCATCTGCGCCTTCGTCGATGCCGAACACGCGCTGGATCCGCAATACGCCCGCCGGCTGGGGGTGAACCTCGACGATCTGCTGATCTCGCAGCCCGACACCGGCGAGCAGGCGTTGGAGATCGTCGATACGCTGGTGCGCTCGGGCGCGGTCAGCCTGGTGGTGGTCGATTCGGTCGCGGCGCTGACCCCGCGGGCCGAGATCGAGGGCGACATGGGCGACGCCACCGTCGGCGCCCAGGCCCGGCTGATGAGCCAGGCCATGCGCAAGCTCACCGCCTCGATCAGCCGGTCGAACTGCATGGTCGTCTTCATCAACCAGATCCGCATGAAGATCGGCGTGATGTTCGGCTCGCCGGAAACGACCACGGGCGGCAACGCGCTGAAGTTCTACGCCTCGGTGCGGCTCGACATCCGTCGCATCGGCTCGGTCAAGGACCGCGACGAGGTCGTCGGCAACTCCACCCGTGTCAAGGTGGTGAAGAACAAGGTCGCGCCCCCGTTCAAGCAGGTCGAGTTCGACATCATGTACGGCGACGGCATTTCCAAGACCGGCGAGCTCGTCGATCTCGGCGTCAAGGCCGGCGTGGTGGAGAAGTCGGGCTCGTGGTTTTCCTATGGCGACGAGCGCATCGGCCAGGGGCGGGAGAATGCCAAGAGCTTCCTCAAGGCGAATCCCGGCATTGCCGCCGAGATCGAGGCGAAGATCCGCGCCGCGCATGGCCTCGACCTCACCATGGCGTCGGGCGAGGATGACAGTTCCGACCTGATGGAGGGCTAGGCAGGCAGCTGCCGGCCCCGGGCTTCCTGCCGGTCGTCCTCATGCTGCTGCAGGCCCGCCGCGTGCAGGGTCGTGCCGCTTTTCCGTCAGGGGAGGGCGCCCGGGGCGATCCGTCGCGTCGAAATCCCGGGGCGGGCGTGGCCGGCGTGCCGCGGGGCAGGTGCCGCGTCGGGAAAAACCGCGTTCCCCTCCGCGGCGGCTTGCTCTAAACGGTGGCGATGCACAGCCCCCGGAGTGATCTTCGCCGATGCCCAGCCTGAACGACATCCGCTCCACCTTCCTCGACTATTTTGCCAGGGCCGGCCACGAGGTGGTGGAAAGCTCACCGCTCGTGCCGCGCAACGACCCGACGCTGATGTTCACCAACTCCGGCATGGTGCAGTTCAAGAACGTCTTCACCGGCGTGGAACACCGTCCCTATCGCCGCGCCGCGACCAGCCAGAAATGCGTGCGTGCGGGCGGCAAGCACAACGATCTCGACAATGTCGGCTACACCGCCCGGCACCATACCTTCTTCGAGATGCTGGGGAATTTCAGCTTCGGCGACTATTTCAAGGCCGAGGCGATCCCGTTTGCGTGGAACCTGATCACCCGCGAGTTCGGCCTGCCGAAGGATCGGCTGCTGGTCACCGTCTATCATACCGACGAGGAGGCTGTGGCGATCTGGAAGAAGGCCGCCGGTCTCTCCGACGACCGCATCATCCGCATCCCCACCAGCGACAATTTCTGGATGATGGGGCCGACCGGGCCCTGCGGCCCCTGCACCGAGATCTTCTTCGACCATGGCGATCACATTCCCGGTGGCCCGCCGGGCAGCCCCGACGAAGACGGCGATCGCTTCATCGAGATCTGGAACCTCGTCTTCATGCAGTTCGAGCAGTTCGAGGACGGCAGCCGCAAGGACCTCGCGGCGCAGTCGATCGACACCGGCATGGGGCTGGAACGGATCGGCGCGGTGCTGCAGGGCAAGCACGACAACTACGACACCGACCTGCTGCGCAGCCTGATCGAGGCCTCGGCGCAGGCCACCAGCGCCGACCCGGACGGACCCGGGCGGATGCATCACCGCGTCATCGCCGATCATCTGCGCGCCACCTCCTTTCTGCTCGCCGACGGGGTGATGCCCTCGAACGAGGGACGTGGCTACGTGCTGCGCCGGATCATGCGCCGGGCGATGCGCCACGCGCACCAGCTCGGCGCCGCCGACCCGCTGATGCACCGGCTGGTGCCGGCGCTGGTGCGCCAGATGGGCGCCGCCTTTCCCGAACTGCCGCGCGCGCAGGCGCTGATCACCGAAACCCTGCGGCAGGAGGAGACGCGCTTCCGCCAGACGCTCGACCGCGGGTTGCGCCAGCTTTCCGAAGAGCTGGCGAAACTTCCCGACGGCAGCCCGCTGCCCGGCGAGGCCGCCTTCCGGCTCTACGACACCTACGGCTTTCCGCTGGACCTGACGCAGGACGCGCTGCGCGAGCAGGGCCGCGGCGTGGACATCGCCGGTTTCGACGCCGCCATGGCCGCGCAGAAGGCCAAGGCACGCGCAGCCTGGTCGGGTTCGGGCGAGACCCGGGAGGCCGCGATCTGGTTCGATCTGGCCGAGACCCATGGCGCCACGGAATTCCTCGGCTACGAGACCGAGGCGGCGGAGGGGCAGCTTCTCGCGCTGGTGCAGGACGGCGCCGCGGTCGAGGCCGCCGAGGCGGGCGCCACGCTGCAGATCGTCTTCAACCAGACCCCGTTCTACGCCGAGGCCGGCGGGCAGGTGGGCGACACCGGCACGATCCGCACCGAGACCGGCGCTGCCCGCGTGATCGACACGAAAAAGGCGCAGGGCATCCATATCCACGCAGCCGAAGTGACCGAGGGCCGCCTGCTGCCCGGGCAGGGTGCCGAACTGGCCGTGGACCCGACCCGTCGCGGCGCGATCCGGGCCAACCACTCGGCGACGCATCTGCTGCACGAGGCGCTGCGCCGCCATCTGGGCGCGCATGTCGCTCAGCGCGGCTCGCTCAACGCGCCCGACCGGCTGCGTTTCGATTTCAGCCATGGCGCGGCGCTGGACCCCGCCGCACTGAAATCCGTCGAGGCCGAGGTCAATGCCTTCATCCGCCAGAACGGCACGGTGGAGACGCGACTGATGACGCCTGATGCCGCGCGCGACCTTGGCGCGCAGGCGCTGTTCGGCGAGAAGTATGGCGACGAGGTGCGGGTCGTCGCGATGGGGGTTCTGGAGGGGACCGGCAAGGGCGTCGACGGGCGCACATACAGCCTCGAGCTGTGCGGCGGCACCCATGTCCGCCGGACCGGCGAGATCGGCGCCTTCGCGATCCTCGCCGATCAGGCCTCGGCGGCCGGGGTGCGCCGGATCGAGGCGCTGACCGGGCAGCCGGCGCTCGACTGGCTGGAGACGCAGGCGGATCAGTTGCAGGAACTGATGGCACAGCTGAAATCGCCGACCTTCGAGGATGCGCAGAAGAAGCTGGCCGCCCTGATCGCCGAGAACCGCAGCCTGCTGAACGAGTTGGCGCAGATGCGCCGCGAGCGGGCGATGGGCGGGGCGGCCGGGCAGGGGCCGGCACCGCGCGAGATCGCCGGCGTGAAGTTCCTCGCCCAGGTGCTGTCGGGGGTTTCCGGCAAGGATCTGCCGGCGCTGGTGGATGCCGCCAAGGCGCAGCTCGGCTCGGGCGCGGTGCTGCTGATCGCCGATGCCGGCGGAAAGGCGGCGGTGGCGGCCGGGGTGACCGGGGATCTCACCGGCCGGCTCTCGGCGGTCGATCTGGCGCGCACGGCGGCGGTGGCGCTGGGCGGCAAGGGCGGCGGCGGGCGGCCGGACATGGCGCAGGCGGGCGGCAGCGACCCCGCGA
>SLBI01000125.1 GCA_007126375.1 Paracoccaceae bacterium
AAGCCAACCGGGGATCAAGGAGCGGGCAGCGGCATGTGCGGCATCTGCGGGGAGATCCGCTTCGGCGGCGGAAGCGAGGCGGCCTCGGCCGCGGCGATCGAGCGGATGGCGCAGGCGATGGCGCCGCGCGGGCCGGACGGCGCCGGGGTGGTGCTGCGGGGCCGGGTCGGCTTCGGCCATCGCCGGCTGAAGATCATCGATCTGTCCGAGGCCTCGGCGCAGCCCTTCGTCGACAGTCACCTCGGCCTGACCATCGCCTTCAACGGCTGCATCTACAACTATCCCGAGCTGCGCGCCGAGCTTGAGGCGAAGGGCCATCGCTTCGCCTCGACGGGCGACACGGAAGTCATCCTGAAGGCGTGGAAGGAATGGGGGCTGGAGGCGCCCGGCCGGTTCCACGGCATGTTCGCCTTCGCCATCCACGAGCGCGACTCCGGCCGGGTGGTGCTGGTGCGCGACCGTTTCGGCATCAAGCCGCTCTACTATGCCGAGGGGGCGGGCTGGCTGCGCTTCGCCTCGACGCTGCCGGCGCTGCTGGCGGCCGGCGATGTCGATACCTCGATCGACCGCGTGGCGCTGCATCACTACATGACCTGGCATGCGGTCGTGCCGTCGCCGCGCACGATCCTTGCCGGCGTGCGCAAGCTGCCGCCCGCCACCATCCGCGTGATCGAGCCGGACGGTGCCGTCACCGACCGGGTCTACTGGGAGCCGCGCTTCGACCGTTCGCCCGAGGATGCCGCGCGCTCGGCCGGGGAATGGGAAGAGATGGTGCTCGAGGGTCTGCGCACCGCCGTCCGCCGCCGCATGGTGGCCGATGTGCCGGTGGGCGTGCTGCTGTCGGGCGGCGTCGACAGTTCGCTGATCGTCGGGCTGCTGGCCGAGCAGGGGCAGGAGGGGCTTGCCACCTATTCCATCGGCTTCGAGGAGGCGCATGGCGAGAAGGGCGACGAGTTCCAGTATTCCGACCTGATCGCGCGGCACTACGGCACGAAGCACCACAAGATCTTCATCCCCAGCGAGGAGATGCGCGAGAACCTGCCGCATGCGATCGCCGCGATGTCCGAGCCGATGGTCAGCTACGACAACATCGGCTTCTTCCTGCTGTCGCGCGAGGTCGCCAAGACGATCAAGGTGGTGCAGTCCGGGCAGGGCGCGGACGAGGTCTTTGCCGGCTATCACTGGTATCCGCCGATGGCGGATGCGAACGATCCGCTGGACACCTACGCCGGCGCCTTCTTCGATCGCGACCACGGCCACCTCGCGCAGCATCTGGCGCCCGAATGGCTGGCCGACCGCGACGCCTCGCGCGATTTCGTGGCCGAGCATTTCGCGCGGCCGGGCGCCGACGATCCGGTGGACAAGGCCCTCAGGCTCGACACCAACGTCATGCTGGTCGATGATCCGGTGAAACGGGTGGACAGCATGACCATGGCCTGGGGGCTGGAGGCGCGCGTGCCCTTCCTCGACCACGAGCTGGTGGAGCTTGCCGGCCGCATCCCGGCCGCACACAAGCTGGCGCATGGCGGAAAGGGCGTGCTGAAGGAGGCCGCGCGCCGGGTGATCCCGCATGAGGTGATCGACCGGCCCAAGGGCTATTTCCCGGTGCCCGCGCTGAAATACGTCGGCGGCCCCTATCTGGAGATGTGCCGCGACGCGCTGACCAGCCGCGCCGCGCGCGAGCGCGGGCTGTTCCGCGAGGACTATCTCGATGCGCTGTTCGCCGATCCGCCGGCGCATGTGACGCGGCTGCGCGGCTCGGAGCTGTGGCAGGTCGCGCTGCTCGAGCTGTGGCTGCAGGCGCAGGGCGTCTGACACCGGTCCGGGGAGGGACCCGCCATGCCCGACCACGACACGCCGCGCCGCCGGGCTGCGCCCAGACCGCGCGGACAGGCCCACCGGCTGAAGCGGATGCACGAGGCCGCGGCGCAACCCCCGCGCGGCGCCGCCAGCGATGCCATGATCGACTGCGGCTGGGGGCGGCTGATCTTCGGCCACACCTTCGAAAGCTCGGCGAAACTGGCCGAGGCGCTGCGCGCCGAGGGGCCGGACCGGCGCGACATCGCCTTCTACGTGCGCGAGCCGCATGTGCTGCTGGCCGCCGCGCCGCAGGAGCTGTTCCTCGATCCCTCGCACACCTACCGGCTCGATCTCGCCACCTATCGCGTGGCCTCCCGCCGCCGGCAGGGCTTTCACATCCGCCGGCTGACGACGCAGGCCGATGCCGAGGCGGTCAACGCGATCTATGCACAGCGCCGCATGGTGCCGGTGCCGCCGGAATTCTTCTGGACGACGCGGGACGGCCGGACGCTGACCGTGCTGGTGGCCGAGGATGACGAGACCGGGGCGATCTTCGGTTCGGTGATGGGGGTCGATCACGCCCGTGCCTTCGGCGATCCCGAACGGGGCAGTTCGCTGTGGTGCCTCGCGGTGGCGCCGCAGGCGCCGCATGCCGGGCTGGGCGAGTCGCTGGTGCGCCGGCTGGCCGAGCATTTCAAGGGCCGCGGCGCCGCCTTCATGGATCTTTCGGTGCTGCACGACAACGATCAGGCCATCGCCCTCTACGAAAAGCTCGGCTTTCGCAGGGTGTCGGTGTTCGCGGTCAAGCGGCGCAACATGATCAACGAGCGCCTCTATGCCGGCCCGCCGCCCGAGGAGGGGCTCAACCCCTATGCCCGGATCATCACCGACGAGGCGCGTCGCCGCGGCATCGCCGTCGAGGTGATCGACGCCGAGGGCGGTTTCTTCCGGCTCACCTGGGGCGGACGGTCGGTGCGCTGCCGCGAGGCGCTTTCGGAACTCACCTCGGCGGTCGCCATGTCGATCTGCGACGACAAGCGGGCGACCCGCCGCATCGTCTCCGCCGCCGGGGTGCGGGTGCCGGCGCAGGTGACCTCGGACGCGCCGGAGGCGCGCGCCGCGTTCCTCGCCGAACACGGTCAGGTCGTGGTCAAGCCCGCCCGCGGCGAGCAGGGGCGCGGTGTTGCCGTCGGCCTCACCGCGCCCGACGAGGTCGAGCAGGCGGTCGATGCCGCGCGGGCGCATTGCGCGGATGTGGTGGTGGAGGAATGCTTCGTCGGCGAGGATCTGCGCCTCGTCGTCATCGACTATCGCGTCGTCGCCGCAGCCATCCGCCGGCCCGCCCGGATCGTCGGCGACGGCCGCGCCAGCGTGCGCGACCTGATCGAGACGCAGAGCCGCCGCCGCGCCGCGGCCACCCAGGGCGAAAGCCGCATTCCGATCGACGCCGAGACCGAGCGCTGCCTGGCCGCCGCCGGCCTCACCCTCGACGACGTGCCGGAGAAGGGCCATGAGATCGTCGTGCGCAAGACCGCGAACCTGCACACCGGCGGCACCATTCACGACGTCACGGGCGAGACCCATCCGGTGCTGATCGACGCCGCCATCGCCGCGGCCCGCGCCATCGAGATTCCGGTCACCGGGATCGATCTGATGGTGAAGTCGCCCCGCGATCCGGAGTATGTGTTCATCGAGGCCAACGAGCGTCCGGGCCTTGCCAATCACGAACCGCAACCCACCGCCGAGCGCTTCGTCGATCTGCTGTTCCCGCTGTCGGTGCCGCAGGCGGTGCGCGAGGCGCAAAGGAGGCGCCGCCCATGACCTTCCCCGCGACCGGCACCGCCGGAAGCCGGCTCGACATCGACATCGACTATCTGAACGAACGGCTGGAAGCGCTGCTCGCGATCCCCAGCCCCACCGGCTATACCGACACCGTGGTGCGCCATGTCTGCGGCGAGCTGACCGCCCTCGGGATCGAGCATGACCTGACCCGTCGCGGGGCGATACGCGCCCGGGTGGCCGGCGCGGAACATGCCGGCGCGCGGGCCGTCGTCTCGCATCTCGACACGCTCGGTGCGCAGGTGCGCGCGCTGAAGCAGAACGGCCGGCTGGAACTCGTGCCGGTCGGCACCTGGTCGGCCCGCTTCGCCGAAGGCGCGCGCGTCACGCTCTTTACCGAACGGGGCAGCTATCGCGGCACGATCCTGCCGCTGAAGGCCTCGGGTCACACCTATGACGACGAGATCGACACCCAGCCGATCGGCTGGGACCATGTCGAGCTGCGCATCGATGCGCGCGCCTTCTGCCACGCCGATCTCGACAGGCTGGGCATCGAGGTCGGCGACATGGTGGCCATCGACCCGCAGCCGGAGTTCCTCGACTCGGGGTTCATCGTCTCGCGCCATCTCGACAACAAGGCCGGCGCCGCGGTGATGCTGGCGGCGCTGAAGGCGCTGGCGGAGGCCGGCGCGGCGCTGCCGGTGGACAGTTTCTGGCTGTTCACCATCGCCGAGGAGGTCGGTCACGGCGCGGCCTCGATCCTGCTGCCGGACATCGCCTCGCTGGTCGCGGTGGACAACGGCACCACGGCGCCGGGGCAGAACTCCTCGGAATTCGGCGTCACGCTGGCGATGGCCGACCAGACCGGCCCGTTCGATTTCCACCTCACCCGCAAGCTGGCCGCGCTGTGCCGGGCGCATGACATCCGCATGCAGAAGGACGTGTTCCGGCATTACCGCTCCGACAGCGCCTCGGCGATCGAGGCGGGGGCGGATGTCCGTACGGCGCTGGTGACCTTCGGGGTGGATGCCTCGCATGGCTACGAGCGCATCCACATGCACGCGCTGCGGTCGCTGGCCGAATTGCTGACTGCCTATGCGCTGAGCGAGGTGGAGATCCCGCGCGACCGGCTGACGGTCAGCGGG
>SLBI01000213.1 GCA_007126375.1 Paracoccaceae bacterium
CGCCACCATTGCGACAGCCGCGTCATCGCCGCGTCATGCAGCGTCATCTCCGCATCGAGCCGCCACACCTCCCAGCCCGCCGCCCGCATCCGGACGCAGAGTTCGGGCTCCTCGCCGGCGATCAACCGCGGATCGAAGCCACCCACCGCGACGAAGGCCGCCGCCCGCATCAGCGCATCGCCGCCGCAGGCCCGCGTGCGGCCCACCGGCGTGTCCCATTCCCAATCCGCCAGCCGGTTGTAGACCGAGGCTTCGGGAAAGCGCTCGCGCCGCCGGCCACAGGCCACCGCCGCGCGCGGATTGGCGCGCAGGAACGCCGCCGCGCTGTCGATCCAGCCCGGCGCCAGCGCGCAGTCGCCATCGACGAACTGCACGAACTCCGGCGCCGCCCCCGCCTCGGCCAGCGCCGCGAAGCCCGCGTTGCGCGCCCGCGCCGCGGTAAAGGGGCGCGACATGTCCAGTTCCACCACCAGCGCACCGGCAGCACGGGCCAGTTCCCGACTGCCGTCCGTCGACCCGGAATCGACATAGACCACCGGCGCCGTCTCCGGCGGCATCGACCGGAGACATTCGGCCAGCCGCGCCCCCTCGTTGCGCCCGATCACCACCGCCGCGATGCCCGCTCCGGCAGTCATGACGCCTCCACAAGGAACGGATAGCTCCGCGCCAGCGCCGCATGACCGGGAAAGACCCGGGCAAGCCTGGCCCGGTCCTCGGCAAACACCGCGATAAGCCGCGTGCGTTCGGCCTCGGTCAGCGCCGGCCGGTCGGGCATCTGCCGCGCCCGTTTCAGGCGGTCCCGCAGGGCCTGCGGCACAAGTGTCCGGCGCAGCACGGTGGCCAGCGGATTGTCGATCAGCAGACCGTGCAGCGGCACCCGGCGGAACCGCTCGGCCGAGGCGTTGGCGCGGGCATGCTCCTGGACCCAGACCGGCCGGCCCGGCGCGCCGATGAAGGCGGCAACGCGCTCCAGCACAGCCTGCGGTTCGGCCTGCAATTCCTCGAGGCTGACCAGCAGGATGCGCTCACGGCCGAACCGCTTGGCATAGGGAGCGATCTGCATGCCGTAGCAGCCGTAGGCGACGAGTTCGGGATATGCTGTCAGCGCCTCGGACAGAGAACCGCGGATTTCCCCCATGGTCCATTCGTGGATGTAGTGCGAAACGAGCCGGTCCAGCGGATCGCGGATCAGATAGACGATCTTCGGCGCCACAAGCAGATCGGCGATACGGGGCACCACCTTCGGATAGGTCGGCAGCTTGGTGTATCCGGTGGACGCCTCGCCGCGGATCGCGCCCTCCGGCGCGGCGTCGAAAAGCTGCTCGTACCAGGCGCGGCCGCGGGCGTGATGCGCATCCTGCGAGAAGAACTCGGGCTCCTTGGGGCTGGTCATGAACACGCCGCGCTGCGCGCCAAGTTGCGCCGCCAGCGTGCTGGTGCCGCATTTCATCGCGCCGACGATCAGGAAATCCGGCAGCGCCATGGCTCAGCTTCCGTCCGGGGCGCGGCGGTCGCCCAGGGGCCTGAGGAAGTTGATCCAGATGTCGCGCCACTCGCCGGCGATGGCCGGCGGGCGCGGCCGCCCGGCCAGCGGCCGCAGTGCGGCAATGCCGCGGCCGAACATCCAGGCGAGATTCGCCGCCAGCAGGCCCGCGCGGCCCCCGGCCTGAAAGAAGAAGCGGCTGCGCGATGCATAGAAATAGGCCGGCAGGCGCTGCCGTTCGCCGGCAAGCTTCTTGACCGGGCCGCTGCCGCCGCGGAAATGCACCATCCGTGCCTCGGGCACATGCATCAGCCGCCAGCCGGCCCGGCGCGCGCGCAGACAGTATTCGACATCCTCGAAATAGAGGAAATATCCTTCGTCCAGAGGTCCGAGCGCATCGATCATCCTGCCCGACAGCAGGATGCAGGCGAAGCTGGCCCAGCCGATACGCTCGGGCGCGGGCGGCAGCGGCACGGCTGTGTCGAAACGCTGCAGAAGCCGGGTCACGGGGCCACTGGCCGCGCCGCGGATCAGTTCGCTGGCGGGGTTGGGCAGGCCGAAGCAGCTCATCTGTGCCTCGCCGTCCTCGTGCTCGATCCGCGGTGCGAATATCCCCGCCGCGGGCGTGGCCCGGCCGGCCGCGAGCAGCGCACCGAGCGCGCCGGGCCGCAACAGCCCGTCCGAGTTCATCAGCAGATAGAAGGCCGCCCGCTGCGCCGAGATCGCCTGATTGTGGCCGCCGGAGAACCCGGAATTTCCGGGCGAGCGGATCAGTCGGACGGGCACCGGCGGCGATTGCGCCGCTATCCAGGCCTCGATCGCCTCGGCCGAGCCATCGTCCGAGCGGTTGTCCACCACGATCACCTCGCCCGTCACGTCATCGGTTTCGGCCATGGCGGCGAGCACGGACCGGATGCAGGCAATGGTGAGATCGCCCGTCCGGAAATTGATGATCGACACCACAACCTCGCAGGGCGGCCGGTGGAAACGGTCGGTGTCGGACACGGCACGCGGCCTCTTGTGGCTGGGCGACCCGTTCCTAGTGGCGCCGAGGGCGCAAGGCAAGGGCGGCGCCGGTTTCGCGGGGCCGGACGGGCGAACAGTGCGTTTCAGCGGGACGCCGGCTTGTGACTTGCCTCGCCTTCCGGCCGGCTGCTACGCTATTGGCGCCTGATTGCGATCACCGGGGCGGGTGCGGCCGGGTCCGCCGGCCCCTCAGCCCGTCACCCGCAACCCCGAACTGCCGACGCCATGGCCAATTCCTTCGCCTATCTCATGCTGGTCTGCTGGCCGCTGGTGACGCTGGTGCTGTTTCGCCGGCTGCCCCTGCCGCAGGCGCTGTGCTGGTCGGTCGTGGCAGGCTATCTGCTGTTGCCCGTCCGGGCGGGCTGGAACTTTCCCATGATCCCGACGATCGACAAGACGCTCATCATCGGCCTGAGCGCTGCCATCATGGGCGCGATCATGGCGCGGCAGGACAAACTCGCCGCTGCCCTTCCGGGGCTGCGCACCCCGCCCTCCCCCTACACGCCCGCTGCACGCATGGCCGGCGGCCTCGCGCGCCAAGGCCACGCAGGCGCCCCGGCCACCATCGCGCCCGGCCCGCGCCGGCCTGGCCGGGGACATGACCCGCAGCCACGGGGACGGTGGCTGATCTACGGACTGCTGGTCCTGCTCGTGCTGACACCCATGGCCACGGTCATGGCGAACGGCGAGCCCGTGCGATGGGGATCGCGCACCCTGCCTGGCTTGCAGATGTACGACGCGCTGTCGATCATCGCGCGCAGCGTCGTCAACGTGCTGCCTTTCGTGCTGGCGATGGTCTTTCTGCGCACGCATGAACGGCATGTCATCCTTCTGCGTGTTCTCGCAATCGCCGGCGCGCTCTATGCCGGGCTTGCCCTGTTCGAGGTTCGGATGAGCCCGCAAATCAGCATCTGGGTTTACGGGTATTTCCCGCACAACTGGCTGCAGCATGTCCGCGGCGGCTTCCGCCCGGTCGTCTTCCTGCAGCACGGCCTCTGGCTGGGCGTGTTCCTCGGCACCGCGACCCTCGCGGCCTGCGTGCTTTGGCGCCAGGCGATCGCGGACCGCATCGCCTCGCGCGCCTGGTTGTGGACCGCGCTCTGGCTCGGCGGGGTGCTGCTCCTCTCGCGCAACCTTGGCGCCACCTTTCTGGTCCTCGTGCTCGCGCCGGTGATCGTGCTGACCGGCCTGCGGACCCAGGCGATCGTCGCGGCCACGATTGCCGGCATCGTCCTGAGCTATCCGGTGCTGCGGAGCGCCGGCGTGGTGCCCACGCAGACCATCCTGTCGGGGTTCGCCCGCATCGACGCCGAACGGGCCGACTCGCTGCTGACGCGGATCACCAACGAGGACCGCATGCTCGCCCATGCCAATGACAAGCCGCTGACCGGCTGGGGCGGTTACGGGCGCAACAGGGTCTATGACGAAAGGGGACGCAACATCACCATCACCGATGGCGCCTGGATCATCATCCTCGGCACATTCGGCTGGTTCGGCTACATCGCCCAGTTCGGCCTGCTGACACTGCCGATGATCCTGCTCGCCCTGCGACGGCGCGAGGAGGTGACCACCGCCACCGCGGGGCTGATGCTGATCGCCGCGCTGGGGCTGATCGATCTTCTGCCGAACGCCACCCTGACACCGGTGACCTGGCTGATCGGCGGCGCCGTCGCCGGCCGCTACCTGCTGTCCGTCCAGCCCGTCGCGCAGGATCCGCGCCGGCCTCTGGGAGCCGGTCCCGGGTGGGGCGGAGTTGGTCCGAAGCCTGCCCTGACCGGAGGCATCACCGGCCCTCGCGGGCAGATGCCCGGCATGGCATTCAGCGCACCGCGCACCGGACCGGGAATGGGCGCGGCACCGATGAACGGGACGCGGATGAACGGAACCATGATGCCGGGCGGCCAGGCGGCGGCCGGGGCGGTGTCTGGCAGCCGACCGGGACCGGCAGCTGCACATGTCGCTGGCGGCCCACCGCGCCATCAACGCCGACCGCGAGGCTGAAATACGCGCGGTCCCGGCGGCCCGCGATACCCATGTCGGCGACGGACTCCGTCCGCGGGACCCTGTCGTCATGGATGCTTCGACCGACACTGCGTCGGAGCGCCGACACGCCCGGGCGCGGCCGACGGCCTCGCCGCCCCGTGAACCGTGGCCGCAGCGCAGACCCCTCCCGACCCGCCCTTGCACCCGCCCGACC
>SLBI01000185.1 GCA_007126375.1 Paracoccaceae bacterium
CGTCCCACAGGCCCAGCGACATGCCCCACTGGTTCACGATCCCCTGCCGCTGCAGCAGCACGAGCCACGCGTAGGTGCGCACCAGCACCGCCGTCCAGAACGGCAGCAGCACCGCCAGCAGGCAGACGGCCGCGATCCGCTGCGGCAGTTGCGCCAGCATGTAGGCGAGCGGATAGCCCAGCAGCACGCAGATCGCCGTGGTCACGAAGCTGACCTCGAAGGTGGTGCGAAAGATCCGGGCATAGGAGGCCTGGTTCGCGATCCGCCGGTAATGCTCGAGGCTGAGCGTCCCGGCATCCGACAGGAAGGACAGCCAGAACAGCCAGCCGATGGGCAGCACCAGGACAAGGCCCACCAGCATCAAGGCCGGCAGGCTGAGGCCGAACAGCGCCCAACGCTCGCGCAGCGCGTCGCCGCGCAGCGCGCGCGCATGGGGTGCGCCGGAGGGCAGCGGCGCCGTCATTGCGGCGCCTCCTGGGGCGGCAGCAGGAAGGCGTCGCGGCGGTCGAGCCCCAGCGCGATGCCCTCGCCGGGCTCGGGCACCCGGGCCATCCGGGCGGTGGAGGTGACGCCGCGCACGCCCACGCTCGCGCCGCAACGCAGCGCGACCTCCAGCAGAAAGCTGTCGCCCTGATAGGTGAATCTGCGAACCGTGCCCGCCAGCACGTTGGTCCCGTCCTCGGGCGGGGTCCCGGCATCGAGGATGCGCAGCTTTTCCGGGCGCAGCATCAGCAGACGTTCGCCGTCGCCGGCCTCGGTGCCCGGCCGCAGCGCGATCGGCTGCCCGTCCAACCGGGCGACTCCGCCGGCGATGGTCACCGGCAGAAAGGCGGACTCGCCCACGAACTCTGCCACGAAGCGGTTGCGCGGCGCGTCGTAGATGGCCCACGGGGTGTCGAGCTGCATGATGCGGCCCTTGTCGATCACCGCGATGCGGTCCGACATCGTCAGCGCCTCGCGCTGGTCATGGGTCACGTAGATCGTGGTCATGCCCAGCTTTTCGTGGAGCTGGCGCAGCTCGACCTGCATGTGCTCGCGCAGCTGCTTGTCGAGCGCCGACAACGGCTCGTCCATCAGGAGGATGCGCGGTTCGAAGACGATGGCGCGGGCGAGCGCCACGCGCTGGCGCTGACCGCCCGACAGCGCGTCGATACGGCGCCCGCCGTAGCCGCCGAGCTGGACCATCTCGAGAGCAGCCTCCACCCGGCCAGCGATCTCGCGCCGCGGCACCCCGCGCATGCGTAGCGCGTAGCCGATGTTGCCGGCCACATCCATGTGTGGAAACAGGGCATAGTTCTGAAACACCATGCCCACGTCGCGCTTGTGCGGCGCCAGCCGGACGACCTCGCGGTCGCCGAACATCACGCTGCCGGCGTCGGGCCGGGAAAAGCCTGCGAGCACCATCAACAGCGTCGTCTTGCCCGAGCCGGACGGCCCGAGAAAGGTCAGAAACTCGCCGCTGTGCACCTGCAGGTCGACGGTGTCGAGCGCGCGGAAACTGCCATAGGCCTTGGTCACGCCCCGCACGGTGATTGGAAGTGCCTGCGCGCGTGTCGTCATTCCCGGCCCCGTGCTGTCCCCTGTGAGGCCGGCAAAGGCGGCACCGTTTCCGCTGCCGCCCCGGCACATTCCTGGGCGCTGTGCCGCCCTATTCGGTCAGCATGTCCTGGTATGCGGCCAGCGCCTCGGCCTCGAACTCGATGTACCATTGCACATTGAGCGGCAGTTGCACGGACGCATTGTCTGGATGGGACGGAAGCATGCGGGCATACTCCTCGTCGATCAGGCCCAGCTCGAAGGCCAGCAGGTTGGTCGGCCCGTAGGTTATGAGCTTGGACATCTCGGCCTGATACTCGGGCTTGGAGATCTCGGCGAGGAACTCCATGGCGAGGTCGCGGTTGGGCGCGCCCAGCGGGATCGCGAAGCAGCCGAAATCAAGCAGGCCCTGATTGTAGGTGTAGGCCACCGCCGCGCCGTCCTCGGCGGCGACATCGAAGCGCCCGTTCCAGCCGGTGATCATGTCGACTTCGCCGTCGACCATCAGCTGCGCGTGCTGCGCGCCCGAGGCCCACCAGACGCCGATGTCCGGGCGCAACTCGCGGATCTTGTTCAGTGCCCGCTCGATGCCCGCGGAAGAGGACAGCACCTCGTAGACCTCCTCCATCGGGACGCCGTCGGCCATCAGCGCCGGCTCCAGCGCGCCGGCGACCGAGTTGCGATAGGACCGCGTGCCGGGAAAGCCCTCGGTATCCCAGAAATCGGCCCAGCTCTGCGGGCCGTCCGCCCCGAAGGTGTTGGTGTTCCATGCCTGCACGGTCGAGAACACATAGGCACCGACGCAATGCTCCTGCACCAGCCCCTCGCCGAAGTTCGACACGTCGATGACGGAGTAGTCGAGCGGTTCGAGGAGGCCCTCGGCCCCGACGCGGGCAGCGCTGCCCGAACCGCTGGTGACGATGTCCCAGGTCACCGCGCCGGCGCTCACCTGCAGCCGCAGTTCGGCGATGCTGTTGTAGGTCTCTTCGCGGATGGTGATGCCCATCGCCTCGGCTGCCGGCTGCCACAGCGTCCGGCTCTGGATGTCCTGGAACGCGCCGCCGAAGCCGACGATGGTCAGGTCGGCCGCCCCGGCGGGCAGGGCCAGCGACCCCGCCGCCACAAGAAGCGCGCCCGCGGCCGCGCCGTTGGAGTACTGTCGCATCTTCATGGTTGCCTCCCTGTCTGAGCCTGTTTCGGCAATGTCGGGCCATTTGTCGCGCCCGGTTTGTGGGTTTCAGTCTGGGCCAAGTTGGTCGGCGATGTAGTGCCATTCTGAAAAGACCGGCGGGCCATTGCCGTCCGCACGGCCCTCAGGCGTGATCGGCGAGGATGAGGTCGCTGCCCCTCCAGCCGGTCATGATCGCGGCGGCGTTGGTGTTGCCGGCGGGCAGCAGCGGAAAGATCGAGGCATCGACGACGCGGAGCCCGCCCAGCCCATGCACCCGGAGCCGGGCATCGACGACATCGGCCGCCGGGTCCGGCCCCATCCGGCAGGTGCCACAGGGGTGATAGACAGTGACGGCGCGCGCGCGCAGGTCGGCCTCGATCCCTTCGCGGGTGGTTGGGGCGGGCTCGGGCAGGAGCAGGCGGTCGATCGCGGCCGCCATCGGCGCCGAACGGGCGATGCGCTGCAGCATCAGGGTGGCGCCGATCAGCTCCTCCACATCCGCGCGCGCGGCGAAGTAGTCGGGCTGGATCGCCGGCGGGGCGAACGGGTCGGCCGAGGCGATGGCGATGTGTCCCCGGCTTTGTGGATGGCAGTTCGAGACGCTGAGCAGAAAGCCCGGCTCGGGATCGGGCAGGAGCAGGCGCCGGGTCCCCGGCGCGGCGCGGACATAGCTGAGCGGCGAGAAGTAGAGCTGCATGTTTGGCCGGCTCCGCGCCGGGTCGGACCGAAAGAACCCTCCCGCCTGGTTGACGCTCAGCGCCAGCGGGCCGCCCCGCGTCACGAGCCAGCCCAGCCCGGCTGACAGTCGGCCACGCCACGGCCGCAGAACCGAGTTCAGCGTCGGCCGGTTCGCCCGGTAGATGTAGTCGATGCAGAGGTGGTCCTGCAGGTTTCGCCCCACGCCCGGCAGGTCGTGGACCACCTCGATTCCGTGCGCCCGGCACAGCCCGGCAGGGCCGACGCCCGAGAGCTGCAAGAGCTGGGGCGAATTCACCGCCCCGGCCGCCACGATCACCTCGCGGGCGGCCTGCGCCGTCCGGCGGCGTCCGCCTGCGACGTAGTCGACGCCAGTCGCGCACCGCCCCTCGAAGCGGATCGCCGTCGCCTGCGCATGGGTGACGACGCGCAGGTTCGGCCGCCGCATCGCCGGGCGCAGAAAGGCCGTCGCGGCCGAGGCCCGCAGGCCGTTGCGCGTGGTGATCTGATAGTGGCCGACCCCCTCCTGGGTGGGGCCGTTCATGTCGGGGTTGCGGCGCAGGCCCACCGCCTCGCAGCCTGCGAGGAAGGCCTCGCAGATCGGATGCGCGCTGGCCGACATATCGGTGACGGTCAGCGGCCCACCCTGACCCCGCAGTGGCGCCGGTGCGGCCGAGAAATCCTCCATCCGCTCGAACACGGGCCGCACCGCGTCCCAGCCCCAGCCGGGATTGCCGCGCGCCTCCCAGGCGTCGAAATCCTCCGGCTGGCCGCGCACGAAGACCATGGCGTTGATCGCGCTGGAGCCGCCCAGAACCCGCCCGCGCGGCCAGTAGCTGACGCGGCCGCCCGCGCCCGCCACCGGTTCGGTGCTGTAACGCCAGTTCAGCCGGGGGTGATGAAAGGCCTGGCCATAGCCGATGGGCATGCGCACCCAGAGGCTGCGGTCGCTGCCCCCCGCCTCCAGCAGCAGCACGCGGAAGCGGCCGCAGGCACTCAGCCGGTCGGCGAGCACGCAGCCGGCCGAGCCAGCCCCGACGATGATGAAATCCCACTGCTCCATCCCGCCTCAGCGTATCGGGGCCTGCCGCGGCGGGAAGCGGCCATTGCGGAGTATCGAGCGGGCCATTCAGCCGCCGGCGGCGTCGATCGCCCCCGCCAGACGGTCGACCCCGGCTCGGATCTCGGCCGCCGTCGAGGTGCTGAACCCGATGGCGAAGCCGCGCGCCGCAACCGGCGCGATGGCGAAGCGCGCGAGCGGTGCCACGATCACGTCGCGCGCCGCTGCGGCCTGCGCCA
>SLBI01000062.1 GCA_007126375.1 Paracoccaceae bacterium
CGGCCGCGGCAGGCTCACGCCCGCTTCACCGCGCGCCCGCCCGCCTCCAACACCGTCCGCACCTTCGAGGCGATATCGGCGGCGTTCAGCCCGGCGACGGCATACATGTCGGCCGGACCGGCCTGGTCGATGAAGCTGTCGGGCAGCACCATGGAACGGAACCGCAGCCCGTCGTCGAACACGCCTTCCTCGGCCAGCAGCTGCGCCACATGGCTGCCGAAGCCGCCGATCGCGCCCTCCTCGATGGTGATCAGCGCGGCATGCTCCGCGGCCAGCCGCAGGATCAGGTCGCGGTCCAGCGGCTTGGCGAACCGGGCGTCGGCCACCGTCGGCCGGATGCCCTGCGCGTCCAGTGTCTCGCAGGCCGCGAGCACCTCCGCCAGCCGGGCGCCGAAGGAGAGGATCGCCACCTCCGCCCCGGCGCGGATGATCCGGCCGCGCCCGATCTCCAGCGGCCTGCCGCGCTCGGGCATCTCCACACCCACCCCCTCGCCGCGGGGAAAGCGGAAGGCGATGGGGCCGGCGTCATGCGCCGCCGCGGTGGCGACCATGTGCACCAGTTCCGCCTCGTCCGCCGCCGCCATCACGGTGAAACCGGGCAGGTTCGCCAGATAGGCCACGTCGAAGGCGCCCGCATGCGTCGCCCCGTCGGCGCCCACCAGCCCGGCCCGGTCGATGGCGAAGCGGACCGGCAGGCGCTGGATCGCCACGTCATGCACCACCTGGTCATAGCCGCGCTGCAGGAAGGTCGAGTAGATCGCGCAGAACGGCCGCAGCCCGCCGGCGGCCATGCCGGCACAGAAGGTCACGCCATGCTGCTCGGCGATGCCGACATCGAAACAGCGCTGCGGAAACCGCTCGGCGAACAGATCCAGCCCGGTGCCGTCGGGCATCGCCGCGGTCACCGCCACGATGCGCGGGTCGGCCTCGGCCTCGCGGATCAGGCTCTGCGCGAACACCTTGGTATAGGCCGGCGCGTTCGAGGGCGCCTTCTTCTGCGCGCCGGTCACCACGTCGAACTTCGCCCGGGCATGGCCACGGTCGGCCGCCGCCTCGGCCGGGCCATAGCCCTTGCCCTTCCTGGTGATGGCATGGATCAGCATCGGCCCGCGGGCCCGCGCCTTCACCGTGCGCAGCACCGCCAGCAGCTGCTCCATGTCGTGCCCGTCGATCGGCCCGACATAGGAAAACCCCAGCTCCTCGAACAGCGTGCCGCCCACCGCCATGTGCTTGAAGAGGTCCCTGGCCCGCTTCGCCCCCTCCTGCAGCGGTGGCGGCAGGAAGCCCACCGCCCCCTTTGCCGCGGCCTTCAGCTCCTGGAACGGCGCCCCGGCATAGAGCCGCGAGAGATAGCGCGACATCGCCCCGACCGGCGGCGCGATCGACATCTCGTTGTCGTTCAGGATCACGATCAGCCGCCGCTTCTCGTGACCGGCATTGTTCAGCGCCTCATAGGCCATGCCCGCGCTCAGCGCCCCGTCGCCGATCACCGCGATGGCGTCGCCCAGCCCCTCGGAGATGCTCGCCCCCAGATCGCGCGCCGTGGCGAAGCCCAGCGCCGCCGAGATCGAGGTCGAGGAATGCGCCGCCCCGAACGGGTCATAGGGGCTCTCGGAGCGCTTGGTGAAGCCCGACAGCCCGCCCTTCTGCCGCAGCGTGCGGATGCGGTCGCGCCGCCCGGTCAGGATCTTGTGCGGATAGGTCTGGTGGCTGACGTCCCAGATGATCTTGTCGCGCGGCGCGTCGAACACCGCATGCAGCGCCACCGTCAGCTCCACCACGCCGAGCCCCGCGCCCAGATGCCCGCCGGTCACCGACACCGCGCTGATCGTCTCGGCCCGCAACTCATGCGCCAGGCGTTCCAGTTGCCGGTCATCCAGCGCCTTCAGGTCGGCGGGAAAGGTGACACGATCGAGAAGCGGGGTGGGCGGTCGCTGTTCCATCCTTCCCAATTATCCCGCACCGCGAGCCTCGGCAATCCGCTGTGGCATCCTGAACGGCACAGCGTGGGCCGATGCGACCGGGTGGCCGCCCGCACCCTGACCCGGAACCGTCGCGGCGGCCGGTCCCCGGCCGCGCACCGGAGCGGGGTGCCTGTCGCGGTTCGGACCGAAACAGGATATGCGCGCATGCTCCGGCCGGGAAGATGCGCGTCCGGAATGATGAATGCTCCCAGAACGGGCCCGATCCGGCAAATATTCCCTGCACGCGGAAATCGGGTTCACAGATTGGAGCCGTTCGTGAAACCTCTCGGATCCCTTGCCTTCGGCCTGTCCCTGGCCCTGGCCCTGCTCCCCGCCCTGCCTGCCGCGGCCGCCACCCTCATCGGCCAGCCGGTGTCCGGCGAAAGGATCGCGCTGCGGGCCGTCGATCCGATCGGAATTCCGCTTGCCCCTGCAACCGCTGTCCCGGCAACGGGCGTCGTGGATTTCACGCACTCGATCCTGCCGGCTTTCAATGTCGGGATGTCCTTCGCATTCGAGGCCGACAGCCTGACGATCGCCTGCACAGCCGATGCCGCGGTCACGACCTCATTCTTCGATCCCGCCGGCTTCGACGTTGCCGGTTTTCGGTTCACCTTCACCGCCCCCGGCTTCATCGGTCTGCAATCGGCCACGCTGTCGGGTCAGAATGCCGGTGTCGTCGGCACGCCGGGAGCCTTGCTCGACGGTCCGAACACGCTGCTGATCGATCCCGGCAATGTCGGGTTCCTGAATTTCGCCTCCGGGTCGTTCCCGCTGCTGGATGAGCCGGCGTCGGCGACCTTCGCCTTCACTTTTGCCGACGACACACCGGTGATCCCGCTGCCGGCCCCCTTTCGTGCCTTTGCTGACTGCGCTGGCCGCGCTGGGCGCCGTGGCGCGGCGTCGGGCGGCCTGACCGCACCGCGCACCGGCGCACGTCCGGACCCAGAGCTAGGCCCGGCGCGTCACCACGAAGCGCGCGGCCTCCTGCAGCGCGTCGGCCCGGTCGCCATATGACGCCAACGCCCCGCAGGCTTCGGCCACCAGCGCCTCGGCCCGCGCCCGCGCCCCGGCGAGGCCGAGGAGCGACACGAAGGTCGCCTTGTGCCGGCCCGCATCCTTGCGCAGCTTCTTGCCGGCCAGCGCCGCGTCCCCTTCCACATCCAGGATGTCGTCGGCGATCTGGAACGCCAGGCCCAGCGCCGTCGCATAGCGGCCCAGCGGCGCCGGATCGGCCCCGCCCAGCACCGCGCCGGCCTCGGCCGACCAGCGGATGAGCGCCCCGGTCTTGCCCGCCTGCAGCGCGGTGATCGCCTCCAGCGTCAGCGGCTCGGCGGCGCTCTCGGCGGCGATGTCCAGCGCCTGCCCCAGCACCATGCCGGCCGCACCCGAGGCCGCAGCCAGCCGCGCGATCAGCGCCACGCGGATGCCCGGATCGGGCGCACAGGCAGGCGCCGCAAGCAGCTCGAACGCCAGCGTCTGCAGCGCGTCGCCGGCCAGGATCGCCGTCGCCTCGTCCCAGACCCGGTGCACCGTGGGCCGGCCGCGGCGCAGATCGTCGTCATCCATGCAGGGCAGGTCGTCATGAACCAGCGAATAGGCATGCAGCGCCTCGATCGCCGCCGCCGCCTCCAGCGCCTGCTCGTGCGGCACGCCATGCAACCGCGCGCCCTCCAGCACCAGATAGCCGCGCAGCCGCTTGCCGCCGGTCAGCGCATGCGCCATCGCCGCGCGCACGGCGCTCTCGGGCAGCGCCGCCACCGCCGTCATCAGCCGCGCCTCCACCTGCGCCGCCGCGGCCTCCAGCCCTGCCGCGAAGCTCATCCGGCGTCGAACGGCTCGGTGCTGTCCGGGGCGCCGCCCTCGCCCAACCGGATCTTCTCCACCCGCGCCTGGGCGTCGGCGAGCTTGGCGTCGCAATGCGCCTTCAAGGCCGCGCCGCGCTGATAGAGGGTGATGGATTTCTCCAGTTCCACCTCGCCCGACTCGAGCTGCGACACCACGCCCTCAAGCTCCTTCATCGCCTCCTCGAAGCTCATCTTGCCGACCGGCTTCTCGCTCATGCGTCCTGCTCCATCAACACCTCGACATGCGCCGCCGCCGAGGCCGCCAGCGCCTCCAGATCATAGCCGCCTTCGAGAACCGAGACCAACCGGCCCCCGGCATGCGCCAGGGCCAGATCGCACAGCGCCCGGGTGATCCAGACGAAATCCTCCACCCCCAGCATCAGATTGGCCAGCGGATCGGCGGCATGGCCGTCGAACCCGGCCGAGACGAGCACCAGTTCGGGCTCGAATTCCGCCAGCCAGTCCAGCGCCGGCGCCCAGGCCCGGCGGAAGGCGGCGCCGCCGGCCCCGGGCGCCAGCGGCAGGTTGCGGATCTGGTCATGCGCGCCGCGCTCGCCGGGATCGCCGCTGCCCGGCCAGAGCGGCATCTGATGCGACGACACGAAGCGCACCCGCGGCTCGTCCCACAAGAGCGCCTGCGTGCCGTTGCCGTGGTGCACGTCGAAATCCGCCACCGCCACGCGGCTCAGCCCGTGATGATCCAGCGCCCGCTTCGCGGCGATGCCAAGGCTGCCGAACAGGCAGAAGCCCATCGGCCGCGCCGGCTCGGCATGGTGGCCGGGCGGGCGCAGCGCGCAGAAGGCGTTGGTCGTCACGCCCGCCAGCACCGCATCCACCGCCCGGCAGGCCGCGCCGGCCGCGCGGCAGGCCGCCTCCAGCGAG
>SLBI01000339.1 GCA_007126375.1 Paracoccaceae bacterium
ACGCCGCCGGGGCGCGCGCGGCGGAGCCGGTCAGCCCAGCCGGTCGCCGGGGGCGAGGTCGAGTCCGCGCAGCAGTTCGGCTGCAGGCATCGGCCGGCGGCCTTGCCGCTGGGCCTGGAGGATGTCGATGGCGCCCGCCCCGCAGGCGATGCGGAGGCTGCCGGAAGGTGCGGGCAGCACCGCACCGGAGACGCCGTCGCCCTCGGCCAGCCGGCTGCGCAGCGGTTTCAGCCGTTCGCCGCCCGCCAGGCACCAGGCGCCGGGGACAGGCGAGAGGCCGCGAATCAGCCGGTCCACCTCGGTTGCCGGGCGGGTCCAGTCGATCCGCGCCTCGGACTTGTCGATCTTGGGGGCATAGGTGACGCCGGCCTCGGGCTGGACTTCGGGGGCGATCGTCTCGAGCTGCGCCAGTGCCGTCAGCATCAGCCGGGCGCCGAGGCTGGCCAGCCGATCGTGCAGATCGCCCGTCGTGTCTTCGGGACCGATCGGGGTCGACTCGCGCAGCAGGACCGGGCCGGTGTCGAGGCCCGGCTCCATCCGCATGATGGCGATTCCGGTTTCGGCGTCGCCGGCCAGCACCGCGCGGTGAATGGGCGCCGCGCCGCGCCAGCGCGGCAGCAGCGAGGCATGGATGTTCAGGCAGCCGCGCCGCGGCGCCTCCAGTACCGCGCGCGGCAGGATGAGGCCGTAGGCGGCGACCACGGCCACATCGGCCCCCAGCGCGGCGAATTCGGCCTGCTCGGCGGCATCCTTCAGGGAGGCTGGTGTCCGCACCGGCAGGCCGAGGGCGCCTGCGCGGGCTTCGACCGGGCAGGGGCGGGGTTTCTGGCCGCGTCCCGCGGGGCGCGCCGGCTGGCAATACACCGCGGCCAGTTCATGCGCCCCCGCCAATGCCTCCAGCGCTGGCAGGGCGAAACCGGGCGAGCCCATGAACACGACGCGCATGGCTCAGCCCTGTCGCTGCCGCTTGGCAGCCCTGGCAAGCAGCAACCGCCGCTTCACCGGTTTCAGCCGGTCGAAATACATCCGGCCCTGCAGATGGTCGATCTGGTGCTGCGCGCTGGCGGCCCAGAGCCCGGCGAAATCGCGTTCCAGCACGGTGCCGGCTTCGTCCGTGAAACGCACGCGCACCTCCGCCGGCCGGGCGATCTCGGCGCCGACGCCGGGCAGGTTCGGGCTTGCCTCGGTCTGGGTGCGCAGCCGCGCGGACACTGCCACGATCTCGGGGTTCGCCATCCGCACAGCCTGGCCACGGCTGGCAGAGGCGTCGACGACGGCGAGGCGCAGCATCACGCCGATTTGCGGCGCAGCAAGGCCGACGCCCGGCATTTGCTCCATTGCTCGAATCATCTCGTCCCAGATCGCGCGGGTCGTGTCGGTCACATCCTCGACCGGGGCTGCTTCGGTGGCGAGGCGGCGGTCGGGCCAGCGCAGGAAGGGGCGGTGCAGGCGGGCAGCGCCGCTCACGCCCGCGCCCGTTCGCGCTTCAGCTTGACCATGCGACGGGTGATCATCTGCCGCTTCATGAAACCGAGGTGATCAATGAAAAGCACACCGTTGAGATGGTCGATCTCGTGCTGCGCGCAAACTGCCCAGAGACCCTCGAAGGTCTCTTCCTGTACCGCGCCGTCGAGGTCGGTCCATCGTACCCGCACTTCCGCCGAACGTTCGACCGGGGCATACTGATCGGGCAGCGACAGGCAGCCCTCCTCCGACATCACCCGCTCGGCGGATTCCCAGAGTATTTCGGGGTTGATCAGCGCCATCGGGCGCGGTGCGGCCTCGGGCGCCTTGTTGCAATCCATCACGATCAGCCGTTTCAGGATGCCTACCTGCGGCGCGGCGAGGCCGACGCCGGGCGCATCATACATCGTCGCCAGCATGTCTTCGGCCAGCGCGCGCACCTCATCGGTGGGAGCCTCGACGGGGGCGCAGGCCTTTTTCAGCCGCGGGTCGGGGTGGATCAGAATCGGGCGGATCGACATGGTAGAGATCTAGGCGAGGCCGCGGCCGGGTGCAATCATGCCCGCGCCGCCAGCGCGGCTGCCAGCGGCCGGTGTTGGGGGCCGTCGCCGGTCTCGGCGAGCCAGGCGGCGTAGCCGGGCGCGAAGCGGCGCCAGTCCGCATCGGTCATGCCGAACCAAGCGGTGTCGCGGTTGCGGCCCTTCACCACCATGTGGTTGCGGAAAACACCTTCGAAGGCGAAGCCCAGCCGGTCTGCGGCACGGCGCGATGCGGCGTTGAGCGCGTCGCATTTCCATTCAAGCCGGCGATATCCGAGGCGGTCGAAGACATGGCCGATCACCAGTGCCAGCGCCTCGGTCGCGGCGGTGGTGCGGCGCAGCCGGGGGCCGAGGCGGATATGGCCGATTTCCATGCAACCATGCGCCGGCGCCGGGCGCAAAAGGGCGACCACCCCGGCGGGGCCGCTTGCATCAAGGATCGCATGCATCATGGGGTCGGATCGGCCCTCCCATTCGGCGACCCATGCGAGGGTGTGGGCCGGGGTCTGGAACGGGCCGTAGCCCATGTATGTCCACCCTGCGTCGTCGCCGGCAAACGCGGTGTGCAGGGCCGCCGCATGCTGGGCCGCATCGAGCGGTTCCAGCCGGCTGTGCCTCCCGGAGAGGTGCAGCGGTTCGGGTACCGGACGCGGCCGCCAGCCCGGCAGGGCGGGGCCGATGGGCAGGACTTCGCCGGTCATGCGCGGGCTCCGGTCTCGGCGTCGAGAGCGGCGAGTAGCTCGGCGTGGCGGGCGAGGTAGTCGGCGCGGACCGCCACGGGCGGGCGCGGATTCAGGCGCAGCCCGGCGATCAGCGCCGGAGTCGGGCGGCCGAAGAACCGGTCTGCCTCGGGTTCCGAGAAGCCGGCGATCCGTGTCGCCTCCAGCCAGGCCGAAACGCGGTCTGCGGCCTTGATCGCGCGCTTGACCGAGGCGGGCAGCAGGGCCGGCAGGCCGAAGCGGATGTGGATCGCCGCCGAGAGCCGCGCCTCCAGCGCGCCGTAGTCCGGGCCGACGGCCGATTTCACCGGGCTGATCATGTCGCCGATCACATATTCGGGCGCGTCGTGCAGGAGCGCCGCCAGCCGCCAGCGCACCGGCGCCGCGGGCTGGGCGCGGGCGAAGAGCTCCTCGACCAGCAGCGAATGCTCGGCCACCGAATAGGGCCAGTCGCCGGTGGTCTGGCCGTTCCAGCGGGCGACGAAGGCGAGGCCATGGGCGATGTCGGCGATCTCGATGTCCACCGGTGTCGGGTCCAGCAGGTCGAGCCGCCGCCCCGACAGCATGCGCTGCCAAGCCCGCGGTCGTGCCTGTGCCGCTCGCGCCATCCGCCACCTCCGCCGCCATGGCTAGTGGCTCGCGAAGGCGTGCACAAGCGGAAGGGTCAGATCCGCAGCACCACGCGTCCGTCGATCTGCCCGTCCTGCATCCGGGCGAAGATCGCGTTTATGTTGTCCAGCTCGTCCCAGGTGAAATGCGACGCGACCTTGCCCTCGGCGGCGAAAGCCAGCGATTCGGCGAGGTCATTGCGCGTCCCGACGATCGATCCGCGCACGGTGATCCGCTTCAGTACCACCTCGAAGATCGGCAGCGGGAAATCGCCCGGCGGCAGCCCCACAAGCGACAGGAAGCCGCCCCGGCGCAGCATGCCGACCGCCTGGGCGAAGGCGCTGTTGGACACGGCCGTGACCAGAGCGCCATGCACGCCGCCGAGTTGCTTCTGCAACTCGCCAACCGGGTCGTCGTCCACCGCATGCAGCGCCAGATCGGCGCCGAGCTCGCGCGCGAGGCGCAGCTTGTCGGCGTGGATGTCCACGGCGACGACGTGAAACCCCATCGCCTTGGCATATTGCACCGCCATGTGGCCCAGCCCGCCGATCCCCGAGATCGCCACCCAGTCGCCCGGTTTCGCCTCCAGTTCCTTCAGACCCTTGTAGACCGTGACCCCGGCGCAGAGGACGGGTGCCGCGGGGCCGAAATCGAGACCGTCGGGGATGCGCCCGACATAGTTCGCGTCGGCCCGGACGTATTCGGCGTATCCCCCGTCCACCGAATAGCCGGTGTTCTGCTGGCTCTCGCACAGGGTTTCCCAGCCGCCGACGCAATGCGCACAGCGACCGCAGGCGGTGTGCAGCCAGGGCGCGCCGACCCGGTCGCCTTCCTTCAGATGGGTGACGCCGGGGCCGACGGCGGCCACCTCGCCGACGCCTTCATGGCCCGGAATGAAGGGGGGCGTGGGCTTCACCGGCCAGTCGCCCATCACCGCGTGCAGGTCGGTATGGCAGACGCCAGAGGCGCGCACCCGGATCAGAACCTGACCGGCCCCGACCTCGGGCACCGGCACTTCGCGGATGTCGAGGGACGCGCCGAGGGCGGACGCAACGGCCGCCTTCATCGTGCGGGGGAGGGACATGCGATGACCTCCTGGTCTTTGTTTCGCTGCGTCGAGCGTAACCGATTCCCGTGACAGTCCGCTGCGCCGCATTGTCGCCCGCGGGGCGTGGTGCTATTTGCGCCGGCAACAGCAAACCACCCTGGGAGTACGGCACGATGCCGAAGGATTATGCCGTCAAGGATATCACGCTGGCCGACTACGGCCGCAAGGAGATCGCCATCGCCGAGACCGAAATGCCCGGGCTGATGGC
Organism: Paracoccaceae bacterium; assembly: GCA_007126375.1. Taxonomy (GTDB): domain Bacteria; phylum Pseudomonadota; class Alphaproteobacteria; order Rhodobacterales; family Rhodobacteraceae; genus Rhodobaculum. The sequence goes on from SLBI01000339.1 coordinate 4,648, forward strand.
GCTGCGGGAGGAATACGGCGACAGCAGGCCGCTCGAGGGCGCGCG